>DBEYYM010000106.1:0-9344 GCA_048184675.1 Evtepia sp. | reverse complement strand
ATTGTAGCACAGGCCATCTGGTCAGACAAGGGAAAGGCCGGCGGAATTGGACGAAATTTTCTCGTCAGAATGGAAAAAAGCCAGGGAGGAAAATGAGATAGGATTTGTCTCCCTCTCCAAGGTTTTCCGGGGAGGCGGAATGACACTTGCACTGCTGGAAAAGGTGGGGTAAAATTTGAAAAAAGGCCCAGGGAACCCCAAGCGGTTTTTCCTAGGGTGCCTTTTCCAGTATCCCTTTGAAATGAGCTGTCTCTGGGCGGCTATCCGGGCGGCCATCCCCTGCGCAAAGACCGTTCCGAGCAGACCGCTGACGCCAGAGCACAGCGAAAAATATTGTGAGACCCCAAAGAAAGGAAGCGTACACCATGGAAATCCTGCACACCGACAAAGCACCTGAAGCCATCGGCCCTTATTCTCAGGCCGTCGAAACCGGCGGATTTGTCTTCACCTCCGGCCAGCTGGGCCTGATTCCCGACACCGGCGCGCTGGCCCACAGCATGGCTGCCCAGACCGTTCAGGCATTGGAAAATGTCACCTCGGTCCTGAAAGCCGCCGGGCTCACCCTGAACAATGTGGTTAAGACCACCTGCTACCTGAAGAGCATGGAGGATTTCTCCCTGTTTAACGAAATCTATGCCCAGTATTTCAAGGATCACAAGCCGGCTCGCTCCTGCTTTGCTGTGGCCCAGCTTCCTAAGGACGCCTTGGTCGAGATCGAGGTCATCGCCGCCAAATAAGCCAGGTATTGTCTTTTTCAAAAACGGTATGGCACTTGCTGCCATACCGTTTTTTCCTGCCGGAAAGGGGAGAGCGCCTTGCAGATTGGCGGGAAATTTCGTACAATGAGACGGAAGAAAACAGGAAAGGATCCAAGCTTATGAAACTGCTCCATCTGTCTGACCTGCACATTGGAAAGCGGGTCAATGCCTTCTCCATGCTGGAGGACCAGCGGTATATTTTGCAGCAAATCACCCAGCTGGCCCGAGCAGAACAGGTAGACGGCGTGCTGATTGCAGGGGATCTCTACGATAAGCCTGTGCCGCCGGCTGAGGCGGTGGGAGTGCTGGATGAATTTTTGACCGGGCTGGCCCAGGCAGAGATCCCGGTTTTTGCCATCAGCGGCAACCACGACTCACCTGAGCGGCTGCGGTTTGGAACCCGGCTCATGGAAGGGCAGGGAATCCACCTGGCAGCAGCCTATGAGGGGAAGAGAGCGCCACAGATTTTAACCGACGAGCACGGCCAGGTGGCCATCTATCTGCTGCCCTATTTGAAGCCTGCCTTGCTGCGCCACCATCACCCTGAGGCTGCGGTAGCCACCTATGAAGAGGCTGTGGCCTATGCAATTTCCCAGTGGCAGATCGATGAAACCCAGCGCAACCTATTGGTGGCCCACCAGTTTGTCACCGGGGGGACCACTTGTGAGTCAGAGGAGCTTTCGGTTGGGGGCTTGGATCAGATCTGTGCGGAGGTCTTTGCCCCCTTTGACTATGTGGCCTTGGGCCATCTCCATGGCCCTCAGCAGGTGGGCAGAGACACCCTGCGCTACTGCGGCACACCGCTGAAATACTCTTTTTCCGAGTGTCAGCATGTCAAGTCTGCCACCTTGGTCACCCTGGGGGAAAAGGGACAGGTGACGGTGGAAACCCGCCCGCTCCATCCGCTGCGAGACATGCGAGAGATCCGGGGGACCTATGAGACACTCACCGCCCGGGCCTTTTACCAGGGAAGCAACACAGAGGACTACCTCCATATCATCCTCACCGATCCAGAGGATATTCCAGAGGCCTTTGGAAAACTCCGGGCCATTTATCCCAACCTGATGAAACTCACCTACGATAACCTTCGAACCCAGTTTTCCAGGGAAATTTTAGGGGCAGAGCAACCGGAGGAGAAATCCCCCCTGGAACTGTTTCAAGACTTTTACCACCTGCAAAATAACCAACCCATGAGCCCGGCTCAGGAAGCCTTTCTGGGGGAGCTCATCACGAAGATTTGGGAGGGGGAACCATGAGACCCATTACACTGACGCTCTCCGCCTTTGGCCCCTATGCCCAAGAGACCACCGTGACATTTTCCCAGCTGGGAACCCAGGGGCTGTATCTCATTACAGGGGACACCGGGGCCGGAAAGACAACCCTCTTTGACGGGATCACCTTTGCCCTTTATGGGGAAGCCAGCGGCGCCAACCGGGAGCCTGCAATGCTCCGCAGCAGCTATGCCCCGGGCAGTGTGCCGACCTTTGTAGAGCTCACCTTTCAGTGCGGAGAGGACCTCTACACGGTCCGCCGGAACCCGGAATATCGGCGGCCCGCCAAGCGCGGGGATAAACTGGTTACGGAAAAGGCCGACGCCCATCTCCTTTTTCCCGACGGGCGTCCTCCGGTAACAGGAAACCGAGAGGTGACCAAGGCGGTGCGGGAGCTGGTGGGCCTGGATCGGACCCAATTTAGCCGGGTGGCCATGATTGCCCAGGGAGAGTTTCTTCAGCTTTTGCTGGCCAAAACAGAGGAGCGCAGCAAAATTTTCCGGGAGATCTTCCGCACAGGTCCCTATCAAAAGCTCCAAGAGGCCCTGCGGGCAGAAGCCGCCCAGGGGAAACAGGAATATGAGGCTCTCTCCCAGCGCATTGACCAGCAGATCAGCGCCGTGCAGTCTGACCCGGCGCACCAGACTGCCTGGGAGGAAGCAGCAGAGATGGGCGGGCAGGCCGTTTTGCCCTTGCTGCAGGAAATCTTGGCGGACGAAGAGGCTTCCTTGGCCAATTTGCGGGAACAGGAGCGGGTCTTGCAGCGGGAAAGCGAGCGTCTGGACCGCCGGATCGGCAAAGGAGAGGCCGCAGCGAGCATTCGCCGAGAGCTGGAGACCGCCCAAAGGCAGCTTGCCCAGCTAACGGCCCAGGTGACCCCCTTGGAAGCAGCCTGGGAAGAAGCCCGTAAACAGGAGGAACCCCTCCGCCAACTGGCCATAGAGATCGCCACCCGCACCCAGCAGCTGGCTGCCTATGAAGAGCGGGAGGCCTTGGACCAGGCGCGCAAGGACGTTGCGGCTCAGGCGGCCCAGGCAGCCGAGAAAAAGGCGCAGGCAAGCCAAGCCGCCGCAGCGCTGGCCGAAGAACAAGCCGAGATCCTCCAGGAGCAATCCCAGCTGGAAGATCTGCCCCAGGAAGCGGCCCGTTTGACCAAGGCGCAAGCGGAACTGGCCGCCCAGGAAGGGGCCCTGAAAAAATTGGAGGAGCTTCTTCGGCACCACCAGGCTCTGGAAGGCGCCAAGGAAGAAGCGGTGGAGGAATATGCTGCCGCAGCGGAAAAGGCGGAGCGGCTTCGCCTGGACTACACCCGGCTGGAGCGGGCGTTCCTGGATGGTCAGGCCGGTTATCTGGCCAGCTTTTTGCGGGAAGGGGAGCCGTGTCCTGTCTGCGGCGCTCTGCAGCATCCTGCCCCGGCTCCCAGCGCCGCCCAGGTCCCCACCCGAGAGGCGCTGGACGGGAAAAAGGAAGCCGTGGAACAGGCCGAGGCTGCCGCCCAAAAGGCCAGCCTGGACGCTGGTGCGGCCCGAGCGCGCTGGATTGCTGCCCAGGATGCGGTGCAAAAACAGGCCGAAGCTCTGTTCGGCCCGAATGGGATGGAAGACCTTCCCGCCCAAATCACTGCCGCCGTTGCGGCACAGCGGGAGGAAGAGACTCGCCTGCAAGGAGCCAGCGAGCAGCTGGCCTGCCGGCAACGACGCAAGGGGGAGCTCCAGCGCCGTATACCGGCCCTGGAGGAGGAACTTGCCCAATCCCGCAGGGCAATGCTGGAGGCAGAGCGGGAAGGGGCCGCCCTGGAAAGCCGGCTGGCCGGGCTGGAGGAACAGGCCCAGCAACAGTCGGACCGCTTAGAGTTTGCCAGCCGCCAAGAGGCCGAAGAGAAGATTGCCCGCTGCCGCGAAGAGAAACAGGCCGGAGATCTGGCCCTGGCAGCTGCCCGCAGCGCCTATGAAACCTGCCGCCAAAAGCAAGGGGAGGCCGCCGCCCGGGCCAAAGCTCTGGAGGAGCAGCTGACAGAAGGGCAGGAAGAGAACCTGGAAGATCTGACCGCATTGGCCCAGGAATATCAGGAGAGAAGCCAAGCCCTCCGGCAGGAAAAAGAGGCCCTTCTGACCCGCCACAGCGGAAACCAGCGGGCCTGGACGGAACTGCAGCGCCAGGAAGCCCAGCGCAAAACCGTGGAGGAAAGATGGACCTGGCTGCGTGCGCTGTCCAACACAGCCAACGGCACCGTGCCAGGAAAAGAAAAGGTCATGCTGGAGACCTATATCCAGATGACCTGGTTTGACCGCATTCTGGCCCGGGCCAATGTGCGCCTGATGTCTATGACGGCGGGCCGCTATGAGCTTCTCCGCCGCCAAGGAGCGGAAGACCAGCGCAGCCGCAGCGGGTTGGAGCTCAATGTTCTGGACCATTACGAAGGGGGACAGCGCAGCGTGAAAACCCTCTCCGGCGGAGAGTCCTTTCAGGCCTCCTTAGCTCTGGCCCTTGGCCTGGCCGATGAAATGCAGGCTGCGGCAGGCGGGCTCCAGCTGGACGCGCTATTTGTGGATGAGGGCTTTGGCTCCCTGGATGATGAGGCCCTGGAGCAGGCCATCCGCACCCTAAACGGCCTTACCGAGGGCAATAAACTGGTGGGGATTATCTCCCATGTCTCCAGCTTAAAGGCGCGAATCGATAAACAGATCATCGTTTCCAAGACCCGGGGCGGCAGCAGCACCATAACATTGGCCTTCTAAGGGGGAAAATTCCAGAAGAAAACACAAGATATCTCCTAAAAGCGAAAAAAACATTGCAAATCATCGCAATTTATAGTACACTATATTAACAATGCTGGAATGTACATACGTCCACTGTGCGTGGACACTCCAGCAAATTTAAGGAGGTAACAAAATGAAGAAGATTCTTGCACTTCTGCTGGCCGGCTGCATGGCCCTTGCTCTGTGCGCCTGCGGCACCCCCGCAGAGCCCGCAGAAGACGGCGGCGATGACAGCAGCACCGCATCCGGCGATACCGTGGTCATCGGCGTCTTCGAGCCCCTCTCCGGCGACAACGGCGCTGGCGGCAAGCAGGAAGCCCTGGGCATCCAGTATGCCAACGCAGAAACTCCCACTGTGGAGGTCGGCGGCAAGACCTACAATGTTAAGCTGGAGATCGTGGATAACGAGTCCTCCACCGATAAGGCTGTCTCTGCAGCCAACAGCCTGATCTCCAAGGGCGCTTCTGTGGTCCTGGGTACCTATGGTTCCAGCGTGGCCATCGCCGCTTCCGACACTTTCGCACAGGCCGGCGTGCCCGCCATCGGCGTCACCTGCACCAACCCCCAGATCACCGAGGGCAACGACCACTACTTCCGCATCTGCTTCCTGGATCCCTTCCAGGGCACCGTTCTGGCTAACTTTGCCAAGGAAACTCTGAAGGCTGAGAAGGTTTACTGCCTGGGCCAGCTGGGCAACGACTATGACCAGGGCCTGGTTAACTACTTCAAGCAGGCCGCTGACGAGCTGGGCATGGAGTGTGAAACCGCTTCCTTCCCCGAGAACAACTCCGACTTTAGCTCCTACCTGACCAGCGCTAAGAACTTCGGCGCCGACGTGATCTTCGCCCCCACTTCCATCAGCTATGCACAGCTCATCGTGGATCAGTCCGTGGCACAGGGCGTCAGCGTGCCTCTGCTGGCTTCCGACACTTGGGACTCCAACGTGATTCTGGGCGCAGCTCAGGGCAAGGACGTTGAGATCTATGTCTCCACCTTCTATGCTGAGGGCGGCAATGCCGACTTCGAGAAGGGCTTCAAGGATTGGATCAACGGCGATGCCAACAACCTGTCCAACAACGGCGGCAACGATATCATCGCAGCTGTTTCCGTCATGGGTTATGACGCTTACTACACTGCACTGGAAGCGATCAAGGCTGCCGGCTCCATTGATGCTCAGGCCATTAAGGAAGCTCTGCCCGGCGTGACCTATTCCGGTATCTCTGGCGACATCGCTTTCGATGAGACGGGCGACGCTATCCGCGACACCGCGTTCATCAAGACCGCCAACGTCAATGACAACGTTTGGGACTTTGTGACCGTCCAGAGCATCAAGTGATGACTGCCCTGCATTTGACTCACAGCCCCATGCAATGATGTTAACCAGCTTGTGGCGGGGGCACGTCTGTGCTCCCGCCACGACTGTACCTTTTGTCTCGACAGGAAGCTACTTCCTTCGAGGTTTTCCCAGGGAACGTATCCGTGCGTTCCACAGAACCCTTCCGTTTCCGTGAAACGGATCGATGCGCTCCCCAAAACAAGAGAAAAGGAGAAGAGACTGCGATGTCTGAATTTTTATCTGCCAATCTGCCGCACTTGCTCTCCGGTATTTCTGTCGGCGGGCAGTACGCGCTGATTGCCATTGGCTACACCATGGTCTACGGTATCCTGCGCCTGATTAACTTCGCCCACGGCGACGTGTTCATGGTGGCCGGCCTGGTCATGGTCTATGCCACGGCCTCCCTGCCGATCTACGTTTCCATCATTCTGGTGGTCGTGGTGACGGTGGCCCTCGGCGTCATCATTGAAAAGGTGGCATATAAGCCTTTGCGCTCGGCACCCCGTATGTCGGTTATGATCTCCGCCATCGGTGTGTCCTACCTGCTGCAGAACTGCGCCCTGTATTTTACCGGCGGCCTGCCTCAGGTCTATCCCAACATCAGCTTCCTGACCAAGCTGGTCCACATCGGCCCGGCCACTACCAAGATGGTGACGGTGGTCACCCCCATCCTGACCCTGGTGCTGGTGGTCCTGCTGGTGCTGCTCATTAAGCGCACTAAAGTGGGTATGGCAATGCGCGCCGTGTCCAAGGACTTTGAGACCAGTGAGCTTATGGGTATCAAAATTAACAACGTCATCAGCATGACCTTTGTAATCGGCTGTGCCCTGGCCGCTGTTGGTTCGATCCTGTACTTCAGCAACTACAACTCCGTGATCCCCACCTCCGGTTCCATGCCTGGCCTGAAGGCCTTCGTGGCAGCGGTCTTCGGCGGCATCGGTTCCGTGCCTGGCGCTGTGGTGGGTGCTTTCGTTATCGGTATCTGCGAGAACATCATCAAAGGCCTTGGCCTGACGGAATTCTCCGATGCCTTTACCTTCGTTTTGCTGATTGTGATCCTCCTGGTCAAGCCCACCGGCATCTTCGGTGAGAAGTCCACGGACAAGGTGTGAGGTGAATGCTATGGGAAAGAAATTAAAACCTGCCATGGCCTCCGAGAAAAAGATCGGGAGCCTCATTACCGTCGTGCTGCTGGTGGTTCTGTATGTCTTCCTGTTTATGCTGGACAACGCGCTGCCCTCTAACTCCACCACCACCATGCTGATCCCCGTGCTGAAAAAGGGCGCCATTTATGCCTTGGTCTGCGTGTCTATGAACTTGCTGAACGGGTTTACCGGCCTGTTCTCTCTGGGCCAGGCGGGCTTCATGCTGATCGGTGCTTACGCCTTTGCCATTTTCTCCATCCCCGTCGACCAGCACAACTCCGTCTATCAGTACTTTGACGGCGGCGCCATTCAGTTCTCCATTCCCGAGGCTTTGGGCAATGTTCTAGGGGAGAACGCCGGCAACTTCCTGGGCGCCATCATTTGTATCATCATTGCCGGTCTGGTGGCCGCTATCTTTGCCGCCCTGATCGGGATCCCCGTTCTCCGTTTGAAGAGCGACTATCTGGCCATTGCCACCCTGGGCTTTGCTGAGATCATCCGCGCCATCTTCCAGTGGAACGGTTTGGGCAAGATCACCAATGGCTCCAACCTGCTGCGGAAGTACACCAACTTCCATGACATTAAAATCCAGGTGGGGGGAACCATCTTCCAGTTGGATACGATTTTCCCCTTCTTCATTGCCACTCTGAGTATCCTGATTATCGTTCTGCTGGTGAACTCCTCTTACGGCCGGGCCTTTAAGTCCATCCGTGACGACGAGGTGGCCGCTGAGGCAATGGGCATCAATCTCTTCCGGCATAAGATGCTTTCCTTCGTCATCTCCAGCTTCTTTGCCGGTGTGGGCGGCGCTCTGCTGGCCATGTTCCAGACCACCGTGCAGGCAGCTCCCTTCCGCTCCAGCATGACCTATGAGATCCTCCTCATTGTGGTCATTGGCGGCATCGGCTCCATCACCGGCAGCTGTATCGGCTCCTTCCTGTACATCGCCTGCTCCGAGTGGTGGCTGCGGTTCCTGGACAGTGGATCCTTCATGGGCATCTCCGTCCCCTTCTTCCGGGATGGCTTCCGCAAGGTGGTCTTCTCGGTCATCATTATGATCATTGTCCTCTTCTTCTCCAGAGGCATTATGGGCGATAAGGAGCTTTCCTTTGCGGGAATGATCCGAAAAGCCCGCAAGCGCAAAGAGGGTAAGGCCGCAAAGCTGGCCGCCAGCACGGAAGGAAAGGAGGATGGCTCTCATGAGTGAACTTGAGCACGTATTACAGCTAGAAAACGTTACCATGCAGTTCGGCGGCGTTGTGGCCGTGAACAACCTTTCCTTGGAGGTAAACAAGGGCGAAATCGTGGCCCTCATCGGCCCCAATGGCGCCGGGAAAACCACTGCCTTCAACGTGATTACCGGTGTGTATCAGCCCAGCAACGGACGGGTCGCTTTTCAGGATAAGACCTATGTCCGCAACCATCCCCAGGGCAAAATGAAAAAGCTCTATAAGGGTGAGAATCCCACCTTATATACGGGGGAGTATCGCTATGAGCCAGAGGAGGAACGCGAAGAGGCGGAGTATGAGACAGAAGAGGAACGCGAAGAGGCGGAGAAGGAATGGAGAGCTGCAGAAAAGGAGCGGGATCCTTACGTCTTTTCCAGCCATGTGCTGGCCCCTTCCCCCGACCGCATTACCCAGATGGGCATCGCCCGTACCTTCCAGAACATCCGCCTGTGGAAGAGCATGACGGTTTTTGAAAACGTCATTATCGCCAAGCACATGCGGGCTAAGCACAATGTTTTCTCCTCCACGTTCCGTATTAGCCATAAAGAGGAACTTCGGATGCGGGAGGAGACCGAAGCTTTGCTGCGGGAGCAGGGCCTGTGGGCGCACAGAGATGAGCTGTCTACCAGCCTGCCCTATGGCCTCCAGCGCCGCTTGGAGATTGCCCGGGCTCTGGCCACCGATCCCAAACTCTTGCTGCTGGATGAGCCCGCCGCCGGCATGAACCCCCAGGAAACCCTGGAGCTGGCAAGCTTTATCCATGAGATCCGTGATAAGCACCACCTGACCATCCTGCTCATCGAGCACCACATGGATCTGGTCATGAACATTTCCGACCGGATCTAC
>DBEYYM010000105.1:0-22081 GCA_048184675.1 Evtepia sp. | reverse complement strand
CTCCCAGCAGTCTTCCAAAAACTGCCCCTGCGCGCCGAGCCGGCAGGCGCGCACGCATCCCACCTATCAGATAATGGGCCGCAGGCCTGCTACCAACCCACGGTACAGCCCACAGGGCCCCACCCACTAGAGAAGGGGGGTCCAGGGGGGAGGAAACTCCTTCCCCCCGGTCTTCTTTCCCCCATTTCTTCGAAAGAAATGGGGCCCCAGCCGGGTAGGCTGCCCGTCCGGCGAGGACAAACACCGGCGCAGTGTGCGCCAACGCCGCTCCCCGGCCCTCCGGGCCGGAAGCCCCCGCGCCGGGCGGCGCAACCCCCACGGCGCAGTGTGCGCCGACGGCCCGTACCCGGCCCTCCGGGCCGGACCCCCCGCGCCGGGCGGCGCAACAACCCACGGCGCAGTGTGCGCCTTAACACACACCAAGGAGGGATCCTATGACGGATCTATTCGAAAAATCCATAGAAACCCTAGAACTCCCCCGGGTCCTCACCCTGCTGGCCGCCCAGGCGGTCACCGAGGAGGGGAAGGACCGGGCCCGCCGTCTCCGGCCGGAGACCGACCCCGTGGAGGTGGCCCAGCGCCTAAAGGAGACCACCGCCGCTGTGGACATGATGGTCCTGCGGGGCAGCCCTTCCTTCACGGGGGTCAAGCCCGTGGCCGGCTCCCTCCAGCGGGCGGACATGGGGGGCAGCCTGAACACCCGGGAGCTGCTGGACATCGCCGGCGTTTTGGCGGCGGCCCGGTCGGCCAAGGCCTATGGGGAGGGGGATGAGGAGAAAAAGACCCCCATCGACTTCCTCTTCCATGCCCTCCACCCCAACCGGTTTTTGGAGGACAAGATCACCGGCTCCATCGTGGGGGACGGGGAGCTGGCCGACTCGGCCAGCCCGGAGCTGGCCTCCATCCGCCGGCACATGCGGGCCACCGAGAGCAAGGTGCGGGATATTTTGCAGAAAATCATCTCCTCCTCCCAGGCCAAGTACCTCCAGGAGAGCATCATCACCCAGCGCTCCGGCCGGTACGTGGTGCCGGTGAAGTCAGAGTTTAAGAACGAGATCCCCGGCCTGGTCCACGACCTGTCGGGCTCCGGCTCCACCTTCTTCATCGAGCCCATGGGGGTGGTGAAGGCCAACAACGAGCTGCGGGAGCTCCAGGCCAAGGAGGAAAAGGAGATCGACCGGATCCTGGCAGAGCTGTCGGCAGAGGCGGCGGCCTTTAAGGAGGACATTAACCTGAACTATGACCTCCTCATCCGCCTGGACAGCATCTTTGCCCGGGGAAAGCTGTCGGCCCAAATGGGGGCCATGGAGCCGGGGCTGTCTAAAAAGAGCCTCTGCCTGCGCCGGGCCCGGCACCCCCTGCTGGACAAGAAAACCGCCGTGGCCAACGACCTGGCCCTGGGGGAGACCTTCGACACCCTGGTCATCACCGGCCCCAACACCGGCGGCAAGACGGTGACCTTAAAGACCATCGGCCTTCTGACCCTCATGGCCCAGTGCGGCCTCCACATCCCCGCCGGGGACGGGAGCACCGTGAAGGTCTGCCAGCGGGTGCTGGCGGACATCGGGGATGAGCAGTCCATCGCCCAGTCCCTGTCCACCTTCTCCTCCCACATGAGCAACATCGTGGGCATGCTGGAGGAGACCGACGGGGAGACCCTCATCCTCTTTGACGAGCTGGGGGGCGGCACCGACCCCGTGGAAGGGGCCGCCCTGGCCGCCGCCATTATCGAGCACGCCCGGGGCCTGGGGGCCCTGGTGGCCGCCACCACCCACTATGCCGAGCTGAAGGTCTACGCCATGACCACCCCGGGGGTGGAAAACGCCTCTTGCGAGTTTGATGTGGAGACCCTGGCCCCCACCTACCGTCTGCTGGTGGGGATCCCCGGCAAGTCCAACGCCTTCGCCATCTCCAAGCGGTTGGGACTGTCAGAGCAGATCATCCAGCAGGCCAACGCCCGGGTCAGCGCCGAGAACATCCGCTTTGAGGACGTGCTGACCCAGCTGGACCACCAGCGCCAGGAGATGGAAAAGGAGCAGCGCCAGGCCGCCCAGCTCCGGCTGGAGATGGAGCAGGCCGCCGCCAAGGCCCAGGAGTATCGGGATTCCCTGCAAAAGGAAAAGGAGAAGAACGAGGCCCGGGCCAAAGCCGAGGCCCGCGCCATCCTGGAGGAAGCCCGCCGCACCGCCGACGAGGTCTTCCGGGAGCTGAGCGACATGAAGAAAAAGGCCAAACAGGACCAGGACTGGCAGGCGGTGAACGACCAGCGGGCCGGCCTGCGCCGCCGGCTCAACGAGGCCGAGGGCAAGCTGGGGGTCCAAGAGGCCGCCGCCCCGCCCCCCATGCTCCGGCCGGCCCAAAAGGGGGACACGGTGACCATCCTGAAAACCGGCACCCAGGGCACCGTCCTGTCGGTGAACAAGGAGGGGGTCCTCCAGCTCCAGGCGGGCATTTTGCGCATCACCGCCAAGCAGGAGGAGGTCCGGGTGGTGGAAGGGGAGACCCAAACCCAGAAGGCCGCCCGCCAGTACATCCGCCGCACCGAGCACAAACTCCGCTCCCTGGGGGCCAAGGCCGAGGTGGACCTGCGGGGCATGACCACCGACGAGGCGGAAATGACCCTGAGCGAGTTCATCGACCGGGCCGTGGTGGGCAACCTGACCCAGGTCACCGTCATCCACGGCAAGGGGACCGGTGCTGTGCGCAAGGCCGTCCACACCTACCTGAAACGGTGCAAGGGGGTCGCCTCCTTCCGCCTGGGCCGATACGGCGAGGGGGAAGACGGCGTGACCATTGTGGAATTGAAATGATGCCAGGGGTAGAAAAGGGCCGAGAACGGCCGTCCGGTGAAAACTGCAAGGGAAAAGAACAAAATTTCAGCGTAAATTCTGTGCTTTGCCATGAAAATTCCCATTGACGGAAACCCGGAAATTTGCTATTCTTATGGTAGTATTTTGGGAAAGAATTTGGGAGGGACTTTTATGTATATTAAGCAGGCAACTGTCAATAACCAGGTCGGCCTTCACGCAAGACCTGCCACCTTCTTTATTCAGAAGGCAAACGAGTTTAAGAGCACCATTTGGGTAGAGAAGGAAGAGCAGCGCGTGAACGCAAAGAGCCTGCTCGGTGTTCTCTCCCTGGGCATCATCAAGGGCAGCACCATCGACCTCATTGCCGACGGCACTGACGAGAAGGACGCCGTGGACGCCCTGGTGGAGCTCATCAGCTCTGACTTTGCTGACTGAGTAGACAAAAGAAGCCAAAAAAGCGCCGCGATCTGCGGCGCTTTTTTTCAGCACTTTTAGAAGCGGGAAGGGAGCCCGCCCAGGAAGGAGGGCGCAGATGACCTTTGCAGAACTGAAAGAAAAGGCCCTGAGCCTTCCCCTGAAGCCCGGGGTCTACCTGATGATGGACCGGGAGGGCACGGTGATCTACGTGGGCAAGGCCAAGGCCCTGAAAAACCGGGTCAGCCAGTATTTCCACGACCAGGCCAGCCACACGGAGAAAACCCGGGCCATGGTGGCCCAGATTGACCACTTCGACACCATCGTGGCCGGGTCGGAGTTTGAGGCCCTGGTGCTGGAAAACTCCCTGATTAAGCGCCACAAGCCCCGGTATAACATCCTGCTCAAGGACGACAAGGGCTACCCCTATATCCGCCTGCCGGTGAAGGAGGCCTACCCCCGGTTCTCCCTCCAGGGGCGGATGGCCGACGACGGGGCCCGGTACTTCGGCCCCTTCGGGAGCCGGCACGACACCCAGGCCATTGTGGATGCCCTGCAGGTGGCCCTGAAGCTCCCCTCCTGCGGGAAGAAATTCCCCCGGGACCAGGGGAAGGAGCGCCCCTGCCTGAACTATCACATGGGCCAGTGCGACGGCTACTGCCGGAAAGAGGTCCCCCAGAGCCAGCACCAGCAGGCCATGGACCAGGCCGTCCGGCTGCTGGAGGGGAAGTTTAGCCAGGTGGAAAAGGACCTGCGGGGCCAAATGGAGCAGGCGGCAGAGAACCTGGAGTTTGAAAAGGCCGCTGCCCTTCGGGACCGCCTGCGGGCCATCACCCTGCTGGGCAAGCGCCAGAAGGTGGTGGCGGGCTACCTGGCCGACACCGACGTGCTGGGGCTATACACCGGCCAGGTCCGCAGCGCCGTGGCCGTTCTCCACTTTCAGGCGGGGGAGCTGGCCAGCCGGGACCTGGAGGTTTTCCCCACGGCGGGGGAGGCGGGGGAGGAGATCCTCTCTGCCTTTTTGGTGCAGTACTATGGGGCCCGGGGGCTGCTGCCCAAGCAGATTTTGCTCCCCCAGGAGCTGGAGGGGGGCGCGGACATCAGCCGCCTGCTCTCTCACCAGGCCGGGCGGAAGGTGGAGCTGGTCACCCCCCAGCGGGGGGCTAAGGCCGACCTGGTCCGCATGGCCCAGGAGAACGCCCAGACCGAGTGCGAGCGCCTGACCACCCGGGCCGAGCGCACGGCGAAAATCCTCACCCTGCTGGCAGAAAAGCTGGAACTGCCCCAGCCCCCCCGGCGGATTGAGGCCTATGACATCTCCAACACCGGGGCGGCGGACATTGTGGCGGCCATGACGGTCTTTGAGGAGGGAAAACCCAAGAAGGGGGCCTACCGGTACTTTAAGCTCCGGGACCTGACCGGGCCCGACGACTACGCCTCCATGGACCAGGTCATCACCCGCCGCTTCCGCCGTGACAAGGAGGGGGACGAGGGCTTTGCCAGCCGGCCAGACCTGCTGCTCATCGACGGGGGCGCCACCCACGCGGCGGTGGCCCAAAAGGCCCTGGGGCGGTATGGCCTGGAGATCCCCGTCTTCGGCATGGTCAAGGACGACCGCCACCGGACCCGGGCCCTGGTGACCCCGGAGGGAGAGGAGATTGGCATCCAGGCGGTGCCCGCCCTCTTCGCCTTCATCGGGCAGATTCAGGAGGAGACCCACCGCTCCGCCGTGGGGTATCACCACAAGCGTCACACCAAAAGCGGCCTGGGCTCCACCCTGGAAAAGATCCCCGGCATTGGGGAGAGCCGGCGGAAAAAGCTGCTGAAAACCTTCGGCAGCGTGAAGGCCATTCAGGCTGCCAGCCTGCCCCAGCTGGAGGCCGTTCTGCCCAAGCCGGCGGCCCAGGCCGTCTATCAGTATTTCAGACCCACTGGGGCAACCCAAGAAACCAACCAATGAGGAGGAAGCGACCATGCGCGTCATCACAGGCACCGCCCGGGGCCGGCGGCTGAAAGAGCCCGTCGGCCTGGAAACCCGCCCCACCACCGACCGGGTGAAAGAGGGCATCTTTTCCAGCATTCAGTTTGAACTTGAGGGCCGGCGGGTGCTGGACCTCTTTGGCGGCACCGGCCAGATGGGCATTGAGGCCCTCTCCCGGGGGGCGGCCCACTGCACCTTTGTGGATCTGCGGAAGGAGGCGGCGGGGATCATCCGGGAAAACCTGGCCACCACCGGCTTTGCCGGCCAGGCCCAGGTGATCCAGGGGGACTACCTGGCCTTTCTGACCCGGTGCCGGGAGACCTTTGACGTGATTTTCCTGGATCCCCCCTATGGCAGCGGGATGTTAGAAAAAGCGATGGAAACCATTACAACGATTGACATTGTTTCCGAAAATGGTATAATAGTCTGCGAAAATGGGTCGAATGCGGGCTGGCCCGAGGCCAAAGCCCCCTACCGGCTGCAGAAAGAATACCGGTACGGAAAAATCCGAACGGCCCTGTATCGCCGCCAGGCGGACTAACTTCCCGCCCCGGCGGAAAACGGAAAGGACAGCGTACTATGAAGACCGCAATCTATCCAGGAAGCTTTGACCCGGTTACTCTGGGGCATATCAACATTATCAAGCGGGCCGCCCAGGCCTTTGACAAGGTGATTGTCTGCGTGATGGTCAACTCCGAAAAAAACGGGGGCCTGTTTACACCGGAGGAGCGGATCGAGCTCATGCGGAGGAGTATCCAGGTGGAAAACGTGGAGTTTGACGTGAACTATGGTCTTGTGGCTGAGTATGCCAAGAAGAAAGGGGCTCGCGTGCTGGTCAAGGGCCTGCGGGCTATGTCCGACTTCGAGCAAGAGGTCCAGATGGCCATGGTCAACACCAAGCTCAACCCCAACCTGGACACGGTGTTCTTCCCCGCCACTGAAAAGTACACCTACCTCAGCTCCTCGGTGGCCAAGGAACTGGCCCGGTACCACGCCAATCTGGACGAGTTTCTGCCCCGGGAGATCATTGACGATGTGAAAAATAAATTGGACATAAGGAGCGATGAGTGCAATGGCAGGCAGCATTGAAGAATTATTGGACCTCTTATATACCGAAATCGAAGAGGCAAAAAACGCCCCCCTGAACAATGACAAGTGCGTCATCGACCGGGACCGGGTCCTGGACATGATCGACGACGTGAAGGCCGAGCTTCCCGTGGAGATCAAGCGGGCCAAGGACCTGGTGGCCAACCGCAACGACTACATGGCCAACGCCAAGCGAGAGGCAGAGATGGTGCGCCAGAAGGCAGAGGACTATGCCCGGGAGCTGCTGGACAAGCACGAGATCACCCGGGAGGCCGAAAAGCGGGCCGACGAGATCCTGGCCAAAACCGAGGACGAGTGCCGGGCGCTGAAGGACATGGCCAGCGACTACTGCGAAGACACCCTGGGCCGCCTGAAGGAGGCCGTGTCCGACATCTATGACGAGGTGGAGCACACCTGCAACAAGTTCCGGGCCGCCCTGGGGGCCGCCTCGGGCAACTCTGCCCCCCGCAACCAGCCCCCCCGCCGGGCCATGTACGACGCCGAGGCCGACGAAGACTGAGAATCCAATCACATAGGAATTAAGATAACAACAAGGCTACTATCCAGTAGCCTTGTTGTTATCTATGAGGATATTTCCTGCGAATATATTGATAAGATAGGATAATAAATGCTGATATAATAAGAAAGAATGCGCGCGAAATAAACCTGGGCCTGGAATAGGCTTTGGGGCGATTGCAAGAGCGGAAAGGGGTTTGTGGGCCGGGGAGGGCCTCGGCGTTTTGGCCCGTAAGGATCCTGCTCTCTTATAATAAGGAAGCAAAGAAATGGCGGCAGCGGAAAGCCCGGTCAAAAGGGAGAAAAACCGGCTGGGGCCAAAAAACAGTTGCTTTTTACAGGGAAGACCTCTATAATAAAGGAACCAATGCCGGTCATTTGGCCGGGTTGGGGAGAGAAGAATGAGAGAGGAAAGCCTTTTTTCCTATCTTATATCGTCCCATCAACAAACAGCGAGGGCAGTGCCCTCTGAGGAGCTTTTACGCCAATGAGTGGAGCCTACACACACCGCCCGGTCCTGCTGGAGGAGTGCATCCAGGGGCTGGCCATCCGGCCCGACGGGATCTATATCGACGGCACCTTGGGCCGGGGAGGCCACTCGGAAGAGATCGCCAAGCGCCTGGGTCCCACCGGGCGCCTGCTGTGCATCGACCGGGACCGGCAGGCCCTGGAGGCCGGCCAGATCCGCCTGGCCCCCTGGGGAGACCGGGTTACCTTCCTGCACGGGAATTTTGGGGACCTGGCCGCCCTTTTGGACAGCGCCGGGGTGGAACAGGCCGACGGGATGCTCTTTGACCTGGGGGTTTCCTCCCCCCAGCTGGACGACCCGGAGCGGGGCTTTTCCTACATGCACGACGCCCCCCTAGACATGCGCATGAACCGGGAGGACACCCTCACCGCCTGGACGGTGGTGAACCAGTGGCCCCGCCAGGAGCTGCGCAGGGTCCTCTCCCAATACGGAGAAGAGCGCCACGCCGGGGCCATCGCCGCCGCCATCGAGCGGGCCAGGCAGCAGGCCCCCATCGAGACCACCGGGCAGCTGGTGGAGGTCATCCGCGCAGCCATGCCGGCGGCCGCCCTGCGGGAAAAGCAGCACCCGGCCAAGCGGAGCTTTCAGGGCATCCGCATTGCCGTCAACGACGAGCTGACGGCCATCTCCCGGATGCTTCAGGCAGCCATCCCCCGGTTAGCACCCGGCGGGCGGCTGGCGGTGATCTCCTTCCACTCCCTGGAAGACCGGATTGTGAAAAGCGAGCTGGCCGCCGCAGCCAAGGGCTGCGACTGCCCCCCCTCTTTCCCGGTTTGCGTCTGCGGAAAGACCCCCCTGGTGAAGCTGGTGAGCCGCAAGCCCATCCTGCCGGGGCCCCAGGAGCTGGAGGAAAACCCCAGAGCCCGCAGCGCCAAGCTGCGCCTGGCGGAAAAGCTGGCAGAAAACCAAGAAAATCGACCAGATTGAGGTGGAGCCAATCGTGACAGCAAAAGCAGAAGGGAGCGCCGTAGCCTATGACGGCACGGGAGCCCTGAAAATGGCCGCGCCAGAGGCGCCGGCCCGAAGGAGACCCTTCCAACGAAAGCAGCGCAACCACAGCAAGGACAGCGCCCAGCCCCTCCCCAAGGCCACCAAAGGCCCCGGAGAGACCAAGACCGGCCTTTTGGCCCGAAGCAGCGCAATTTCGGTGCCGGGGGCCATTGGGGCCATTCTGGTGGTGGCGCTGGTGGTGGTCATCACCCTGGCCAGCTATGCCCAGCTGGTGGTGGTCAACGACCAAGTGGTGGAGCTGCGCAACGAGCTCAGCACACTGAAAACCGAGGAGACCAAGCTGATGGCCCAGTATGAGCTGGCCTATGACCTGCAGGAGATTGAGCGGCAGCTTTTGGCCAGCGGCGAGATGATGAAGGTGCAAAGCTGGCAGAGCTACACCCTGGAGCTGTCGGAGCCGGATCAGGTGGAGTATCACCAGGCCTCCGATCTGCCCGGGCAGATTTTGGCTTTCGCGAAGGACCTTGTCTCCGCGGTAAAGGAATATTTCTGAGCGTGGAATACATAAGATAGGAAAGAAAGCGTGAGGGCGTGAGAAAGAAGGATTTCTTGCGCCCTCATATTGCCATCGATGAAAACAGAAAGCAGGTGGAAGCGTATTTATGGCAACAAGACGAAAGACAACCGACCGCCGCCTGGGTGGCAAAGGCATGCAGCGGATCCTGGTGCTGGCCGGCATTTTCGGGGTGCTGACCTTTGTGGTCCTCTTCGGCAAGCTGTGGCAGCTTCAGGTGGTGCAGCATGAGTTCCTGCAAAACCAGGCCATCACCCAGCAGACCAGAGAGGTCTCCTCCACGGCCAACCGGGGCACCATCTATGATGCCAACGGGGATGTGCTGGCCATCAGTGGCTCGGTGCAGAACGTCATCCTCTCCCCACGAGACGTTTTGGACACGGTGGAGGTGGAGGAAAAGGATGAGTTTGGCAACCCGCGCTCGGAAAACGTGATCGAAACCGAGAAGGAAACCAAGCTCCAGGACACCTACGATCTCATTGCCGACCGCATGTCAGAAATTCTGAATATCGACCGGTCAGAGGTGGAAAAGCGGCTGAAAAAGACCAAGTCGGCCTATGAAATCCTGGCCAAGAAGGTGGAGGACGACGTGGCCGACCAGGTGCGGGAATTCATTGAGGAAAACGACCTGGAGGGCTGCCTGTATCTGACGGCAGACTCCAAGCGGTACTACCCCTATTCCACCATGGCCTCCCAGGTGATTGGCTTTGTGAACAGCCAAAACGAGGGGGCCTATGGCCTGGAGGCCTTGTATAACCTGGAGCTGGCGGGCCAGAACGGGAAGCTCATTACCTCCAAAACCGCCTCGGGCACGGAGATGCCCTCGGCCTACTCCAGCTATATCGACGCAATCAATGGCTATAACGTCCACACCACCATCGACTCCACCATCCAGATGTATGCGGAGAAGACCCTGGAGGAAGGCATTGAGAAGTTCGATGTGATCAACGGCGGCTTCTGCGTTGTGATGGATCCCGACACTGGGGGGGTGCTGGGCATGGCCAGCTCCCCGGACTATGACCTGAACGACCCCAACTCCATTGTGGACGGCACCCTGCTCGCCCAGCTCCAGGCGCTGAAAAACGACGCTACCGTCAGCGAGGAGGACTATGCCGAGGCCCTGAGCCAGGCCCAGTTTAAGCAGTGGAGCAACAAGAACCTGAACACCTCCTATGAGCCCGGCTCCACCTTCAAGCCCATTGTGGTGGCCGCCGCCCTGGAGGAGGGGGCCATCGATGACTCCAGCACCTTTACCTGCTCCGGCTCGGTGCACATTGACGGCTGGAACATCCGCTGCTCGGCCCGAAGCGGCCACGGCACCCAGACCCTGCGCAAAGCCGTGATGAACTCCTGCAACCCGGCCCTCATCAAGATCGGCCAGCAGCTGGGGGCGGATAAGTTCTATGAGTACTGGGAGAGCTTCGGCTTTACCTCCACCACCGGCATCGAGCTGCCTGGGGAGGAGCTGAGCTATTTCTGGAGCAAAGAGCTCTTTACCAGTCCCTCTGGCATCGTCCAGTTGGCCACGGCCTCCTTCGGTCAGCGTTTCACCACCACTCCCATTCAGCTCATTACCGCCCTGTCGGCCGTGATCAACGGCGGCCACCTGATGGAGCCCTATGTGGTCCAGTCGGTGACCGACACCGACGGCAACGTGGTCAGCTACCACGAGCCCCAGGAGGTCCGCCAGGTGATTAGCCAGGAGACCTCGGACCTGGTGCGCTCCTACATGGAGAGCGTGGTCAACGACCCCGGCGGCACCGGCAAAAACGCCAAGGTGGCCGGCTACCGCATCGGCGGCAAAACGGGTTCCTCTCAGACCCTGGACAGCGAAGACCACATCATCGTCTCCTTTGTGGGCTTTGCCCCTGCCGATGACCCTGAGGTCATCGTGCTGCTGGGCTATGACTGGCCCCAGCCCGCTGCCCCTGGCCAGAATACCACGGCCAGCGGCGTGTACATCAGCGGCGGTAACATGGCTGCCCCCATGGCTGGCGAGCTCATCGCCAACATTCTGGACTATCTGGGCTACCAGAAGTCGGGCAGCGATGTGAACGAAAACAGCGTCACCATCCCCAGCCTCATCGGCCAGGCCCCTGACAAGGCCCAGGCCACCCTGAACAACTTGGGGCTGAATGTCCGCCTCTCCGGCCAGGGGGCCGTGGTTACTGACCAGATGCCCGCTGCCGGCAGCACGGTGCCCAAGGGAAGCTCCACCGTTCTCTACCTAGGGGAGGAGAAACCCAAGGACACCGTGGCGATGCCCGACCTATCCGGCATGACCTATGCCCAGGCCAAGGAGGCCCTGGAGAAGGTGGGCCTCTACCTGGAGGCCACCGGCACCGGGGAGACCGGCCAGGTCTTTGAACAGTCTGTGGCAGAGGGGACCATGCTGGAGATCGGCACCACGGTGGAGGTCCGCTTCACCGACAATATCCAGGATGATGAGGCCATGGCTGCCGCAGCCGGCAACTGGGCCAAATCCAAAGACGGAGAAACCGAATAGAACCAACCCCGGTTGGAAGTGAAACCGACGGCGCCCACCCAGGCCCGCCTCCCGCTCTGCTAAGGGCGGGAGAGGGGCCAGAGAACATGGAGGTGGATCCTTGCTGTTATCCCGGCTAACCCGGGGCATTGCCCTGACGGACCAAATCGGTCAGGACGTTGAAATCACTTCCCTTACCTGTGACAGCCGAACCCTCCGCCCCGGCGGCCTCTTTGCCGCCTTCCCAGGGGTGGAGGCCGACGGCAACGCGTTTATTCAGCAGGCCCTGGAGAACGGGGCGGCGGCTGTCCTTTGCCAGACGCCGCCCCCGGGGCCTGGCCCGTGGCTGGTCTCCCCGGCCCCCCGGCAGGCCTTTGGCCAAATGGCCGCCAACTGGTTTGGCCGCCCGGGGGACCGGATGACCCTGGTGGGGGTCACGGGGACCAACGGAAAAACCACCACGACCTATCTGCTCAAAGGGGTGCTGGAGGAGGTCTGCCAGGCGAAGGTGGGCCTGATCGGCACCAACCAGAACCTCATTGGCGAGGAGGTCCTCCCCGCCACTCGGACCACCCCGGAGGCCTACGCCCTTCAGAGCCTGCTGGCTCGGATGGCAGAGGCCGGGTGCACCCATGTGGTCATGGAGGTCTCCTCCCACGCCCTGGCCCTGGAACGGACGGCGGGGCTGTGGTTCCGGGCGGGGATTTTCACCAACCTGACCCGGGACCACCTGGACTTTCACGGCACCATGGAGGCCTACCGCCAGGCCAAGGGGAAGCTCTTCCACCAGTGTCAGACGGGGATGTTCAACCTGGACGACGGGGCAGGGGAGGTCCTTTCCCAAACCTCCCCCTGCCAGGTGGTGACCTTTGGCCGGGAACGGGGCCAGGTCCGGGCCGAGAAGATTGTCCTGGGCCCCGACCGGGTGGACTTTTTGGCGGTGACCGACCGGGAGAGCTGCCCGGTGGGGCTGACCATCCCCGGGGATTTTACCGTCTCCAACGCCCTGGGGGTCATCGCCTGCTGCCTGGCGCTGGGCCTGCCCCTGGAACAGGTGGCCGCCGCCCTGGGCCGCACCCCCGGCGTGAAAGGTCGGGTGGAGGTGGTGCCGGTGCCCGCCCCTTACACGGTGCTCATCGACTATGCCCACACCCCCGATGCCCTGGAAAAGGTTCTGGCTGCCGCCCGGCAGGGAACCCGGGGCAGGCTCATCTGCCTCTTCGGCTGCGGAGGCGACCGGGACCGGACCAAGCGGCCGGTGATGGGCCGCATCGCCGCCCAGGGGGCCGACCTGGTGATCCTAACCTCGGATAACCCCCGCACCGAGGACCCGGAGGCCATCCTGGACCAGGTGGCGGCGGGATTCCCGCCGGGGTTTACCGCCTGGATCCGCCAGAGCGACCGGCGCAAGGCCATCCGCCAGGCCCTGGCCCTGGGCCAGCCGGGGGACGGGATCCTTCTGGCGGGAAAGGGCCACGAGACCTATCAAGAAATCGGAAAAACCCGAATCCATTTGGACGAAAGAGAAGAAATTACTTCCTTTTTCCGGGAGAATACGGTATAATATATGTTCGCGCGCCGGGGTCCCCGGAAAAGGGGACACGGGGGCGCGGACCATAAGAGAGAAATGAAGTTGAAAATTTGCGGAGGTGTAAGGGAATGGATCCCATTCTGACGAAGACCCTGATCGCATTGGTCCTGGGCTTTCTCATCAGTGCCGTGCTGGGCAAATGGCTGGTGCCCGCCCTGCGGCGGTGGAAGGCCGGTCAGGCCATCAAAGAGGACGGCCCCACCTGGCATATGTCCAAACAGGGTACCCCCACCATGGGGGGCCTGATGTTCATTGCCGCTGTGACGGTGGTGGTGCTGGTGCTCAACGGCCCGGCCATCGGAGCAGGAGACCTGACCAGTGTGTTTGTGCTGCTGCTGTCCCTGGTGTTTGGGTTCATCGGCTTTTTGGATGACCACGCCAAGATTAAGAAGAAGGAGAACACGGGTCTCACCGCCAGCCAGAAGTTCCTGCTCCAGCTGGCTGCGGCCATCCTGTTTATTGTGCTGCTGCGGAACCAGGGCATTTTGTCCCCCAACCTTTACGTCCCCTTCTTTGGGGTGGAGTGGAAGCTGCCCTGGGTGGTGTACATGATCTTCGCCGCCCTGGTCATTACCGGCACTGTGAACGCGGTGAACATCACCGACGGCATCGACGGCCTGTCCAGCTCGGTGACCCTGCCGGTGTGCGCGTTCTTTGCCTGCTCCTTTAGCTACGCCTACATCCATTGGGACCGGCCGGGCAGCGCCGGTATGGCAGTGTTTGCTGCGGCTCTCTTTGGGGGCCTGGTGGGCTTTCTCATCTATAATTTTTACCCGGCCAAGGTCTTCATGGGGGACACGGGCTCCCTGTTCCTGGGCGGGGCCGTGTGCGGCATGGCCTTTGCGTTGGATATGCCTCTGATCCTCATTTTGGTGGGCATTATCTACATTGTGGAGACCCTGTCGGATATCATTCAGATTGTCTACTTTAAGGCCACCCACGGCAAGCGGATCTTCCGCATGGCCCCCCTCCACCACCACCTGGAGATGGGGGGCTGGAGTGAGAAAAAGGTGGTATTCGTCTTCGCCGGCATTTCGCTGGTGTTTTGCATCCTGGCCTTTTTCGGGGTCACGGGGCGCTTCCCCGCGCTGTGACACCCAGAGGCTGATCTGGGAGGGATCCTTTCGTGCCAAGACCATTTCTAACATCCAGGGCCCGGGCAAATCCTGCCGGGAGCCTGCCGAAAAAGCGCCAGGTCCAGGGCCAGGTGGATACGCCCTTCATGCTGCTGACCGTTTTGCTGGTCATCATCGGCCTGATTATGCTGCTGTCCGCCTCCTATCCCTCGGCTTATTACGACATCAAGGGAAACACCGGCGGGGATCCCTTTTACTACTTTAAGCGCCAGGCCCTTTTTGCGGTGCTGGGTTTCGGGGTCATGTATCTGGTCTCTAAGCTCAACTACCAGGGCCTGCGGGGGCTGGCGGTGCCCATCCTGGTGGTGGCCTGCCTGCTGATGCTGGCGGTGAAGGTCCCCGGCCTGGGGGTTTCCTCCAACGGCGCCACCCGGTGGCTGAAATATCCCGTCCAGTGGCAGCCCTCAGAGCTGGGCAAGATGGGGCTTATTATCTACTTTGCCTCCCGCCTGTCCCAGCGGGACCAGCGCACCCCCCTGTCCTTCCGGCGCAACACCGCCGTGGGCCGCTTTGGCAACTGGCTGGAGCGCATCGGCTTTTTTGAGCTTATCCCCTACCTTTTTGTCATCGTGGTGATGATCGGGATTCTGGCGGTGCAGAGCCACATGTCCGCCACCATTCAGATGGTGGTCATCGCCGCGGCCATCCTCTTTGCCGGCGGCATTGCCGTGGGCTGGTTCGTGGCCGGCGGCGCGATTGTGGGCGCGGCCCTGACCATCATCATCATGGGCACCGACTACATGACCTCCCGCATCGCCATGTGGCGCAACCCCTGGGACGACGCCCTGGGCAAGGGCATGCAGGCCATCCAGTCCCTGCTGGCCATTGGTTCCGGCGGGGTCACGGGCCTGGGGCTGGGGAACGGGCGGCAGAAGTTTTTGTACCTGCCCGAGTCCCAAAACGACTTTATCTTTGCCGTGGTCTGTGAGGAGCTGGGCCTCATCGGGGCCTGCCTGATTCTGGTCCTGTTCGCCCTGCTGATTATCCGGGGCTATTGGCTGGCCCTTCACGCCCGGGATAAGTTTGGCGCCTTGATTATTGTGGGGGTTACCACCCTCTTTGCCTTCCAGATCTTTGCCAATGTGGCGGTGGTGACCAACCTCTTCCCGGTGACGGGGATCTCCCTGCCCTTCTTTAGCTACGGGGGCACGGCCTTAATCATCCAAATGGCGGAGATGGGGCTGATCCTAGGGGTCAGCCGACAAAACCCGGTCACTTAGGGCCGGGGGGCCCTCGGGCCCAGAAAGAGAGGTTTGCATGAAAGTACTGTTTACCTGCGGCGGCACAGCGGGGCACATTAACCCCGCCGTGGCCCTGGCCCGCATGTTTCAAGAGAGAGTGGACGACTGCCAGGTCCTCTTCGTGGGGGCCAAAGGGGGCATGGAGGAGCGGCTGGTGCCCAAGGAGGGGTTCCCCCTGGAAACGGTGACCATCAGCTCCTTTTGGCGCAGTGTGAGCCCCTCCGGGCTCAAGCACAACCTGAAGACCCTGCGCAACCTGTCGGTGTCTAAAAAGGAGGCCGCCCAGATTCTGGACGGCTTTCAGCCCGACCTGGTGGTGGGCACCGGGGGCTATGCCTCTTACCCTGTGGTGAACGAGGCCGCTCACCGGGGGATCCCCACGGCGGTTCACGAGTCCAACGCCGTGCCGGGCCTGACCACTCAGCGGCTATCCAAGGTGGCCGACCGGGTGATGGTGGGCTATGAGGAGTCTCGGGAGCACTACAGCCGCCCGGACCGGGTGGTGGTCACCGGCACCCCGGTGCGGGGGGAGTTTTTCCGCCAGAGCCGCCAGGCCGCCCGGGAGAAGCTGGGGATCACCGACGAGCGCCCCTTGGTCCTGTCCTACTGGGGCAGCCTGGGGGCGGAGGTGATGAACGGCTACATGGCAGAGTTCCTCCGCCGGGCCGCCCAGGAGGGGGCCCCCTTCCACCACATCCACGGGGCGGGGCGGGACTTTGCGTCCATGACCGCCGCTCTGGCCGATGTGAAGCTCCCCCCGGAGCTTCAGCTGCGGGAGTACATCTATGACATGCCCACGGTGATGGTGGCCGCCGACCTGGTGCTCTGCCGGGGGGGCGCCTCCACCTTGTCGGAGCTGACCGCCATTGGCAAGCCCGCCATCATTGTGCCCTCTCCCTATGTGACCAATCACCACCAGGAGAAGAACGCCAACGTGCTGGCCCAAGAGGGGGGCGCGGTGGTCCTTCTGGAGCCGGTGTGCAGCGGGGAGACCCTGTATAAAACCACCAAGGAGCTGCTGGCCGATGCCCAGCGCCGGGACACCATGGCCCAGGCCATGGCCCGGATGGGGATCCCTGATGCAGCGGAAAAGATTTACGAGACCCTGCTTTCCCTGGTAAAAGACGACTAACGGAACCAATCTCTCTCCTCCGGCATAGGATGGCCCGAACCACAAAGACCAGGATCGGGGGAGACGATATGATGGAATATTTTGCGGTACAGGGCGGCAGACCCCTGGAGGGGCAGGTCCTGGTTCACGGGGCCAAAAACAGCGCCCTGCCCATTTTGGCGGCCACCCTGCTGGCCGACGGGGAGAGCGTCCTACATAACTGCCCGGATCTCACCGACATCTCTGCGGCCCTGGGGATTCTGTCCTGCCTGGGCTGCCGGGTGTGCCGGGAGGGATCCACGGTGCGGGTGGACACCACCTGCCGCCGGGACCACGTGGTGCCCGACGGACTCATGGGCCAGATGCGGGCGTCGGTCCTCTTTCTGGGGGCCCTGCTGGCCCGGGACGGAGAGGCGGTGGCCTGCTGGCCCGGGGGCTGTGCCCTGGGGGCCCGGCCCATCGACCTGCACATCCGGGCTTTTCAGGCCCTGGGGGCCCAGGCCCGCAGCTGGAATGGCCGGCTGTCCTTTCAGGCGGCCCGGCTGCGGGGGCGGCGGCTGGCCCTGCCCATCCCCAGCGTGGGGGCCACGGAGAACGCCATGCTGGCCGCCTGTGGAGCCCAGGGGATCACCTACATTGACAACCCCGCCCGAGAGCCGGAGATTGTGGATCTCCAGGGCTTTCTCCGCTGCCTGGGGGCCCAGGTCTCCGGGGCGGGCACGGGACGGATTACCGTGGAGGGGGGAAGCCCCCTGCACCCCGGGGAGTACACGGTGATGGCCGACCGGATCGTCACGGCCACCTACCTCTGCGCCGTGGCGGCCGCCGGGGGCGAGGGGGAGCTGCTGGGCACCGACGGGACCCACCTCATCCCGGTGCTGGAGGCCCTCACCGCCGCCGGCTGTGAGATCGGCCAGGAGCCCGGGCGCCTTTGGATCCGCTGCCAGGCCCCTTTGGGGGGCGCGGGCAGCCTGTGCACCGGCCCCTACCCCGCCTTTCCCACCGACGCCCAGCCCCTGTTGGCGGCGGCTCTGGCCGGGGGGACGGGGAAATACCGGATCACCGAGACCATTTTTGACCATCGCTTCCGCTACACCGAGGGGCTGACCCAGATGGGGGCCTGCATCCAGGTGGAGGGAGACACGGCCAGCATCACCGGCCGGCCCCTCCACGGCGCCTGTGTGGAGGCCACCGACCTGCGGGGCGGCGCGGCCCTGACCGTGGCGGCCCTGGGGGCCCAGGGGACCAGCCAAATCTGGGGCCTGAACCACGTGGACCGGGGCTATGAGGCCCTGGAAAAAGGCCTGGGGGCCCTGGGGGCCAGGATCTGCCGGGAAGCGGCACAATAGGGGACTGAGGATATGGCAAAGAAAGAAAAGGAACACAAGGAAAAAACCAAGGATACCCGGTACCGAAAAAAGCGGGGAGGCCTTCTCTATACCATTGTGGCCGTGGTCCTCATTGCGGCCTCGGTGGTGGCGGCCTGCACGGTCTTTTTCCGGGTGGAGACGGTGACTGTGGAGGGCAACGAGCGCTACACCCAGGAGGAGATCCTGTCGGTGGCCTCGGTGGAGCTGGGGGCCAATATGATCCTCACCCCCGGGGAGCAGATTGCCCAGCGGATCTACCGGGAGCTGCCCTATGTGGACCGGGTGGAGATCCAAAAGCGCTTTCCCACCACCCTGAAAATGAAGATTACCGAGGCCCAGCCCGTGGCGGTGATCACCGGCGCGGCCTCCGCCTGGATCATCGACGCCAAGGGCAAGCTCTTGGAGCAGGCCGATGAGACCCTGGCTCAGGAATACACCAAGGTCACCGGCCTGGAGCTGCTGGAGCCCCAGCAGGGGGAGCTGGCCCAGACCACCCCGGAGAACCAGAAGCAGCTGGAAAACCTGACCACCCTGACCCAGGCCCTGGCCGAGCATGAACTGATGGGAGAGATCACCTCGATTGATGTCTCCTCCCAGACGGAGATCATCATGGTCTATGACGGCAGGCTCACGGTGAAGCTTTTGAGCAGCTCCGACTACGGCGGCAAGCTCAATGCTCTGAAGACCATTATCGCCATTGCCGGCGAGGACGGAAGGGGAACGGTGAACATGAAGGGCAAAGACCGTGTGATTTGGTCGAAAGAAGGCTAATCTCCCCCGACAGGCCGGAAAGAAAAGGGATTTTTTTCAAAAAGATGGGGAAGAATTCAAACTTTTCTATTGACCTGCCGAAAAAAGGGCGATACAATAAAAGAAACTCTAAATTCATCTAACAGTTCAGATAAATACACTTAGGAGGATCGATCATGGCGTTTGGATTAGATACGGGAGCAGAGTCCGTTGTAAATATTAAGGTGATCGGCGTTGGCGGCGGCGGCAGCAATGTGGTCAACCGCATGGTAGAGTCCGGGGTCAAGGGCGTGGAGTTCATCGCGGTGAACACCGATAAGCAGGCCCTGGCGGTTTCCAGTGCCACCCATAAGATTCAGATCGGCGAAAAGCTTACCGAGGGTCAGGGCGCCGGTTCCAACCCCGAGGTGGGCCGTCAGTCCGCCGAGGAGAGCCGCACCCAGATTTCCAAGGCTCTGGAGGGCACCGACATGGTGTTCATCACCGCCGGCATGGGCGGCGGCACCGGCACGGGAGCAGCTCCCATTCTGGCTGACCTGTCTAAGGAAATGGATATCCTCACCGTGGGCGTGGTCACCAAGCCCTTCTCCTTTGAGGGCCGCCGCCGGATGCAGCAGGCCGAGCTGGGCATTGAGAATCTGCGCACCAAGGTAGACTCCCTGGTCATCATTCCCAATGACCGGCTGAAGTTTGTCACCGAGCAGAAGATCACCCTGGCCAATGCCTTCGAGGTCTCCGACAATGTGCTTCACCAGGCCGTGCAGTCCATCTCCGACCTGATTAAGAACACCGGCTTCATCAACCTGGACTTCGCCGACGTCTCTGCCGTCATGAAGGACGCCGGCATGGCACACATGGGCGTGGGCCGTGCCTCTGGCAAGAATAAGGCCGAGGAAGCCGCCCGCAGAGCCGTCTCCAGCCCCCTGCTGGAAACCTCCATCAACGGCGCCCGGGGCGTGCTGGTGAACGTCACCGGCTCCACCGACGTGGGCCTGGAGGAAGTGGAGATCGCCGCCAACCTGGTTCAGGAGGCCGCCGATCCCAACGCCCTCATCATCTTCGGCGCCACCTTCGACGAGAAGCTGGAGGACGAGATCTGCGTCACCGTTATCGCCACCGGCTTTGACGAGAAGATCATGAACAGCAAGTCCACCGTTGCCCCCGAAAAGGCAAGCAAGTCTTCCGGCCGGGGCGCTGCCGAAAGCGCCGCCTCCGAGGAGGACGACCCCTATAAGGAGATCTTCAAGATCTTCAACCGGGAGAGATAAGCTTCCCGCTTGCAACTCAAAAAGACAGACAGCCCGCCGGCCTTCCGGCGGGCTGTTTTTTCAAGAAAGAGGGGGGAAAATTCCCCGAAAGCCCTTGACTGTCCACCAACTGCACACCTTATACTGGCCTTGAAACCAGAGAAAGGAGAGACGCGCATGACCATAAAGGAAATGGAGGTCCTGTCGGGGCTGGGCCGCTCCAACATCCGCTTTTACGAAGCCCAGGGCCTGCTGGCCCCCCAGCGCCGGGACAACGGCTACCGGGACTATACCCAGGAAAACCTGACGGAGCTGCTGCGGATCAAGCTCCTGCGCACGGTGGGAGTGCCTTTGGAGGACATCAAGGATCTCCAAACCGGGGCCGTCACCCTGGGGGACCTGCTGGCGCGGCACCTGGAAGACCTGAAAACCCAGCAGGGCCACCTCCAGCGGTCCATGGAGATCTGCCGGGCCATGCAGGGGGCGGACTACGCCACCCTGGACGCGGCCCTGTACCTATCCCAGCTGGAGCGGGAGGCCGCCGCCGCCCTGGCCCAGGACAAAATTGACCGGGTGGATATCCCCTGGCGGCGGTTCTTTGCCCGGCATCTGGACTGGACCCTGTGCACCGACGTGGTGGTGGCCATCCCGCTGTTTTTCGGCCTGGATCTGCGCACCCAGGGCATCGGCGGCCTGGTGGTGATCCTGGCGGCGGGGCTGGGGCTGGTCTACCTGCTGGAGCCCCGTCTCCTGGCCCGGTGGGGGACCACCCCGGGCAAGCTCCTTTGGGGCATCCGGGTCACCGACCTGGAGGGCCAGCGGCTGGGACGGCAGGCCGCCCTGAGCCGGACCCAGGGGGTCATCCTCCAGGGCATGGGCCTGCAAATTCCCATCTATAACCTGTGGCGCTGGTGCCGGTGCTATATAGAAAACCAGGAGGGGAAGGAGATGACCTGGGAGGAGGACAGCATGCTCACCCTAAAGGACCGGAAGGCCTGGCGGCCCATCCTCTTCCTGGCCGCCCTTGGGGTGCTGTATGTGGGCATGGTGGGGGTGGACTACGCCGCGGAGCTCCCCTGGCACCGGGGGGAGATCACGGTGGAGGACTTCTGCGCCAACTACAACCGGGCCACCAAGGTCCTCCAGATGAGAAACGGTTGGGAGCTCACCGGGGAGGGGACCTGGAAGCAGGTGCCCGTGAACGTCCACACAAGTTTGGCTGGCGGCCAGCCCCCGGAGGTGACCTTCGCCGTGGAGGACGGGAAGATGACCGGCCTGTCCTTCCCCATGAAAAATGAGTGGCTGTCTGATTACTACAGGGTTGCGGCGTCCATGAAGGCCTTTGTCCAGGCCCAGAGGGGATACAGCATTTTGGACAACCGGGACTATGAGGAGCTCCTGGAGCGGCTGCTGGACCGGGTGAGCAGTGAGGCGGTGGCCACGGTGCCGCCTGTGGAGGGAAAGCTGGCTGGGGTGGCGGTCTCCCTCCGGGTGGAGGAAGGGAACCGGATGGTGTTTCGGATGGAGAAGGTGGGGTGACCTTGGGGGTGGGGGCCACACCCTATTACTGGGTGATCCGGCCCTTTGGGCCGGGTACGAAAAGTGGTCGCGGCCCTGCCACGTGGGGGGCTTGCCCTCTTGGCTTGGGGTCGGCCCCAGGGCCGGTACGGTCCGTCGGCGCACACTGCGCCGTGGGTTTTTGCGCCGCCCGGCGCGGGGGCCCCATTTCTCTGGAGAAATGGGGGAAAGAGCACCAGGGGGAAAGAAACTCTTTCCCCCTGGACCCCCAATCTCTAGTTTGGGGGAGACTTTGGGACAGTGGTCCTATCGGGATTGACTGGCCTGCGGCCCTTATCCTCTAAGCTCTACGGGCCCGCCCACCAGCTAGGCGGGCTGGGGCAGTTGACGGAAGACTGCTAGGAGAGGGTAAAAGACTGCAACCATATTTTCTACTTTGCAATTCTCTGTATCAGAAGAGAATAAGCGGTGTGGTTTTTATTATGTGAAGAAAGACATGCCCACGCCTTTCCCGAAGTGCCACACTAACGCCCCCTGCGCGCCGAGCTGGCAGGCGCGCACGCTTCCCACCCATCAGATAATGGGCCGCAGGCCTGCTACCAACCCACGGTACAGCCCGAAGGATTACACCCACTAGAGAAGAGGGGTCCAGGGGGGAGGAAACTCCTTCCCCCTGGTCTTCTTTCCCCCATTTCTTCGAAAGAAATGGGGCCCCAGCCGGGTAGGCTGCCCGCCCGGCGAGGGCACCAGCGGTGCGGTTCGCACCACGGC
>DBEYYM010000104.1:0-17642 GCA_048184675.1 Evtepia sp. | reverse complement strand
CCTCCAGGGAGAGAACCAGCCCCTCACTGGGCCGATTTCCCGCGCCAAAGGGCACCAGCACCCGCATGCCCGGTACCAACACCCCCTCCAGCTGCGCAGGCACCCGGTAGGAATAGGGCAGGTCGATGGCAAAGGTGGCTGCGGCCAGAGCCAGCTTGGCGATGGTCATAAGCGTTCCTTCAAAAGGCGGCTCATTCCGCCAGCATGTCCCGGTTTTCCAGGAGCAGGCCATCTTCCTCCATCCACTCCTGCTCCGGGGCGCAGACTTCCTCTGCTGGGTCACCGAGGTTGCCTGCGGCAATCTCCCGGATGGCAATGCTGACCGGTTTTTCCTCCAGCATCAAATCCTCCCGTTCGGCCTTAGAGGCAATCTTCCGGGCCCGGGCGGCCACCACATTTACCAGATGATAGCGGCTAGGCACCTGAGCCAACAGTTCGTTCATGGCGGGATACAGCATCATAGTCCATTACACTCCTTCAATGATATCAATGCGTCTTTCCTTCCGGCAGCTCTCAGCGGTGAGGATGGCTAAGATCTCCTCCACCGCCCGGTCTACCGTGTCGTTGACGACGATGTAGTCATAGTTCACAATTTCCTTGGCCTCTTGCCGGGCCGTAGCCAGGCGCTGCTGGATCTTCTCTTCCGAGTCGGTGCCCCGGCTGTGGAGCCGGCGGGAAAGCTCCTCAAAGGAAGGGGGAACAAGGAACAGGGAGACCGCCTCGGGCATTTTTTCCCGGACCTTGGCCGCCCCCTGGATCTCAATTTCCAGAATCACGTCGATTCCCTGGTCCAGCTTTTCCCGGATCACCGTCATAGAGGTGCCGTAGTAGTTGCCCACGTATTCGGCATACTCCAGAAATTCTCCCCGGTCAATCCGCTCCTGAAACCCCTTGCGGGTGACAAAATGGTAATTTACCCCATCCTTCTCCCCTTCTCTGGGGGGACGGGTGGTGAAAGACACGGAAAAATAGAGTTCAGGCCGCCGGGCCAGCACCTGGGCAAGGACAGTGCCCTTTCCCGCGCCGGAAAAGCCGGAGACCACCACGAGGGTCCCTTTGTTCATTCTTCTTCCTCCCCTGCAATCTCTTCCCGCCCGTTCAGCCGGCTGGCCACGGTTTCCGGCTGGAGGGCAGAGAGGATGATATGGTCGCTATCTGTAATCAGCACCGCACGCGTGCGGCGGCCATAGGTGGCATCCACTAGCACGCCCCGTTCCCGAGCTTCCTGCACCATCCGCTTAATGGGGGCGGACTCAGGGCTCACAATGGCAATGAGCCGGCTGGCGGACACCATGTTTCCAAACCCGATGTTGATGAGCTTCAAAGGCTCCCTCCTTTATTCGATGTTCTGTACCTGCTCCCGGATCTTTTCGATCTCACCTTTGATGTCCACCACCACCCGGGACAGAGCCACGTCGCTGCATTTCGAGCCAATGGTGTTGGCCTCGCGGTTAAACTCCTGAATGAGGAAATCAAGCTTCCGGCCAATGGCGCCGCCCTTCGTCAGCATTTCTTCCAGCTGGGTCAGGTGACTGCGCAGGCGGACGGTCTCCTCGTCCACAGCCACCTTGTCGGCAAAGATGGCGGCCTCGGTGAGGATGCGGCTTTCGTCAATTTGGGTGTTTTCCAAAACCTCCTCCATCCGCTGGCGGAGCTTTTCCCGATACTCGGCCACAGTCTCTGGCGACCGTTCCTCAACCTTGCTCACCAGAGCGGCGATGTTGGCAGCCTTGGCGCGCACATCCTCAGCGAGCTTTTGGCCTTCCCGCTCCCGCATGGCGTTGAAATCCCCCAGGGCCTGCTCCAGCACCTGGACAATGTCCTGGGCGATGACATCGGCATCCCCCTGCTCCTTTTCCACCAAAAATACATCGGGGAACCGGGAGAGAAGGGAAACGGAAATATCGTCCCGCAGGCCATAGGCATCCCGCATCTGGGTCAGGGCGGTGTAATAGCCGTCGGCCACAGGGCGGTTGAGGGTCACCGCCACCTTGTCGGCGGCGGCAGAGTCGATGGAGATAAACACATCCACCTTTCCCCGACCCACGCTTTTCTGGACCTGGGCCTTAATGGTCTCCTCGGCAAACACATACAGCCGGGGAATCTTCACCGAGCAGTCCAGATAGCGGTTGTTTACCGCCCGGAGCTCTACTGTAATGGTTCGGTCGTGGAGAACGGCTTCTCCCCGGCCATAGCCGGTCATGCTTCGTATCAAGAAAAACACCTCATTCTCATCGTTCTCTCTTTTGGGGGGCGGCCCGTCAGCCGTTGCAGGAGTTGCACAGGCAGTTCAGGCAGCACAAGGCGGTGCACAGGTTTGCCAGGTCGTCACCGCCGCCATAGCTTCCCCGCTGGGCTTGCATGCCCATGCTGTTCACAGCCTGGCGGTACTCCATGTTGTTGGGATCCATGTTGCAGGCCGTCCAGAAGTTCTGCCGGGCGTCGTCCATCCAGCCCCGGCGGTAGGCGATACTGCCCATAAGGTAATACCACTCTGCATTGTTGGCCGGGGCGCTGCGGAGGATCCGCTCCGCTTCGGCCAGGTTATTCTGGGCAATCAGCTGGCGCACCTGGAGCAAGGTGGGGTTCTGATACCGGGCTCCCCCCTGGCTGGTGGTCCGGCCGCCGCCATAGCTGGCGCCGCCGGCCTGATATCCCCCTTGGGTGCGGGCTTTCACGATGGCATCATAGGCCTCGTTGACTTCCTTCATCTTGGCCTCTGCCAGGTCGGCCAGGGGGTTATTGGCATAGTTGTCAGGGTGATATTTCTTCACCAGGTCCCGGTAGGCTCGTTTGATCTCTTCATCACTGGCGGAAGGGCTTACGCCCAATACGGCATAGGGATCATTCATACTCGTTGTTCTCCTTATTTGTCCGCTCCTGAGTTTCCCCGGAGCCTTGGTTATCATGGGATCTGTGGTTTCGCTTTTTTCGCTGCTTCCACTGGCCGGTGAAGACAGCCTCCTCCACAGCGGGCAGGCCCGTGTGCAGAATATGCCCCAGCAGCGGCTCCCATCTGCCCCAGTCCAGCAGGGAGAAGGCGGTGTCTGCCAGGCCCAGGGAGACGTGCATGGTCTCCCGCAAGGACGCTCGGGCTTCTTCTGCCTGGTCGCCGTACCGGGCTAAGAGGGGGTTATAGGTTCCTTCTTTCCGGTCCTCCGCCAGGTCGTCCCAGGCGTCGGCCAGATAAATCCACCGGCCCACATGGTAAAGGATCTGCTGGATGCTATGGGTGCGGGCGGCCAGCTGGGTTTCCGTGGCAGCCGCCTGCAGGATCCGGGCGAAGGTGTCCGCCGGCCGGTCCAGGGAAGGGGTGTTGGCCTGCTCCAGCTGGTGCAGCTCTTCCAAGCAGGACCGGACGGTTGCATCGAATTCGGGCCGGTAGGCCGCAGCCTGCTTATAGTGCCGGCGGAGCGCTAGAGCCGCAGCCCAGCTTTTGCTTTTCTCCGCCAAGCCGCCGTCTGCTATCGCGTCCTGCAGTTTCCACCAAGTGAGGATCACCGTGGCGTCCGCCGCCGCCGTCAGGGCGGGGCTGCCCAGCCAGCAGGCCTTCTTCCTCCAGGGGTGGACAGGGCAAGTGCAGCAGGGAAACGCCTCCTCGCCCCCCTCTGGCTGAGCCAGCAGGAGGGCCAGAAAGACGAAATCATAGTTGAGGATCAGCTGGGCCGTCTTGCCGTACCGGTCCCCTAGGGTTCGGCACAGGCCGCAGTAGACCGCCTCGTAACGCTGGGCATCCTCCGGAGCAAGGGCAGGGGTAACCGCCCTTACATATCCGAACATGCCTTTTTAATCTCCACAATGTGGAAGCGCAGGCCGCTGACCTTTTTCATGTGGCGGTCCCAGGCCACTGCCACCAGAACGCCCAGCACAAAGCCCACACCAGCGCAAAGGGCCCGCAGCCCCTCGCCGCCCAGGGCCATGGCCGAGGCCACCCCATAGAACACCATCGCCAAAATCAGAGGCAGGATATAAACAATGGCTGCCGTCTTAAAAAAGGTAGCGTTTTCACTGCGAACCTTGACGGTGTCCCCGGGGTTGGCATTGACGTCATTGTAAGCCACCACTACGTTTTCCGTGCGAGTCATCATTTTCTCACAGCCGGCACACTCCGAGCAGCTGTGGGCAGCGCCGCAGGCGGTCTCTCGCTGAACCATAACCTGGGCCATGCCGTTATTCAAAAGGGATTTTACCATTGCGATCTGTTCCATAATAACCTCCTTACCAGTCGTTCTTAAGGATCAGAATTCATTGCTTTTCCAGGTGCAGGGCCACACTATAATGGTTGCCCATAACACCAACGCCTTCCACCTCTTCCTTCAGCGTCACCTGCGCGGCCACCCGCTGAAGCTCGTCCCCGCGGGAAAGGCCGGATAGGTCCACCTCTACCTGGAGCTGGCTGGGGTCAATCCGCTCCACCAGGGTGGGGTTCCCCCGCACCCAGACATAGAGTTTTTGGCTCACCAGATTGGCATCATAGCCCTGGGGCACGTTTTTCAGGACGATATTGGTTACTTCCAGCTGGCGGGTGGCTAGCCCGTCGAAGGAAAGGGTTACTGTGGCATAGTGGCTGGCACTTCCCCAGGGGGTTACCCCGCTGGGAAACTGGATGGGGATGGAGTAGGAGGTATTGCCCAGCACGTCCCCCAGGTCAATTTGGCCCAGGGAGATGGACTCCGGCAGGGTCTCCTCCGTCTCCTCGGCGGCCACCGTGATGGTGTTCGGCATAATGCTCACTTCCACGTCCTCCTTGGTGGCGCCGCCGCCGTCGATCAGTTCCACCGTCAGGGGCAGGGCGACCACCCGCCGCACAGGAACGGTGACCTCCACAGACTCTGCGCTGGCAGTGACGTTGTTCCGGTCTGCCGGGGTATCGTCTGGGCCCATGAAGACCACGTTGACTGTCTCCACCAGGGTGTCTTCAATTTCCTTTCCTCCCACCGAGGCCAATGCGTAGGAGATCCCCTCCAGGGCTTCTGCAGAGCCTTTCAGCTCTAGGGTAGAGGGGTTGGTGGTTATGGTGCCGGCCAGGCAGTGCTCGCCCTCGGTGCCAATGAACTCTCCCCGCACAGGGATTTCCTTGGTCACTAATTTTTCCACGGTTACCGTCACCCGCAGGTCATCCCAGTCAGACACGGAGACGGTTTCGGCAGTGGGATAGGTAGGGGTACAGCTCAGGGTGTATTCCCCCTCATCGGTAATGGAAGAGACGTCCAGCTTCAGGATCACGTTCTTCCGGGTCAGTTTCATCAGGGTCTTTTTCCGTCCAGAGAGCTTCAGGGAGATGCTCTCGTCACTTTGCCGGGTAATCATAAGGCCCCGCTCTGTCAGGACGTTTTCTCCCTCCAGGGTCACCGGGATATCCCGAACGGTGCCTGTGCCCGTGGGGTTTTCCACGTTGATCACATACAGCCACACCCCCACAGCCAGCACAACGGCCAGGGCAATGTTAAAAATCTTCCGCTTTTTTCTTGGATTGGTCACGGTTTATCTCCCCTCCCTTTCCAAAACAGCAGGCCCCTTCCCCAGCTCTTGCCGGTGCTCTGCTCTTCCTTGGGGAGCAGCTCGTTGCGGAGGATCCTTCCCAGGGTCTCTGGGGCCAGGCGCCGGCGGAGGTTACCGTGGATCGCCACAGAAATGGCGCCGGTCTCTTCCGAGACAATGGCCACCACAGCATCAGACCGTTCACTCATCCCCAGGCCCGCCCGGTGGCGCATGCCCAGGTCTTTGCTCAGGTTCATGCTCTCTGACATGGGGAGCATGCAGGCGGCGGCGGCGATTTCCCCCTGGCGGATTACCACGGCTCCATCGTGGAGGGGCGCCTTGGGATAGAAGATATTTTTCAGCAGCTCACTGGTTACCGTGGACTGGAACGGGGTGCCAGAGGAAATGATATTGGATAGGTTGGTCTCCCGCTCAAAGACCATCAAGGCCCCCACGCGGTTTTTGGACATCTCAGCATAGGCCTCTACCGTTTCGTTGATGGTGGTCTCCAGGTCACTCACTGGCGTTTCACTGCGGAAAAATCGGGAGACGCGGGAGACATTGTTGCTGCCCAGCCGCTCCAGGAAGCGCCGGATCTCTGGCTGGAAAATCACCACCAAGGCCAGCAAGCCCAGTTCCACGGCCTTATTGAGAATAAAGTTGATGGCGTTGAGGTTAAACTGGTAGGAGATCCACATGGCCACCACCAGCAGCAGCAGGGCCTTGGCCACCTTGGCAGCGTTGGTCCGCTGGAAGATCCCGATACACTTATAGAAGAGGAAGGACAAAATGGCGATATCCACCACATCAGAGACCGTAATCAGGCGCAGATAGCCCACGGTACTGATGCAGTACTGCAGAAACGATGCCATTCCTTCCACCTCCTTCAGGGTATAATCCGCCAAGTATCCTATGGTAATATCAAGTCATTATACTGTATTTCCGGCCCTTTTACAACCCCGCCGGCGGGGGAAATTTCACCTTTTCCACAAAGAAAGCGCCCACAAATCCCGGGCGCTTTCTTGCTGTTTTTACCCCAGTTTTTTCATGGCCCGCAGGAAGCGATCCACCTCCTGGGCAGTGTTGAAGGCGGAAAAACTGACCCGCACTGTGCCCGTGGCTTCGGTGCCTCCCGTAACATGGGCCAGGGGGGCGCAGTGGAGCCCCGCCCGCACGGCAATGTCCTGCTGTCCCAAAAGGTCGGCCACCCAGCCCGGGTCCCGCCCGGCCACCCGGAAGGAGAGCACGCCCCCCTGGCACCCCTTCTCCTTTGCCCAGAAAACCTGGACCCGGGGCAGCCGGGACAGTCCCTCTGCCGCCTGGTGGACCAGGGCCGTCTCGTGGCGGAACAGGGAGCGGATCCCCCGCCGGCGCAGAAACCGCAGGCCTTCCAACAGCCCCGCCGCTCCAGGGACGTTGTGGGTCCCCGCCTCCAGCCGGTCAGGCAAGAAATCCGGCATGGTAGGCTGGCGGGATAGGCTCCCAGTCCCCCCGGACAGCAGCGGTTCGCCCAGCTCCCGGCACAGCAGCAGGCCGGTGCCCTGGGGGCCGTACAGGCCCTTGTGACCGGGCATCGCCACAAAAGCCGCTCCCCAATCCTCCAGGCGCACGGGCAAAACGCCCGCTGACTGGGAGGCGTCCACAATAAGGGGGATCTGCCGCCGCCGGCATAGTGCGGCGATCTCTTCCACGGGCAGAATATACCCATAGACGTTGGAGACGTGCGTGCAGATCATCACATCCACCTCGGGGGTAAGACAGCGCTCCAGCTCCTCCAAAAAGAGGCTGGGGCAAAACAGGGGCGCTCGGACCACCTCCACCTGGATGTCTGGAATGGTGGCCAGGGGCCGGGTGACGGCGTTGTGTTCATAGCCGGACAGCAGAACCCTGGCGCCGGGTTTTACCAGGGACTTCACCGCAATGTTCAGGCCATGGGTGGCGTTGAAGGTCAGCACCACCCGCTCCGGCTGGGCCACTTGAAAGAGGGCCGCAGCCTCCTCCCGGCAGGCCAGCAGCGTCTTGGAAGCCTGGGCTGCCGGGCCATAGGTCCCCCGCCCTGGGCTGGTCATAGACGCCATCGCCCCCCGCACCGCCTGGTAGACGGCAGGGGGCTTTTGAAAGGTGGTGGCGGCACTGTCGAAATAAATCACAGTTCCACCTCCCGGTAACCATATCCCGCGGTGTTCACATAGACCCCCAAATAGGGCAGTCTTGTGCCGTTGAGAATGGTCAGAGCCCGGGCCAGGTTCCGGGCAGCGATCTTCACCGAATAGCTGCATCCGGTGGGGGAGATCTCACCTGGAGACCGGAGGACCCGGGCCGGGATCCCCGCTCGCTCCAGGGCGTTGGACACCCGCTGAGCGTAGGTCAGGGATCGGCACATAATTAGATATACCATAAAAAAGCTCCTCCCGCACCAGTGTATGCGGGAGGGGCGGAATTGTGTCGAGGGGGACTTACTGCCCCAGTTCCTCAAGGAGCACCACGCCGTGGGCGGCAATTCCCTGCTCAGTGCCGGTAAAGCCCAGGCCCTCCTCTGTGGTGGCTTTCACGCTGATGGCTGTAACCGGCAGGCCCATGGCCCGGGCGTAGTTTTGCCGCATCTGAGGGATGTGTTCTTTCAGCTTGGGGCGCTGGGCCAGGATAGTAAGATCCACATTTTCCACCCGCCAGCCCTCTCGGGTCAGCAGGTCCATGACTCTGCCCAGCAGGTCTAGGCTGGAAATGCCCAGATAAGCGGGGTCTGTATCGGGAAAGTGCTGGCCGATATCTCCCAGGGCAGCCGCCCCAAGCAGGGCGTCCATTAGCGCGTGGGTTACTACATCGGCATCTGAGTGGCCCAGTAGGCCCAGGTGGTGGGGGATCTCCACCCCTCCTAAAATCAGCTTCCGGCCGGGGACCAGCCGGTGCACATCATAGCCATGTCCGATCCTCATCGCCCCATCCTTTCTGCCAAAATGGCCTCTCCCCAGGTGAGATCCCTGGGGGTCGTGATCTTGATATTTTCTTCGCTGCCCTGGGTCAGGCAGACGGGAAAACCTATGCGCTCTACGGCAGAGCAGTCGTCGGTAAGGGCGGCTCCCTCCTCCAAGGCTTTGGTGAGCGCGCCTTTGATCAGAGACGCCTCAAAAACCTGCGGGGTCTGCACGGCAAACAGTTGGTCCCGCGCTGGGGTCTGGCTCACCACCCCATTCTGCGCCAGTTTCACGGTGTCTTTCACCGGAATGGCAGGGGCGGCCGCCCCCCGCTGGCGGGCGGTTTTCACGGTCTCCTCCATCACTTCCAGGGGCAAAAAGGGCCGGGCGCCGTCGTGGATGGCAATGAGGTCGGCCCGAGGGTCGGTCTCTTTCACGCCGGCCAGCACCGACTCGGTCCGGCTGTCGCCCCCCTTCACCACCCGGCGGACCTTGGTGATCCCCCGCTGGCTGCAAAGGGTACCGATGGGCACCATCAGGTCCTCCCGGGTGACGATGACAATCTCATCCACCAGATCCGAAGCCTGAAAGGGCGCCAGGGCGTAGAGCAGCAGGGGTTCTCCTCCTATGGGGCAGAGAATCTTATCGATCCCCTCCATCCGGGAGGCCTGGCCCGCAGCCACGATCACCGCTGAGCAAAAAGGGGCGGGTTCCTCCTGCCTCCGGTGAAACAGCTTTCGCAGCAGATCCATGGTAGTCTCCTTTCGTTGGGCAAAAAAGGAGCCTGATTGGCTCCTTTTTCTGATTTCATGGTATGTATTCCTATTTTATGAGTGAAGGGCCTGTTCAATGCGGTCCTCCGCCTCCTGATAGCTGATTGATTGCGCCAGGCCAATCTCAGAAATGAGGATTTGCTTGGCCGAGTGGAGCATTTTTCGCTCTCCGGTGGACAGCCCTCGGCTGGCATCCCGAATCATAAGGCCTTTGGCCACCTTGGCTACCTCCAGCAGGTCTCCGCTTTTCAGCCGTTCCATGTTTTCCCGGTAGCGGTGGTTCCAGTTGGTATCCATCTCTACCTGGAGGCCAGAGATCTCCCCCAGGACCCGTTCCGTTTCCGCTCTGCTGAGAATGGAGCGCACTCCGATGGCCCCACAATTTTCTGTGGGGATCATCACCAGCATGCCGCCTACCGGCAGTTTTAGGCTGTAGTAGTCTCTCAGGACGCCGTTTACCTTCCGTGTCACGATCTCATCCACCACACCAGCGCCGTGCATGGGGTGAACGATCTTATCTCCTATCTGGAACATCGGCCTCACCTCCTGGTTGGTCTCTTATGTACTTGGCTGCTTACTCCTCCGTATGATAAACTATGGCATTACTTGGTTTCATTATATCGTCATTTTCCCAGCTTTGCAAGGGTTTTTCCAAGAATTGATTGCCTTTTCTCCTCTTTTTTAGCAAATTAGCCTGTTAAATCTTATCCCGCCCTTCTATCCTTTTTTCCGCCCTGAAAAAACCAAGCGGACGGGCCATAGTAAAAGCGGCGTGAGAGAACTCTCACGCCGCTTAGGAAAGGCAAAATTTCCAAGAAATTAAGCTTCTCTCATCCGAGCAAAGCATTCGCTGCAGTAGACGGGACGATCAGACTTGGGCTCAAAAGGAACCTTTGCCTCGCCGCCGCAGGAGGCGCACACTGCGGTGAAATACTCACGGGGGCCACGGGAAGCAGCCTTGCGGGCATCACGGCAGGCCTTGCAGCGCTGAGGTTCATTCTGGAAGCCTCTCTCTGCATAGAACTCCTGCTCTCCAGCGGAGAACACGAACTCGTTGCCACACTCTTTGCATACTAAAGTCTTGTCTTCGTACATGCTGTTAACCCTCTCTTTGACTTTGTACCCAGGTTATTTTGGGCGTAATAAATATGCGATCAGCTTTCGCTGTATTCGCCGCGGGATAAATACTGTGCAATTTTACGTCGAATCCGCTGCACAGCGTTGTCCACCGATTTTGTGGACCGTCGTACCTCTTCCGCGATCTCGACATAGGACAGGCCGCTGAGATACAGGGCCAGGACCTGGGCTTCCAGCCGGGTCAATTCCTTTTGGATCGCTTCCTCCAGCGCGCTGAGATTCTCCTCATGGATGACGACGTCCTCGGGGTTTCTTTGCTGATGATATGCCGCGCCAAAGGAGGTAAAATCCTGGTTAGCCAAAACGAGGGATGGATCGAGAGAAACCGAATCGTTCAAAGGGGTGTGCTTTCCGCCGGCGGCGGCACGCACCACAGAGATAATCCGGCGGCGGACGCAAACCTCTGCAAAGGTGCGGAAGTGGGCGCCACGGTTGGGACGGAACTCTCGAATGGCGGAGAGCAGGCCCAACATGCCTTCTTGAATCAGATCTTCGCTGTCGCCTCCCGCCAAAAAGAAGGGACGTGCACAGATGCGAACCAGACGGGAATAGCGGAGAACGAGGGTTTCCTCGGCAGCACGGTCGCCGTTTGCGGCCTGTGCGCATAAGGTTTCATCTGGAATACTGCTATTTTTTCCATATTCTGTGTTCATAGATTTTTCATTTTTATTATAAAGTACCAAGAGACAAAAGTCAAGGGAATTATCAAATAAATGGGAAATCGCAAAAAATTTCCGTCATTTTTGTACACTTTTTTCCTGGGCTTTTGCAGTTTTCCCTTCACTAGGTTCTTTTTTCTTATAGCCGCAGCTGTTCCTGGCCCTGGAAAGGCAGGCCCAGGTGCTCATAGGCCAGCCGGGTGACACAGCGCCCCCGAGGGGTGCGGGTGAGAAAGCCCATCTGCATCAGATACGGCTCATAGACATCCTCCAGGGTGACGGCCTCCTCCCCCACAGTTGCGGCCAAGGTCTCCAGACCCACGGGGCCGCCGGCATATTGGGTGATAATGCTTTTCAGCATCCGCCGGTCCACAGCATCCAGGCCCAAATGGTCCACCTCCAGGGCAGTGAGCGCCTGGTCGGCCACCCCCTGGGTGATCACCCCGCCGGCTCGAACCTGGGCAAAGTCCCGCACCCGGCGCAGCAGGCGGTTGGCGATACGAGGGGTTCCCCGGGCCCGTTTGGCGATCTCCGCCGCGCCCTCTGCCTCAATGGGGACCCCCAAAATCCCTGCGCTGCGGGTGACAATCTTTCCCAGTTCCTCGGGGCTATACAGCTCCAGCCGCAGCAAAACCCCAAACCGGTCCCGCAAAGGAGCCGAAAGCTGGCCGGCCCGTGTGGTGGCACCGATGAGGGTAAACCGGGGCAGATCCAGGCGGATGGAGTTGGCAGAGGGACCCTTGCCAATGATGATATCAATGGCATAGTCCTCCATGGCGGGGTATAAAATCTCCTCCACCGACCGGTTCAGCCGGTGGATTTCGTCCACGAAGAGAATATCATTCTCGTTGAGGTTGGTTAGCAGGGCCGCCAGATCTCCCGGCTTTTCAATGGCCGGGCCCGAGGTAATGCGAATATTCACCCCCATCTCATTGGCGATGATCCCGGACAAAGTGGTCTTTCCCAAACCCGGGGGGCCGTGGAGGAGGACGTGGTCCAGGGGCTCATGGCGCATCTTGGCCGCGTCAATGAAGATGGAGAGGTTTTCCTTGGCCTTCTCCTGGCCGATGTATTCTGTCAGGCTTCTGGGGCGCAGAGATCCCTCTCCCTCGTCCTCCCGCAGCAGGGATGTGGACATGAGGGGCTGGGCCTCTTCCTGAGAAAAATCAATGCTCATGGTGCTCCCCCTTCCTTTACTTCATCATGTTCCGCAGGGCTTGGCGGACAATCTCTTCCAGAGAAAGCCCTTCCAGGTCCAGCCCCTTCAGGGCCATGGTGATCTCCCCCGGGCCGTAACCCAGCACCGCCAGGGCAGCGGTGGCCTCCGAGCTCTTGTCCTGGGGAATCACCGTCATACCGGTGCCGCCGTAGCTCTCCTCCGCCAGGGGCAGCTGGCCCTTGGCCAGCTTGTCCTTCAGCTCCAAGATAATCCGCTGGGCGATCTTCTTGCCAATGCCCTGGGCCACCATCAGGGCCTTTTCGTTGCCGGTGATAATGGCAGTGGCCAGCCCCTCCGGCGTGGTGGCCGAGAGGATGGACAGGGCCGCCTTAGGCCCCACCCCCGAAACGCCGATGAGCATTTGGAAGCAATTTCGCTCATTTTCCGTGGCAAAGCCGTAGAGCTCCATGGCGTCCTCCCGGACGTTTAGATAGGTATAGAGCTTGGCCTCCTGGCCCACTTGGAGGGCAGAGAGGGTATAGCTGGTGGTTCGGCAGGCGTAGCCCACGCCTCCGCAGTCGATCACCGCTAGATTGGGGGCCAGATGGGCCGCTTTCCCCTTCACATAGTAAAACATAGGAACGCACTCCTTCCTGTCACTGCCGGCTCAGCCGGGAGGTATGGGACCGGGCGTGACACAGGGCGATGGCCACCGCGTCCGCTGCGTCGTCAGGCTTGGGAACGGCCGCAAGTTTCAGCAGCCGCTTGGTCATGTCCATGACCTGGCGCTTTTCCGCCTTGCCATAGCCCACCACCGCCTGCTTCACTTGGGAAGGAGTGTACTCAAAAATCTCCACCCCCAGCTTGGCCGCCGTCATCAAAATAACGCCCCGGGCCTGGGCCACCCCGATGCCAGTGGTGACGTTGGTGTTGAAAAACAGCTCTTCTATGGCCATCACATCGGGGGAAAACTGCCGGATGAGGGTCTCCAGATCCTCCTGGATCTGGAGCAGGCGCCTGGGCATAGGGACCCCCGCCTGGGTATTGATGGCTCCACAGCCCAAAAGCTGCGCCTGCCCCCGCTGGGATTCCAAAATCCCAAAGCCCACAATGGCATAACCGGGGTCGATGCCGAGGATGCGCACACTGCTCCCTCCTTCCCTTTTTTGAACAATATATTATAGCATAGGGTAACCGTGGTACGCAAGGCGCTCAGCGCCAGGTTTCTGTCCCAGATTGTGTCCACCCCGGAAATCCCCTGGATTTTGCGAAAATCTCACCTTCTGTCCTGTTCATTTGCCCCCAGGACGAGTATGATAGAGCCCGAAAGGAGGCAGCAACAGGATGGATCAAAGAAAAATCGGCGCCTTCCTAAAGCAGCTGCGGAAGGAGCAACAGATCACCCAGGCGCAGCTGGCAGAACGGCTGGGCGTTTCCAACCGCACCGTCAGCCGCTGGGAAACGGGAAACACCATGCCGGATTTCGACCTACTCATTGCCATGGCAAAATACTATGACGTGGGAATGGAAGAGATTTTAAGCGGAGAAAGAACGGAGGAAACCATGGACAAACAAACAGAGGAGACCATGTATCAGGTAGCCCAATACACCAACGAGGAGCGGGCCGGCTTTACCAAAAGGCTGCACTGGATGTTCCTCGCGGGCATCGTCGGGTTTCTGCTCTTTGCCGCCTTTGATATCCTCGGTCTTGCCGAGCAAGCTCCTTATGAGGCCCTTGCCAGCTTTGGCCTAGGTTGTTCCTTTGGCATGCTCATCGTGGGCGCCATTTTTACCAGCAGATACGCCGCGCGCATTCGCAAAACAAAAGCCCGCCTTCTGTACAGACAGCTGTAACAGCCCCGGCAGGCATCCCCCTGCACTGTGACAGAGAAAAGAAAGGCTGCTGGCCGGAACTCCGACCAGCAGCCTTTTTGTACTCAGTCTTTCAGCCGGTCCTCCAGACCAGCCAGCTCATCCCGCAGTGCCTGGGGCAGCTTATCGCCAAACTTGGCGTAGAACTCGTGAATTCCCACGGTCTCCTCCCGCCAGAGGTCACGGTCCACAGACAGCAGGTCTGCCAAGGTCTCCGGGGTCACGTCGATGCCTTCCAGATTGATATCCTCCACCTTGGGCAGGTAGCCGATTTCGGTTTCCCGGGCGTCCACCTCGTCGAAGCAGCGCTTGAGGATCCACTCCAGCACTCGCAGGTTCTCGCCGAAGCCGGGCCAGATGAACTCGCCGTTGTCATCGGTGCGGAACCAGTTGACGTTGAAGATCTTGGGCAGGTTGGGCACGCTCTTTTCCATGTCCAGCCAGTGCTGCCAGTAGTCAGCCATGTGATAGCCACAGAAGGGGATCATCGCCATGGGGTCCCGGCGGGTCTCACCCACCTTGCCCTCAGCGGCGGCTGTCTTTTCCGAGGCCATGATGGAGCCCACGAACACGCCGTGCTGCCAGTCACGGGACTGGTAGACCAGGGGGGCCGTTTTGGCCCGGCGGCCGCCGAAGATGATGGCGGAAACGGGCACACCGTTGGGTTCGTTGAACTCCGAGGAGATGCAGGGGCAGTTCTCCGCCGGAGAGGTAAAGCGGGAGTTGGGGTGGGCAGCGGGGCCCTGGGCGGTCTTGGGGTTCCAGGGGTTGCCCATCCAGTCCAGCGCGTTTTCAGGGGGATGCTTATCCAGCTTCTCCCACCACACGGTGTTGTCGTCCAGGTTCAGGGCCACGTTGGTGAAGATGGTCCCCTTCCGGGTGCTGGCCAGGGCGTTGGGGTTGGACTTTTCATTGGTGCCGGGCGCCACGCCGAAAAAGCCCTTTTCGGGGTTCACAGCCCACAGGCGGCCGTCCTCGCCCACCCGGAGCCAGGCGATGTCGTCGCCTACGCACCAGCACTTCCAGCCGTCCTTCTGATAGCCCTCGGGGGGGATCAGCATGGCCAGGTTGGTCTTGCCGCAGGCGGAGGGGAAGGCGCCGGTCACATAGCGGATCTCCCCCTGGGGATTCTGCACGCCCAGAATGAGCATGTGCTCCGCCAGCCAGCCCTCCTGACGGCCCAGGTTGGAGGCGATGCGCAGGGCAAAGCACTTCTTGCCCTGGAGCACGTTGCCGCCGTAGCCGGAGTTGATGGACATGATGACATTATCCTCAGGGAACTGGACAATATAGCGCTCCTCGGGGTCCAGGTTGGCCCGGGCGTGGAGACCCTTGATAAAGTTTTCATCCAGGTAGGGAATCACCTGCTCCCCTGCCCGGGTCATAATATCCATATTCAGAACCACATAAATAGAGTCGGTCAGCTCAATGCCATACTTGGCAAAGGGAGAGCCCACCACGCTCATGCAGTAAGGGATCACGTACATGGTGCGTCCCTTCATGGAGCCGTCGTAGAGTTTGCGCAGCTTGGCATACATCTCCTGGGGATCCATCCAGTTGTTGGTGGGGCCAGCGTCCTCCTGCTTTTTGCAGCAGATAAAGGTCCGGCTTTCCACCCGAGCCACGTCGGTGGGATCGGACCGGTGAAGATAGCAGCCGGGGAGTTTTTCCTGGTTAAGCTGGTGGATTTCCCCTGTGGCACAGGCCTCTTTCCGCAGTGCCTCCAGCTGTTCCTCACTGCCGTCGATCCAGACGACCTTATCCGGTTTGGTCAGCTGCACCTGCTGGTCAATCCAGTCTAATACAGCTTTATTTTTTGTAATTTCCATGTTAAATGCCCTCCTTAGAGCCTCCCTTAACTTTTCCCATTATATCCTGCTGCAACTTTTTATGCAAGTCAACTTCGTCACTTTTCCTGAATTTCCTGGAGTTTTTTGGTTAATTCGGCGAAGTCCGCAAAAGAGAGCCGTTCTCCGCGAATGGTCTCCGTCAAATTGCAGGCACAGAGCACGCCACGAAGGGTATCTTTGTCAACAGTTTGGCCAGTTAGCGTAAACAAACCGTTGAGCAATGTTTTCCGCCTTTGGGCGAAGGCAGCCCGAACCACCTGGAAAAAGAGCGCGGGATCCCCCACTTCCACCGGCGGCTTCCCCCGCACCTGCATCCGGATTACCGAGGAGGTCACCTTGGGGGCCGGCAAAAAACAGGAGGGGGGCACATCATAAAGGAGCTGGCAGTCGGCGTAGTATTGGCACAGAAGGGTGAAGGCCCCATACTCCGGGGTTCCCGGCTGGGCGCAGATCCGCTGGGCCACCTCCCGCTGGATCATCACCGTGATCCCTTGAAAGCACTGGGCCTGCAGCAGGGCGGTGATGACCGGGGTGGTGATGTTATAGGGCAGATTGGCACAGGCCACCACCGGCAGCCCGGGCAGCTTTTCCCGGCAGAGGGCCCCGATGTCGGTCTTTAGAATGTCCCCCGGCACGATCTCCACGTTGTCATAGCCGGCCAGGGTCTCCTCCAGAATGGGCAGCAGAGTGCGGTCCAGCTCCACAGACACCACCTTTTCCCCCAGCTGGGCCAGTTGGGCTGTCAAGGGGCCAATACCTGGGCCGATCTCCAGCACCCCTACCCCCGGGGCCGCACCGGAGGCCTCTGCCGTCTGCCGCGGAACCCAGGGCTGAATTAGGAAGTTCTGCCCCATATTCTTGGAAAAGCGGAAACCATGCCGGTTGAGCAGCTCCTTAATCTCTTTTGGGTTGCATAGATCCATATCCCGTTCCTCCCAACATTATTTTGTTCATCATAGCATAGGGAACCCCGGATTGCAACGCAGAAAGGCCGGCCTGCCTCCAGTGACCCTCCGCCCCTTTCCTGCATAGGATACCAAAGAGGAGGGATTACCATGCCTATTATTTACCTATCTCCATCCACCCAGGAATACAATGATTATGTGGACGGCCTGGGCACCGAAGAGGAGTGGATGAACAACCTGGCTGATGCCATGGAGCCCATGCTCTATGCCTCAGGGATTCAGTTCACCCGCAACACCCCAGACATGACAGCGGCCTCATCCATCCGCGCCTCCAACGAGGGTAACTATGATCTCCATTTGGCCCTACACACCAACGCCTCCGGTGAGGGGCAGGAAGGGCAAAACCGGGGGATCATTGCTTTTTACTTTCCAGGCAGCGCCCGGGGGATGCGGGCAGCACAGTTTTTGGTAGACGGGCTGAAGGCCATCTATCCCCTGCCCAACTTAGTGCGGACCGAGCCCACCACCACCATCGGGGAAGTTCGTCGGGTCCGGGCCCCGGCGGTGCTCATTGAACTGGGCTTCCACGACAACTCTGAGGACGCCCAGTGGATTGTTACCCATATTGACGCCATGGCGGAGAGCCTCGTCCTCTCCCTCACAGAATACTTCGGCATTCCCTTTTTCCCCTCCAGCTCCCCTATGAATGGTTCGGTTCGTATCGATCTGGGGGCACTGGATGTCTATGGTCAGCCTGATTTTAACACTTCCCCCATTGCGCAGCTTTACGACGGGGCTCTGGTCACCGTCATCAATGAATATAATGGCTGGTATCTGATCCAATTTGGTGACCAGGTAGGGTATGTGGCCGCAGAATTCATCGTGGTTGGT
>DBEYYM010000103.1:0-3853 GCA_048184675.1 Evtepia sp. | reverse complement strand
GCATCTGGCAGAAGAGGTTGGGGGTCATAAAGTGGGAGCAGGAGCAGGTGGCCAGGTAGCCGCCCCGGGGCAGGAGCTTCATGGCTTTCAGGTTAATCTCCTTGTATCCCCGGTAAGCGTTTTTCACCGTGGCGCCGCTTTTGGTGAAGGCGGGGGGATCTAAAATGATGTAGTCATAGGGGTGCTTTTTTTCCTTGGCCAGGTCGGTGAGCAGGTCAAAGACGTCGGCCTGAAGGACCTCCACGTTGTCCAGCCCGTTGCGGGCGGCGTTGCGCCGGGTGAGCTCTACAGCTTCCTTGGAGATGTCCACCGCGGTGACGTGGGCGGCCCCCGCCTTGGCGCAGTTTAGAGCAAAGGCCCCGGTGTGGGTGCAGCAGTCCAGAATGTGCCGGCCGGGGGCCAGGGCAGCGGCAGCCCGGCGGTTGTATTTCTGGTCCAGGAAAAAGCCGGTTTTTTGGCCGTTGATGTAGTCCACGTCGTAGAAGATACCGTTTTCCTCCAGGGTGATGTGGCCATCCAAATCGGTGGACAGGCCGGGGAGGGGATAGAAGCCCTTCTCTCGGGGCAGGCCCTCTTTGTCCCGTAGGGCGGCCTCGTTGCGCTCGTAAATGGCCCGGACCGAGACGCCATACCCTGTCAGCAGCTCCACCAGCAGGGGGTAGAGCAGGTCTTTGCGGACCTCCATACCCAGGGAGAGGACCTCGGTGACCAGGATGTCCCCAAAAAGATCCACTGTCAGGCCGGGAAATTGGTCGGCCTCCCCGAAGATCAGCCGGGAGCAGGCAAAGTCCGGCCCCATGACGGTCTTTCGATAGTCCAGGGCATACTGGAGCCGCCGGCGCCAAAAGGCCTGGTCGAAGCGGTCGTTGGTGTTTCGGGAGAGCAGCCGCACCCGGATTTTGGAGTGGTCATTGATGACCCCCGCCCCCAGCCAGCGGCCCTTTTGGGTGACCACGTCCACGATGTCCCCGTTTTCATAGGGGCGGTCGGGGCCGGTGGTCTCCGCCCCGTAGACCCAGGGGTGTCCTGCCCGCAGGGAGCGGGCGGCCTTTTCATTGACGGTGAGAATGGGATAGGGACGTTCGGCCATGGCGTGGCCCTCCTTTGAGCAGCAAAGTAGAGGCGGCCGCTGGGGACCGCCTGGAAGTATGGCGCTATTATAGCCTGTTTCCCGCCGGGATGCAAGGCAGAATTCCGGTGCGCCAGCCGGGAAGACCTGGCCTTGAGAGGAGAGGGCAGGGGGTGTGAAAGACAGACTGCCCATCGGCCGCGAAAACCAGAGTCGCCGGCCCCGCTTTTTCTGGCCTTTTCGAGAGAACTATGATACAATGACACCGAGAACAAAATCGGTCGGGGTGTGACCTCACAAACCCCGGCAGCAGAGGGGGAGCAGAATGAACATACACGAGTTTGGAACGGACCGGGAAGATAAGATTCTACTGTTCCACCCCTCTGTGGTCAAGTGGGATTATTTTGAGTCTGTGATTCCCCTGCTGGAGTCCCGCTATCATCTGCTCATTCCGGCGCTGCCGGGATACGATTTTGAGGAGGAGAGCGATTTTACCAGCGTGGAAGAGGTGGCCGCCCAGGTTGGCGCTTGGCTGAAGGAACGGGGATACACCCATCTGTATGCGGTGTATGGCTGCTCCATGGGTGGGTCCATTGCCCTGCGGCTGACAACAGACCAGGCGGTGGAGATCGACCACTGTGTGATGGACGGGGGCATTACCCCCTACCAGCTCCCGTGGCTGGTGACGCGGGTGATTGCCCTGCGGGATTATCTGCTTGTGGGCCTGGGAAAGCTGGGAGGCGTCAAGCTGCTGGAAAAGGCTTTTTCCACAGATGCGTACTCCAAGGAGGACCTGGAGTATGTGGCGGAGGTCCTCCGGCACAGCAGCCGAAAAACCCTGTGGCGGACCTTTGACTCCTGTAACAATTACAAGCTTCCCCACCCCCTGCCGCCCCTGTCTACCCAGATCCACTATTGGTATGCAGACGGAGAGGAAAAGGCACGGGCGTGGGATATCAGGTACATGAAAGAACGGTTCGGCCAAACCAAGTTTCAGGTGCTCCCCGACCTGGGTCACGGCGGCCTAGTGCTGGGGAAGCCGGCGCTGTTTGCCAACATGATTGAAACCCTGTAACATCCAGGCCGTTGGGGAGGGCTGATTGGTCCGCAGCATCCCAGGACCTGGTAACTGAGAGAAAGAGAGGAGGGAAAGGCCATGGGGAAGATCAAGCTGGTGGCCCTGGACCTGGATGGGACCTTGCTCAACGAAGCAAAGATCATCACAGAGAAAACCCTGGGCACTCTGGAGGGGCTGCGCAGGGCAGAGGTCCTGATGGTACCCGTCACCGGCCGCCCCGCCCAGGGGCTGCCTCAGCAGGTGCTGGAGCTGCCCGGCCTGCGGTATACCGTGACCTCCAACGGGGCCACCATCCGGGACCTGGTCACCGGAGAGACCCTGCTGGAAAAGCACCTGGCAGCGGAAAAGGGCCTGGAGGTCCTGGCGGCCTGCCGGGAGTTTTCCATGATTCGAGAGGCCTTTCGGGAGGGGGTGGGCTACCTCTCCCAGGCTGACTACGACGCCCTGTGCGCCCGGTATGCAGGCACAGCCCTGCTGGATTATGTGCTGGACACCCGGCAGATCCTCCCGGGCACAGTGGAGGAGTTCCTGCGGGCGGATAGCCGGCCCATTGAGGAGCTCTTTTTCCTCACCGACAGCATCCAGGAGAAAAACCGCCTGCGAGAGTGCCTGTCAAGGGTTGAGGACATCGGCTTTGCCGACCCCTTCCCCCGGGATCTGGAAGTGATCGCCGGGGGCATCGACAAAGGAGAGGGCCTGCGCTTCCTATTAAACCACCTGGGGATTTCCCCAGAGGAAGTGCTGGCCATGGGGGATGGAGGCAGCGATATCCCCCTGCTCCAGGCTGCCGGCATCGGCGTGGCCATGGAGAATGCCACGGAGGGGGTGAAGGCGGCAGCCGATTTCGTAACGGCCTCCTGTGATGAAGACGGGGTGGCCGTGGCGCTGGAGAAGTTTGTGCTGGACAGCTGAGCCAGCTCGAGCGAGAAGGATAAAAAATTGAACAGAGAAGAGGGATCGTTATGCAGAAGATCATTCTGGTAGCAGAAACCGGATCCGACATCCCAGAAGACATTGCTCAGCGCCAGGGGATTTACCTGGTTCCCATGCATGTGACCATGGGAGAGAAAACCCTAGATGACGGCGCATTCCCCTCAGAGGAGATCTGTGCCCACTATGACCGCACGGGGGAGCTCCCCAAAACCAGCGGAAGCACGCCGGAGGATTTCGAAAAGATCTTCGCCCAGATCCGGGCGGAACACCCTCAGGCAGAAATTCTGCACCTGGCCTATTCCGCCGCCACCACCATGTCTTACCAGAGCGCCAAGGTGGCAGCGGAAGGCATGGAGGGGATCGTCAGCCTGGACACCAAGCACGTTTCTGCCGGGCAGGCGGCCATTGTAACCACCCTGGCGACCTTTCTGCGGGAGCATCCCGAGACCACCATGGACCAAGCCCTGGAGAAAGTCCAGGACCTGTGCCGCCGGGCACGGATGTGCTTTGTGCCAGATGACCTGGAGTACCTCCGGGCCGGTGGGCGGATCAGCAACGTGGTCTACTACTTAGGCGGGCGGCTGCTCCATCTTCACCCCCGGGTGGAGGTGCTGGACGGCAACCTGGTGGCCACCAAGAAATACCGGGGCAAGCTGCGCAAGGTGGTGGTGGAGCTCATTGAGGACTATGTCCAGGAAAACCACCTGGACAGGACCTGCCTGTGGCTGCTGTACACCGTGGGCCTGCCCCAGGAAATCCGCCAGCTGGCAGAG
>DBEYYM010000102.1:0-3487 GCA_048184675.1 Evtepia sp. | reverse complement strand
CACCCCTAATTTACCCGATGTTTCCGAAACATTCCACCCCCCCTGCCTTGACACCTATCTATTTTTGGATATAATTGAACTATTCTGGCAAATTGCCCCCTGACAGAGGGCTTTGAAATACACATATTAAAATCGCCGGTGCCCCGGCGAAGGAGGAGTCAAGAGATGCTTTCCAATTCTGAGAAGACCATGGAAAAAATTGTGGCCCTGTGCAAGGGCCGGGGGTTTGTCTTCCCCGGCAGCGAAATCTACGGCGGCCTTGCCAACACTTGGGACTACGGCCCCCTGGGTGTGGAGCTGAAAAACAACGTGAAAAAGGCCTGGTGGAAAAAGTTCGTCCAGGAAAACCCCTATAACGTGGGTCTGGACGCGGCCATTCTGATGAACCCCCAGGTGTGGGTGGCCTCCGGCCACGTGGGCGGCTTCTCTGACCCCCTCATGGACTGCAAAGAGTGCAAAGAGCGCTTCCGGGCCGACAAGGTCATTGAGGACTGGTGCGGAGCAAACAGCTTCGACCTGGGCAAGTCTGTGGACGCCCTGAGCCAGACCGAGATGAAGGCATTTATCGACGAGCACAGCATCGGCTGCCCCTCCTGCGGCGCCCACAACTGGACCGACATCCGCCAGTTTAACCTGATGTTCAAGACCTTCCAGGGGGTTACCGAGGACGCCAAGAACACCGTGTATCTCCGCCCCGAAACCGCCCAGGGCATTTTTGTGAACTTCCAAAACGTCCAGCGGACCACCCGGAAGAAGCTCCCCTTCGGCGTGTGCCAGGTGGGCAAGTCCTTCCGCAACGAGATCACCCCCGGCAACTTCACCTTCCGCACCCGGGAGTTTGAGCAGATGGAGCTGGAGTTCTTCTGCAAGCCCGGCACCGAGCTGGAGTGGTTCGGCTACTGGAAGGAGTTCTGCCACAAGTGGCTGCTGGACCTGGGCATGCAGGATGGCAACCTGCGCCTGCGGGACCACGACCCCGAGGAGCTCTCCCACTACTCCAACGCCACCACCGACTTCGAGTTCGCCTTCCCCTTCGGCTGGGGCGAGCTGTGGGGGGTGGCCTCCCGCACCAACTTCGACCTGACCGCCCACCAGACCACCTCCGGCAAGGATCAGACCTACTTCGACCAGGAGTCCGGCGAGCATTACATCCCCTTCGTCATCGAGCCCTCCCTGGGGGCCGACCGGGTCACCCTGGCCTTCCTCATCGACGCCTACGACGAGGAAGTGGTGGGCCAGGATAAGAAGGGCAACGACGACATCCGCACCGTCCTGCGCCTCCACCCCGCCCTGGCTCCCTTCAAGTGCGCCGTGCTCCCCCTGTCCAAAAAGCTGGCCGGGGCCGCCGAGGAGATCCGGGCCCAGCTTTCCAAGGACTTCATGGTGGACTATGACGAGGCCGGCTCCATCGGCAAGCGTTACCGCCGCCAGGACGAGATCGGCACCCCCTACTGCATCACCGTGGACTTTGACACCGTGGGCGACGGGGAGAAGGAAGCCGACCACTGCGTCACCGTCCGGGACCGGGACACCATGGAGCAGGTCCGGCTGCCCATTGACCAGCTGAAGGCATACTTGCAGGAAAAGCTGGCATTTTAACCAAAGATCATAAAGATTCTGTAAACTTTTCGAAATTTCGGTTGCAAAATGGCGTTTGCTGCGTCTAAATAAAGTGAGTACGTTCTGACAGGCTATTTCCTGGGGGCGGGCACGGCGTCCTGAAACGGGCCCCGGCCCGCCCCTGGGGTGCATTTAAGGTTGCGCTGGCAGCATTTGCCTGCTGGCACTTTGCCGGGTGCCGCGGCGGTATTTTTTTGCCTGGAAGGCCCCCGGCCCGCCCCCTTTCCCGGCGGAAGGACCAACCAAAGGAGGACACCATGAAACAACTGGAACAAAAATTTGATAAAAAGCTCCCCGGCAAGGACCAGGGCTATTCCCTGGGCTGGTGCCTGGTCCACAACCGGCTTTACAGCCGGGAGGTCCCGGGCCTGCTGCCGTATCTGTACATCATCCCCTTCTTCCTGGCCTATCTGGTGCTGGACTTTACTCTCCGCTTCACCTATCGGAGCGCGGGCATCGTGGGGGTCAGGTATCTGCCGGCCTGCTTGTTTACCCTGGGTTGGGCGCTGCTCATGGCGGGGCTGATCTTTTTCCTGCCGAAAATCCCCCGGTGGTTTTTCCGGTGTGTGCCCCTGGTCACCTGCGTGGTGATTACGGTGACCCACAGCGGGTTTATGAGCGCCTTCCGCCGGTTCTTCTCCTTTTCGGTGCTCACCTATGGGGGCACGGGAAGCTTTATGGACGCCTCTTACATCAGCATCAGCTGGAAGGTGATTGCGGGCTGTGCCGTTACGGTGCTGCTGATGATGACCTCTGGACGGCTGCTGACGGTGATCCCCCCCAGGGCCGTGAAAAAGTCGGTGCTCACCGGTGTGGGGGTCTTTGTGGTGGGCATTGCCCTGGTGGTCTTTACCCATGTCCACTACTTCCCGGTGGTGGACACGGTGATCTGGGAGAGTGACGCCGACAGCGCCCAGCGCACCGCCTACCACGAGTTTAACGACAGCACCAACGCCCTCATGGTCAGCGGCCTGTACCAATACACCGTCCGGGACCTGTGGAACCAGCTCTTCCCGGCCAACGCCCTCAGCGCCCAGGACCGCCAGCAAATTGACGACTATGTAACCGAGTATGAGGCCGCCCAGACGGACAACGACTACACCGGTCTCTTTGCCGGCAAAAATGTCATCATGGTCCAGCTGGAGGCCATCGACACCTGGATGCTCTCGGACTACATGCCCAACCTGGCCAAGCTCAAGGCCGAGGGGATCTCCTTCACCAACCACTATACCCCGGCCTATATCACCGCCGGGACCTTCAACACCGAGTTTATGACCAACACCGGCCTGCTGCCGGCCACAGGGGGGATCCCTACCTCAGTATACACCAACGACAGCTTCCCCTACTCCATGGCAAACCTCTTTGCCAAGGCCGGCTACACCGTCCGGTCCTTCCACAACAGTCCGGGAACGGTCTATGACCGGGAGAACGTCCACCCCAACCTGGGCTATGAAAAGTACTACAGCGGCAGCGACATGGGGATGCCCGAGTACGAGCTGGACAGCCAGCTCATCAACGGCTTTGCCGACATGACCAGCGGCGATCCCTTCTACTCCTTCATCATCACCTACTCCGGCCACGGGCCCTATGGGGAGGAAAACCCCATCTATCTGGCCCACGCCCAAGAGGCCCAGGCCGCCGCCAAGCGCACCGACGGCAACTATGTCTACGCCGTGGCAGGGGCCATGGAGACCGATGACTTCATCGCCGAGCTCATGGCCAAGCTGGAGGAGAGCGGCCTGCTGGAGAACACGGTGCTGGTCTTCTACGCCGACCACTACAACTACTACATGATGGACGACGGCCTGAACATGGAGATCAAGGGCGTGGACAACATGAACATGCTCCAGCACACGGACTTCTTCAT
>DBEYYM010000101.1:0-11268 GCA_048184675.1 Evtepia sp. | reverse complement strand
CTCCTTTCCTTCTCTCGTCCTCACACACGCCGCTCCACATATCCGGCAAAGAAGAAATCCTCCCCCGCCTCCGGTGCCACCACCGTAGCCACAAAATACCGGATCTCATCCATAGCGTGGTCAAACTCCTTTTTCACCTTATCCCGGTCCCCGGCGCTGAGATCCCAGCAATAGGATCCAAACTCCCGAATGGCGTCCCCGCAGGGCGCGCAGATGACGATCTTCCCCTCCTTCAGCGCGTCCGCCGTCAGCCGGATTCCCGAGAGCACCTCGTTGTTGGCCTTTCTCACGTTCCATCCCGCCCGCCGCAGCACCTCCAAAAAGGAAGCCGCCGACGGGTCGGCCACCACCGCCTCGATCTCCCGTCCCCCGGCCAGCTCCGCCAGCCGCTGGGCATACTCCTGGTCGGTCTGCTGCCGCCGGGCCTGTCGGGCGTCATAGTAATACTCCCTCACCCGGTACCACACCCCGCCATACTTCCCCCACAGCCCCATGGAGGTGGGGTTCACCGTCCCATAGTCGCAGGAGATCATCCACCGCTCCGCCGGCCCCACCGGAACTGGCCGGACCAGGCTCTCATCGAAGAAGTCGTACACCAGCCCCTCCGCCGCCGTCCACTCCCCCAGCACAAACCGCCGGTAAAAGGCCCCCTGAAAGGCCCGCTCATACCGCTGCCGGGTCTCTTCCGACAGCGTGGGGTTGTCCTCCATTAAAAACCGCAAATGCAGGGCGTTCCTCTCCTGGGCCTTGCAGATCCACTCCCGGTAAAACCAGTGTCCCGGCCCGGCCGGGTTGCAGGAGAACCAAAATTTCGCCCCCGTCACCGAGCACCGGGCGCAGGCCTGCTCCACAAAGGACCGCGGCATCAGCGCCACCTCATCCAGCAGCACCCCCGCCAGGGTCACCCCCTGGATCAGGGCCGCGCTCCCCTCGTCCTTTCCCCCAAAGAGGAAATAGGTGTTCTCCACCCCGCCATACCGGATCTTCAGCCAGTTCCGGGAGACCTTCTCCTCCCACTGAAACCCCAGTTCCTCCAGCACCGGCAGCACGCTGGAGAGCAAATTCCGCCGCACCGACTCCGTGGTTTTTCCGCACAGGGCAAACTGCTGCCGCCGGAACCGGGCCATGCTCCACAGCACAAAGGAGAGCCCCAGGCACAGGGTCTTCCCGCTGCGCACCGCCCCATCGCAGATAATGGCGTCCTTCTCCCCGGTCTCTTCCCCCCTGCACCACCACCGGAGGACCTGCTTCTGCTTCTCCGAAAAGCAAAACTTCATCGCTGGGAGCACATCCCCTCCGGGGCCCGGGGCCGGTCCAGGGCCTCCATCAGGGCCGCCGCCCCCTGGTTTTCCTCTTCCTTCAGCTGCTCCAGCAGCTTCTCCAGCACCGCCACCCGGTCGGTGAGCTTCACCTCCACCGCCCCGTTGCTGCTCCGCTTAAACTCCGTCAGGCACCGTAAGTCCAGCCCGTCAATTGCCTCCTTCCCCTCTGTCTCCAAATAAGCCAGCTTCACCACGTCGTTGGCCTCCCCCGCCGCCAGAGCCATCATCTGTGCCAGCACCGTCTGGCGGGTCAAGTCTTTCTGTTCCATCAAAATCCCTCCTCACCCTCCCCCGTGACACCCCCTCGACGGGGACGTTTTCGTACACCCCCGTCCAAAAAATTTTTCATTTTTCACATCTTTGTGCAAATTGACCATACTTTTCCCCCTTCCCTCGCCAAATCCAAGGCCGTTTTCTCCCCACGTGTCTCAAAATTCCCCCTTGACCCTCCTGCCGTCATTTGATATCCTATCCCCGATAAAAACGCTACCCCGAGGTGAGCCCATGAATCGAAACCGCGTCTATCTCCCCAATTCCGCCCCCACCCCCGTTGCCCCAAACCACGCCTCCGCCCTCCCTTACCTTATGGCCGTTTTGGAGAGCTCTTTCGATGGCATCTTTATCACTGACGCCCAAGCCTGCCCCATCTGGTGCAATCACTCTTACGAGGTGATCTCCGGCCTCACCGCCCAGGACGTTCTGGGCATCCCCATGGCCGAGCTGGTCCACCGGGGCACCATCTCCAACTCCGCCACCCTGAAAGCCCTGGAGCAAGGCCAGGCCGTCACCATCGACCAAACCTTTACCACGGGCAAGCGGGCTGTGGTCACCAGCACCCCCATCTATGACCGGAATGACCAAGTCTGCCTGGTGGTCACCAATGTTCGAGATATCACCGAGCTCATCGCCCTCCAGGAAACCCTGGACCACCAGCGCCGCCTCTCCGCTCGCTACCAGCAGGAGATCGCCGTCATCCGGGATCAGCTCCTAAACACCCCCCAAATGGTGGCCGAAGATCCCGCCACCTTAAATCTCCTGCGCATTGTGGGCCGGGCCGCCCAGTTAGACACCGTGGTCCTCATCCAGGGAGAAACTGGCGCCGGCAAAGAGCGCATCGCCTCTTACATCCACCAGAGCTCCCCCCGATGTCGAAAGAACTTTATCCGGGTCAACTGCGGCGCCATCCCAGAAAACCTGGCGGAAAGCGAGCTCTTCGGCTATGAGCGGGGCGCCTTCACCGGCGCCAACCGAGAGGGAAAACCCGGTCTCTTCGAGGTCGCCCACGAGGGCACCATTTTCCTCGACGAAGTGGGCGAGCTCTCCCTCTCCACACAAACCAAGCTTCTCCGGGTTCTCCAGGAAAAAGAACTCACCCGAGTGGGCGGCAGCAAACCCATTAAAATTGATGTCCGCGTCATTGCCGCCACCAACCGAGACCTGCAAAAATGCGTCGCCGAGGGCACCTTCCGAGAGGATCTCTATTACCGCCTGAGCGTCTTCCCTGTCTGGGTCCCGCCCCTGCGAGAGCGTAAAAGGGACATCCCCAAGCTGGCCAACTCCGTGATCGACGAGCTCAATCAAACCTATGAGCGTAAAAAGTCCCTCACGTCTGGGGCCGAGGCCGTCCTCCTTCAATACTCCTGGCCCGGCAACGTCCGGGAGCTGCGCAATGTGATGGAGCGCGCCTTCATCATCAGCGACGGCGACGAAATTCTAGCCGAAGATCTGGCCATCCTGGATAACGGCAGTCTCCACATCCCCCGGACCATCTCCCCCACTTACGGCATGGATACCGGCGAGGACCCTTCCTCCGGCGCAGCTCCTGCCAACCAGGTCCCCACCCTCACCAACGAGAGTCTTCAAACCCAAGTGGACCGCTTCGAAGCCACCCTCATCGCCCAGGCCTTGGCCCAGTCCGACTCCCTCCGCTCCGCTGCCCGCCGCCTGCACATGGACCCGGCTACCCTCCTGCGCCATAAGAAAAAGCACCAAGCTCAAGGCCTGCTTCCGCCCGATTGATGGGCACTATTCACAAACCCATTGATTTACTTCTGAAACGCCCCGCCCCCATCCCCCCAAAATTCCGCCGTTTCATTTTTCCAACGCGTTTTGTTTCTGACGCAAACATTTCGACCATTGTTCTAATTTTTCGGCAGAATTCATCCCTTTTTTCGCAAAAAATCCCCAGATTCGACCCTTTCCCAGGGCCGTGATCCGGGGATTTTTTTGCGTTTTTCCGCCTTTTTTCAAAAAAACAAAAAAATTTTTTCGATTTTTTTCGTCCTTTCTTCATTTTGGTACAATAATTGCTTGTATATTAGGGCGAAGGCAATCACAGCCTCCATATCCAGCCTTCACTGACAAACAAACACAAACTGGAACAAACCACACAACAAAGAAAGGACGAATTACTATGGCACTGATGACTGGCAACGAATACATCGAAAGCTTGAGAGCTCTGAACCTGCGGGTTTACATGTTCGGCAAGAAAGTGGAGAACCCCGTGGACGACCCCATCCTCCGTCCCTCCGTCAACTCCGTTCGCATGACCTACGACCTGGCCCAGGCTCCCAGATACCAGGAGCTGATGACCGCCACCTCCCATCTGACTGGTGAGCGTATCAACCGCTTCATGCACATCCATCAGTCCCCCCAGGACCTGGTGAACAAGGTCAAGATGCAGCGTCTGCTGGGCCAGGTTACCGCAGCATGTTTCCAGCGCTGCGTGGGCATGGACGCCATCAACGCCGTCTACAGCACCACCTATGAAATCGACCAGAAGTATGGCACCACCTATCACGAGAACTTCCGCAAGTTCGTGGCAGAGGCCCAGGAAAAGGACTGGACCATCGACGGCGCCATGACCGACCCCAAGGGCGACCGTTCCCTGCCCCCCCACAAGCAGGAAGATCCCGACATGTTCATGCGCGTGGTTGAGCGCCGTCCCGACGGCATCGTGGTCCGCGGCGCCAAGGCCCACCAAACCGGTATGTGCAACTCCCACCAGGTCCTGGTGATGCCCACCCAGGCTATGGGTCCCGATGACAAGGACTACGCTGTTTCCTTCTCCTGTCCCGCTGACGCCGAGGGCCTGTTCATGATCGTGGGCCGCCAGAGCTGCGACACCCGGAAGCTGGAAGGCACCGACATCGACGTGGGCAACGCCCAGTTCGGCGGCGTGGAGCTGCTGGTGGTCTTCGACGACGTGTTCATCCCCAACGAGAACATCTACCTCAACGGCGAGACCGAGTTCGCCACCATGATGGTGGAGCGCTTCGCTGGTTATCACCGTCAGAGCTACGGCGGATGTAAGGTTGGCGTGGGCGACGTCCTCATCGGCGCTGCCGCCGTGGCCGCTGACTACAACGGCGTTGCCAAGGCCAGCCACATCAAGGATAAGCTCATCGAGATGATCCACCTGAACGAGACCATGTATTCCTGCGGCATCGCCTGCTCCGCCGAGGGCAAGCCCACCGCTTCTGGCAACTATCTGATCGACCTGCTGCTGGCCAACGTCTGCAAGCAGAACGTCACCCGCTTCCCCTATGAGATGGCCCGGATCGCCGAGGATCTGGCCGGCGGCGCTGTGGGCACCTGCCTGTCCGACGCCGACCTGAAGGGCGAGTTCACCGGCCCCTGGGTGGAGAAGTACATGAAGAACGGCACCGGCACCACCGCCGAGAACCGTATGCGCATCCTGCGCCTCATTGAGAACCTGTCCCTGGGTGCTGGCGCTGTCGGCTACCGCACCGAGTCCCTCCACGGCGCAGGCTCTCCCCAGGCTCAGCGCGTTATGATCGCCCGCCAGGGTGACATCGAGGGCAAGAAGCTGCTGGCCAAGCGCATCGCCCACGTGAAGGAAGACTAAAGCATTTCCCCCGCAATCCAATCCCTGCTGTCAGCCGTGGCCCGGGAAACCGGGCCACACGGCCCAAAGCAGCTTTCGGTTACGTTTTTAACCCAACCAACAGGAGGACAACACGATGACTTCAAATCTGGAACAATTATTGGATGAACTGGTTCGCCCCGCCCTGCGCGCCCACAACGGCGACGTGGAGCTGGTCAGCTACCAGGATGGCATTCTCCGCCTGCGGATGTTAGGTCAGTGCGCCGGCTGCCCCGCCGCCACCATGACCAATGAGACCCTCATCGAGGGCCAGCTCAAGCCTCTGCTTCCCCAGCTGAAAGAGGTCATCCTGGTCCACACCGTTAACGACTCCCTGCTGGCCGAAGCTCGGGCGCTGATGACGCGCGCCCGGGCCGGGGCCCAGCTTCACTAAGACAGAAGGAGGTATCCCCATGGACTGGAGAACCTGGTATCAAGAACATCTCTGCACCCCCCAGGAGGCTGTCCGCCGGATCCGCTCCGGTGACCGCGTTGTGGTGGCCCACGCCACCGGCGAGCCCTCCCTTCTGCTGGACGCCATGGTAGCCAACGCCGCCCAATATGAAAAAGTGGAAATCGTCCACATGGTGGCCATGGGCAAGGCAGAGTACTGCAAACCCGAGTATGACAAAAACTTCCACCACAACAGCTTTTTCTTAGGGGCCACCAGCCGGGCCGCCGCCGCCGAGGGCCGGGCCGACTTTACCCCCGTTTACTTTTCCGAAATCCCCGCCCTTCTGCGGGATCACCTCCACCCCAACGTGGCCCTCATCCAGGTCTCCCCTCCCGATGAGCACGGCTATTGCAGCCTGGGCGTCTCCGTGGACTACACCAAGTCCGCCGCCGAGGAAGCCGACCTGGTCATCGCTCAGGTGAACCAGAACATGCCCCGCACCCTGGGAGATTCCTTCCTCCACGTCACCCAGTTTGGCGCCATTGTGGAAAGCTGCACCCCCGTCATCGAGCTGGCTCCCCCCAAGATCAGCGACGTAGAGCGGGCCATCGGCCAGAACGTGGCAAAGCTGGTGAAGGATGGCGACACCCTCCAGCTGGGCATCGGCGCCATCCCCGACGCCGTCCTCCTCTTCCTGAAGGAGAAGAACGACCTGGGCATCCACACCGAGATGTTCTCCGACGGCGTGGTAGAGCTGGCCGAAGCCGGGGTCATCACCAATAAGAAGAAGACCCTCCACCAGGGCCAGAGCGTGGCCACCTTCCTCATGGGCACCCGCCGCCTTTATGACTACGTGGATAACAACCCCGCCGTGGCCATGTATCCCGTCCAGTATGTCAACGATCCCTATGTCATCGCGCAAAACGACAACCTGGTCTCCATCAACTCCTGCGTCCAGATCGACATCATGGGCCAGGTGGTCTCCACCTCCGCCGGCCTGCGGCAGATCTCCGGCGTGGGCGGCCAGATCGACTTCGTCCGGGGGGCCAACATGAGCAAGGGCGGCCGTGCCATCATGGCCATGCCCTCCACCACCGGCAAGGGTAAGATCTCCAAGATCGTCCCCTTCCTGGATCCCGGCTCCGCCGTCACCACCACCCGCAACGACGTCAATTACGTCATCACCGAGTATGGCATCGCCCAGCTCCGGGGCAAGTCCCTCCGCCAGCGGGCCGAGGAGCTCATTAAGATTGCCCACCCCGACTTCCGGGATGCCCTGCGGGACGAGTTCCGTCGCCGCTATCCCAGAGATTACTAATTAGGAGGGACGTCTGTATGTCTCAGTTTTCCATTATGCCGACCATTTGGCAATTTGACACCTGCAAGGCCTTTGCGGAAGAATTCCAGCTGGGCCCCAAGGATCTGCTGTTTACCAACGATTTTCTCTATGATCCCTACTTCACCGCCCTGAATCTGCCCTGCCCGGTGCTCTTTCAGGAGAAATACGGCCTGGGCGAGCCCACCGACGAGATGGTAGAAGCCATCTACCGGGACATGCCCAAGGACGTCACCCGCATCATCGCCGTGGGCGGCGGCACCGTGGTGGACGTGGCCAAGATCCTGGCCCTGAAGAACGTCTCCCCCGTGCTGGACCTGTACGACGGTAAGCTCCCCGTGGAAAAGGACAAGGAGCTCATCCTGGTGCCCACCACCTGCGGCACCGGCAGCGAGGTCACCAACATTTCCATCCTGGCTCTCCTCAGCCGGAACACCAAGAAGGGCCTGGCCAACGATGAAATGTACGCCAACCACGCCGTCCTCATCCCCGAGCTGCTGAAGGGGCTGCCCTTCAAGTTCTTCGCCACCAGCTCCATCGACGCTCTCATCCACGCCATCGAGTCCAGCCTTTCCCCCAAGGCTACCGATGCCTCCCAGATGTTTGGCTATGCCGCCATTGACATGATCCTTCACGGCTACATGGCCATCCGGGACAATGGCCCCGAGGCCCGCATCCCCCTGCTGGATCAGTTCCTGCTGGCCAGCAACTATGCCGGCATCGCCTTCGGCAACGCTGGCTGCGCCGCCGTCCATGCCCTGAGCTACCCCCTGGGCGCTGTTTACCACGTCCCCCACGGGGAGTCCAATTACGCCATGTTCACCGGCGTTATGAAAAAGTATCTCTCCATCCGCTCCGATGGTGCCATTGCCGACCTCAACGCCTTCATGGCCAACATCCTGGGCTGCACTACCGACACCGTCTACGAGGCACTGGAAGATCTGCTCAGCTGTCTGCTCCCCAAGAAGGCGCTCCACGAGTACGGCATGAAGGAGCAAGAGCTGGATGAGTTCACCGACTCCGTCCTGGAGAACCAGCAGCGTCTGCTGAAAAACAACTTCGTCCCCCTCTCTCGGGACCAGATTTACGACATTTACCGCGCGCTCTATTGAGTTCCGGTTTGCATAAGCCGTCTCCAAATAAACAAAGAAAGGACATGAACCCCATGCTGCGTACATCTCTGCCTGAAATCGTTACTTCCACCCTTCCCGGCCCTAAGTCCAAAGCCCTCATCGACCGCCGTGCCGATGCCATCCCCTCCGCCATTCGATGTGTCTATCCCGTGGCCATTGCCCGGGGCGAAGGCGCCATGATTGAAGACCTGGACGGCAACCGCTTCCTGGACTGGATCGGCGGCGTGGGCGTGCTGAACATCGGCTACACCCATCCTGAAATCGTAGAAGCTGTCAAGGCCCAGGCCGACAAGTATTTCCACGGTATGTTCAACATTGTCACCCATGAGGGCTATGTGGCTCTGGCAGAAAAGCTGGCCCAGATCGTCCCCGTCCAGGGTGACAAGAAGAAGGTCTTCTTTGCCAACTCCGGCGCTGAGGCCGACGAGAACGCCGTAAAGATCGCCCGGGCTTACACCAAGCGCCCCAACATCATCACCTTCTCCGGCGCCTTCCACGGCCGCACCATGCTCACCATGACCATGACCGCCAAGAAGGCCTACACCACCAACATGGGCCCCCTGGCCACCGGTGTCTATCGGGCCAAGTTCCCCTATCTGTACCGCAACCCCGCCGACATGACCGAGGAAGAGGCCATCGAGTACTACATCCAGTCCATCCGTGATGTCTTCGAAGAGGGCACCCCCGCCGACCAGGTGGCAGCCATCATCGTGGAGCCCCTCCAGGGCGAAGGCGGCTTCATCCCCGCTCCCATTCCCTGGGTGAAGGCCCTGCGGAAGATCTGCGATGACAACGGCATCCTGCTCATCGCCGATGAGGTCCAGTCCGGCTTCTGCCGTACCGGCCGTATGTTTGCCTCCGAGTACTGGAAGGACGCCGGTGCTGCACCCGACATCCTCTCCACCGCCAAGTCCATCGCCGCTGGCCTGCCCATCAGCGCCATCATCGCCCGGGCTGAGATTATGGACGCCGTTCCCGCCGGCACCATCGGCGGCACCTTCTGCGGCAACCCCCTGGCCTGCGCTGCCGGCCTGAAGACCATTGAGATCATGGAGCGCGAGGACCTGGCCGCTCGTTCCCGCCAGATCGGCGAGATCGTTCGGACCCGCTGCGCCGAGATCCAGAAGAAGTACCCCGTCCTGGGCAACGTCCGTGGTCTGGGCGCCATGCTGGGCCTGGAGTTCGTCAAGGACCCCGAAACCAAGGAGCCCAATGGCGAGCTGGTCACCGCTCTGGTTCAGGAGTGCGCCAAGCGCGGCCTGATGGTCGAGAACGCCGGCCGTTGGGGTCAGGTAATCCGCTTCCTGGCACCCCTCACCATCACTGACGAGCAGCTGAACTGCGGCCTGGACATTCTGGAAGCCGCTCTGGAAGCTTGCACGAAGTAAGCGCCAAACCCATTCTGATCCTGTGGCCCGGAAACGGGCCCCAGGACCAGCATTTAGGAAGAAACCAATAGCCGTTGATTTTATGCCCGTGGCCCGGACCACGAGCCACGGCTTAAGATCTCCGCTCCCCTACGAATCTATGAGGAACGAGATATGAGTAAAAAGAGCAATTCTGTAACTACCAAGGGCCTAAGTCCCTTTGATTTCTTTACCATCGGTTTCGGCGCCATCGTGGGCGTGGGCTGGGCCCTGTCCCTAAACCGTTGGATGGCCAACAGCGGCGGCCCCATCCCCGCTGCCGTGGGCTATCTGCTGGTGCTGGTTATGATGGTCCCCGTAGCCCTTTGCTACTGCGAGCTGACCCCCATGCTTCCCGTGGCCGGCGGCGGCGCCGCCTTCGCCTACCGGGCCTTTAACGAAAAGGTCTCCATTATCTCCGGTTGGGCCTGTTTCGGCGCCTTCGCCTTCATGCTCCCCTGGGAGGCCATTTACGTCACCGACATCCTCTCTATGCTGATTCCCGGTCTTACCTCCGGCAATCCGCTTTATACCTTAAACGGAGGAGACGTTTACCTCTCCGGCATCCTGATCGGCGTGGTTATCACCGCCATCATCACCATGCTCAACGTGCGAGGCGCCGCCTCTGCCGCTGGCTTCCAAAAGCTGATGGTCATCATCCTTCTCTCCGGCGCGGCCATTGCCATTGTGGCCGGTGTCATCAAGTTCGACTCCAACAACCTGATGCCCGTCTACGAAAACGTCAAAGAGACCAACCACCACAGCTTCCCCGGCGGCGTGCTGGCCATTATGACCTCCGCTCCCTTCTTTATGTGCGGCTTTGAGACCATCCCCCAGGCCGTGGAAGACTCCTCCGGCGACGTGAAGGCCGTGGGTAAGTCCGTGGTCATGGCCGTTACCGTGGCAGCCCTGTTCTATGCCCTGGTCCTCTTCGTCCTGGGCGGCGCTCTGCCCTGGCAGCAGTTCTACAACATTGACAGCCCCGCCGTTTCCAATCTTCTGCTTCAGGCTTACGGCGGCACCGCTGGTTACATCCTGTATGTCATCGTGCTGGTGGGCACCCTGGCCGGTCTGCTGACCACCTGGAACGGGTTCTTCGTGGCTGCCCCCCGCCTGATGATGTGTCTGGCCCGGGCCAACCTGATCCCCAAGTTCCTGGCCAAGCAGGACCCCAAAACTGGGGTTCCCAAAAACGGCATCATCGTCTGCTGCATCCTCTCCCTGCTGGGCCCCGTCATGGGCATGGGCCTCATCGACCCCCTGACCTCTTTCTCCGGCACCGCCTGCGTCACCTCCTGGATGATTACCTGCTTCTGCCTCATCCGGCTGCGCAAGAAAGAGCCCGACCTGCCCCGTCCCTATAAGATCGCGGGCGGCACCCCCACCGCTTGGTTTGGCGGCATCCTGGTGACCATCATCTTCGTGATGCTCTTCCTGCCCTTCTCCCCCTGCTATATGGGGAACCTGGCCCTCATCCTGTATATTATCTGGATGGCCGTGGGCCTCATCCTCTACCTGGCCAGCTCCCGTGAGCGCCGGGCAGTTCCCCCCGAGGTACGGGCAGCCAGCATGTTCTCCAACATGAATTAACCCATCGTTAGGTTGGCGGACTGTCTTTCCACCGCACAACCCTCGCTTATACATCCTCGTTTGTTCCAGTTTGAACTCCTGTACAATACCCGGAGCCCGTCCGACCTGCTTCCTTTCTCGGGCGTCTCCAAAAAACGAGCCAGGCAAGTTTGCAGCCTGGCTCGTTTTTTATCCTTTTTTCTCCGTCAGGCTAACATGTCC
>DBEYYM010000100.1:0-7845 GCA_048184675.1 Evtepia sp. | reverse complement strand
AGTATGTAGTTACCGAACAACAACACCTAGATAAAACGAAACAAAGGCAAACTTATCCTAGATTTTGTGGAAACAAAGCGACAATAAAAATGTCTTGCCACAGCAAGGGATGTTCGACAAGCAGACCTGAACGCAGGCAGCGCAGGTACACTTCCCACGCACAAAAAATGAAAATTGAAAGTGAGATTTCAAGAGATCAAGGGAGATTAAGAGAGAAAACAAGAGATCTTGCGGCAATAAATTAAAAAATTAAAAAAAGCCGTTGACAGGGGGGAATCCCCGTATTATAATGTAGCCTGCTGAAAACATCGGCCTGTGGTTTCTCCAGCAGGATAAGGGAGAGAAAACTCCCTTGTACAGCGGGAGAAGCCACCGGCCCTCCTTAAATATAAGGAAGCGTAATTTTTATATTGGAGGTTCGACCCTATGTCCACTTTTATGGCCAACAAGGGCAACATCGAGCGTAAGTGGTATATCCTCGACGCCGCTGGCAAGCCCCTTGGGAAAACCGCTACCGTGGCAGCCACCCTGCTGCGCGGCAAGCATAAGCCCGAATACACCCCCCACGCCGACTGCGGTGACTTCGTCATCGTCATCAACGCCGAAAAGGCCGTGCTCACCGGCAAGAAGCTGGACCAGAAGTACTATCGCACCCACTCTGGTTACGTGGGCGGCCTGAAGGAAACCAAGTACCGTAAGCTCATGCAGGACAAGCCCGAGCTGGCTATGAAGCTGGCTGTCCGCGGCATGATGCCCCGGAACATCATCACCAAGGATTCCCTGACCCGCCTGAAGATTTTCCGCGGCCCCGAGCACATCCACGCCGCACAGAAGCCCGAACTGTGGGCCGCAGAATAAGGAGGAGTTCGACTATGTATAAGAGCAAGAAGCCTTACCATTACGGCACCGGCCGCCGGAAGTCCTCCGTGGCCCGCGTGCACCTGTTCCCCAACGGCACCGGCACCATCACCATCAACGGCCGTGATATCGACGATTACTTCGGTCTGGAGACCCTGAAGCTCATCGTCCGCCAGCCCCTGGACACCACCGACCTGCTGGGTAAGGTGGATGTCTCCGCCACCGTTTCCGGCGGCGGCGTCACCGGCCAGGCCGGCGCCATCCGCCACGGCATCAGCCGCGCCCTGCTGGAGATGAACGCTGAGTATCGCCCCGCCCTGAAGGCCGCCGGTTTCCTGACCCGCGACCCCAGAATGAAGGAGAGAAAGAAGTACGGCCTGAAAGCAGCCCGTCGCGCTCCCCAGTTCTCCAAGCGCTGATATCGCTTATCCAGAAGCACTGCCTACCGAGGCAGTGCTTCTTTTTTGCGGCGGGCTGCTTTTGTCATCCCTCGCCGGTTTCGGCCGCAGGCCGGGGGGCGATGGGGACATCCCGCGGAGCGCAGGCCCCTTAGGGGCCTTTGGCCCGTCGCGCTCCCCAGTTCTCCAAGGGCTGATATCGTTTATCCAGAAGCACTGCCTACCAAGGCAGTGCTTCTTTTTTACGGCGTTTCTATAGATGACGACAGCCGCCCCTTTGGGGGCGGCTGTTTTATAAAATCTTACACCGGAAGAACAGAGGGCGCGGTGACCTTCTCGCGGTCTCGGGCCAGGGACAGCAGCAGTTTGATCCGGTTCTCTTGGTTGACCTCAGAGGCGTTGGCGTCGTAGTCCACGGGGTAAATGTTGGCTTTGGGATAGAGCTCCCGAACCCGGCGGAGAATCCCACGGCCCACAATGTGGTTGGGCAGGCAGCCGAAGGGCTGGGTGCAGATGATGTTGTCGCAGCCCTGTTCCAGCAGCTCCAGCATTTCCGCCGGCAGATACCAGCCCTCCCCCATTTTCACCCCGGGGCTGAGAACCTGGGCCCCATAGGCTTGCATCTGGGCAAAGGGGGCGGGGGAGACGAACTCTGGGAAGTGCTCCAGCACAGAGGTCATGGCGCTTTCATAGCGCTGAACAATTTTTTGGAGCAGGTGGCTCAGCTCTTTCTTCAGGGGGTTGCCCCCGTAAAGGGAGCAGTCTATGGCGGGGGTAGACAGGCAGTAGTGAATGAAGCCCAAAACGCCCGGCAGCATGCACTCGCAGCCGGCGGCCTCTAAAATGGCCTGGAGGTGGTTGTTGGCAAAGGGGGAGTACTTCACGTAAACCTCCCCCACAATGCCCACCTTGATTCTGGAAACGGCCCGGCGTGGGATCTGCTGAAAATCCTCGGCCATTTGCCGCAGGTTTTTCCGCAGGGTGGAGAGGGCAGGGCCCCGCAGGGACAGCGCCTTCTTGATCCGGGCCATCCAGGCGGTCATCATCTGCTGGGTGTCCCCAGGGGTGGCTTCGTAGGGCTGGACCTGGTTGCGCAGGAGCATCAGCATATCGCCATAGGTCAGGGCAGCCAGCAGGCGAAAAGCCAGGGCGGGCGTCAGAGGGAGGTTATCCCCCTTGGCCCGGGACGGGGAAAAGCCCAGGGTGACCACGGGAATGGAGGGCAGAGAGAGTTTTTCCAGGGCCTTTTTCAAAAGCATTCCATAGTTGGATGCCCGGCAGCCGCCGCCAGTTTGAAACTGGAGCAGGGCAATGGCATCCAAAGGATACTCGCCGCTGGTGACGGCGTGAAGCTGCTGCCCCACCGAGCAGATGGCGGGGTAGCAAATGTCGTTGTGAAGATACCGCAGGCCGACGTCCAGGACCTGCCGGCCGCTGCACTTTAGAACCTCCGCGCAATATCCACAGGCCCGAAGAGCGTCGGCCAACAGCTCCATGTGGATGGGGAAGAGGTCAGGGATCAGAATGGTGTGCCGCGCTGGGGAAAAGTGGGGCGTGGGGGTGGACATCGGATCACCTCGTTTTGACAAAGGGAGGAACCCTTGCTATACTATAAAAAACAGTGAAATTTTACATGAACTGTATGATCTGGAATAAATTGTATCACAGATTCAGAAAGAGTCAAGTCGACATGAAGAGACAAAAATCCCCATTTTGTGACAGCTTGGCCAAGGAGGGATCTGAGATGAACCAGCGAGTGGAGTCGAACCGTGCGGTAAAGGGAAAACTGGTAAACGCGCTGCTGAAGCTGATGGAGGCGCGGCCCCTGTCAGAAATCTCTGTGAAAGAAATTGTGGCCGAAGCAGGGGTTGCCCGGCAGTCCTATTATCGAAATTTCCAGTCCAAAAGGGCCATTCTCACTCTATTTTATGAGGAGCTGCAAACGGAAATTCGGCAGGCCATGGCGGCCCCAGAAGAACTGCCCGAAGGGGAGGCGCAAGTGACGGAGATCCTGCGGGTGCTGAAGGCCAAGCGGCGGCCGCTGCTCACCCTCCACCAGGCGGGGTTTGCCCCCATGAGCCTGGAGATCATTACAGAGAACCTGGAGTTTTTCTACGGCGGCATGCCCGCCCGTTCCCTGGAGCGCTACTGGCTGACCTGCTTTGCCGGCATGGTTTACAACACCGCCATGGCGTGGCTGGAAAACGGCGCAGAAGAGGACTGCCAGGCGATGGCCCACGTCATCTGCACCTTTCACCCGGAGACCTTCCTGACAACCTGCGGAAGCTGGGAGGGGACGGAGGAATAAGGGCCGGCGGGGCCGCGGGAAGGGTCCCCCGGAAAATCTCTTGCCAAAGGACCTGAATTGGCAGACCATGTCCTTGCTTTATTCTGCTTCATTCGATGGGCCCCAAAAATGTTCTCCGCCAAAGCCTTCGTTTTCATAAATGAACGTCCGGTTGACAATGGTGTCCTGCGCATCCTCGATTGCTCCGTTTGACTGGCTGCAAGCTGTTATGCGAAAAAGGCAAGCGATCATCAACGCGCAAGCAAGCGTCTCCTTCATAAAAACACTTCCTAATTTGTATATTATAATCATAGTTTAGAAGCCTCCTACAATACATCTTGGTAAAATCAACGGAGCTTTTGGCGGCAGCAACGAGCTGGAAGGTTTGGCCGGGGGCATTGCCATTCCCGGCGGGACGTGGTATCCTTTGAGTATCCACTGACTGAAAGGAGACTGGAACCATGGAACAGCAAGTGAAGCCGTTTGTATTGTCCAACGGAGTAGAGATTCCCTGCCTGGGCTTTGGCACCTGGAGAATGCCTGAGGGACCGGAGACGGTGGAGGCCGTGGAGAAAGCCCTGGCGCTGGGCTACCGGCACATTGACACCGCTTCCTTTTATAAAAATGAAACGAGCGTGGGACAGGCCGTTCGGGCCAGCGGCCTGAAGCGGGAGGAGGTCTTCGTGACCAGCAAGGTCTGGACGGAGGATCGGGGGTATGAAAAGACCCTGGCGGCCTTTGACCGGACCATGGAGAACCTGGGCCTGGACTATCTGGACCTCTACCTGATCCACTGGCCCGCTTCCCCCAACCGCTATGAAAACTGGGAGGAGATCAACCGTCAGACCTGGCGGGCTATGGTGAAGCTATACCGGGAGGGCCGGGTCCGGTCCATCGGGGTGTCCAACTTCCTGCCCCACCACCTGGCGGCTCTGCTGGAGAGTGATGTGATTCCCATGGTGGACCAGATCGAGTTCCACCCCGGCTGGCAGCAAACTGAGGCCCTAGCCTGCTGCCGGGAGCACGGCATTTTGGTGGAGGCCTGGAGTCTCCTGGGCCGGGGCCGGGTGCTGGGGAACGAGACCCTGGTGAACCTGGGGAAAAAATACGGAAAGTCCCCCGCTCAGATCTGCCTGCGCTGGTGCCTGGACCAGGGGGTCCTCCCCCTGCCTAAGTCCGTGACACCGGCTCGGATTCAGGAAAACCAGGCAGTTTTTGACTTTACTTTGGCCCAGGAGGACATGGCGCAGATCGCTGCCTTGGCGCCGTTTGGGGGCTCGGGTCACGATCCTGATAAAATTGATTTTTGAAAGACTTGCCTTTTCTTCTTGCAAGGTCTATACTAACATCATCCACCCGCAAGAAATAAAAAGGAGGCGGCGGTTATGTTTGGTCGAAAAAAGAAGAAGGAACAGAAAGCAGAGATCCATAGATCCATCCGCAAGGGGTTAATTTTCTGGCTCCCGGGAGGGTCCTCCCGGCTGGATGTCTATTTGGACTACTGCGTCATGCGCTGTCTGGGAAAGACCAAACTGAAGGAGAAGGAGCGCACCATCCCCTTCACCTCGGTCAAGGACGTGATCTACACGCCGCCCACGGCCAGCCGCATGGCCAGTCTTCAGCTTATCACCAAGGAAATGCCCGATGTGAAGCGGAGCTACTGGTATGCCTATGAAAATAATCTGGTGGTGGTCCACCAGGGCAATGAGGAGCTGGCCCAAAAGATGCGGACCTATATCCTCAACCCCAAGGGGTCTGACGTGGTCCCCCCGGAGTATCTGACCCAGCTGCGCAAGGAAATGAAGCAGGCCCGCCGGGAGGAGGAAGAGGCCCAAGCCCAGGCAGCGAAGGAAGCCAAGGAAAAGGCCCGGGCCGAAAAGGCAGCCCGAGCCCAGGCGGAAAGTACTCCGCCGGCCGAGGAAGCCGAAAAAAAGGACGAAAAAGACACCTAACAACAACCCCCTTCCTGCAGGAAGGGGGTTGTTTCATGGGGGCTACGGAGGAAATCCCTTGAGGGCTTTCTCCGTGTGCCCGCCGGATAAGAGGGAGGGCAGGCCCGGGAACAGGGTCGCCAGCTTGCTTTTTCCCCTAGGAACCGCTACAATGAAACCACAATCTGTTTCCGAAAGGAGACCACCCATGTATCAAAAATTATCCGAACCGGGCCAGATTGGTCAGCTGACCCTGAAAAATCGCATCGCCATGACGGCGGCTTCCGCCTCGTTGTCCCAGCCAGACGGCACCATGACCGAGGACATGCTGGCCTACTACGAGGCCCGGGCCAAAGGGGGCGTGGGTCTCATCATCACCGAAATGGTCTGCGTGGATGAGGACCGGGGCGTCCTGTTTCATCGGGAGCTCAATGCCGCCCGGGAGGAGAACATCCCCTCCTTCCAGCGTCTGGCGGACCGAATCCACCCCTATGGCACCAAGATTTTTGCCCAGCTCTTCCATCCCGGGGCCAACGCTGACCCCAAGCTGAACCCCCGGCTCCCGCTGGTCTCTGCCAGCCAGGGGAGGGGGAAAAAGCGGGGCCAAGCCCAGCAGGCCAGCCGGGAGGACATTCGGGAGATTGTAGAGAAATTCGGCCAGGCCGCCCGCCGGGTGAAGGAAGGGGGCTTTGACGGGGTGGAGGTCCACGCCGCCCACCACTACTTCCTCCATAGTTTCCTCAGCCCCGTCACCAACCACCGCACCGACGAGTATGGGGGCAGCCTGGAAAACCGCACCCGGATTCTGCGGGAGATTGTGGAGGCCATCCGGGCCACCTGCGGCCGGGACTTCCCCCTGATGTTCCGCATCTCCCTGGAGGAGTACATCGGCAAGGATGGCTACCACGCCGACACGGGCCTGAAGATCTGCCAGCTGCTGGAGAGCTGGGGGGTGGACGCCATCAACGTCTCTGCCGCAGGCACCGACAGTAAACTCAGCCAAAGTGCAGAGCCCATGTACTACCCCCAGGGCTGGCGAAAGCACCTGCCTAAGGCGGTGAAAGGGGTGGTCTCCATCCCCGTGCTGTCGGTGGCCCTCATTCGGGAGCCGGCCTATGCGGAGAAGCTCCTGGCGGAAGGGGTGCTGGACTTTGCCGCCTCCGTGCGCAGCCACCTGGCCGACCCGGCCTGGGGGAACAAGGCCCTGGCGGGGCGGGAGGAAGATATTCTCCCCTGTATCTCTTGTATGGCCTGTTTTGGCAAATATGATACCGCAGGGCACATCACCTGCGCCGTGAACCCAGAAACGGGGTATGAGGCCCAGCTGCCACCCCTGGCCCAGGACGGCGGCGGCCGCCTGGTGGTGGTGCTGGGGGGCGGCCCTGCCGGGTTGGAAGGAGCCTGGATCGCCGCCCGCCGGGGATTCCAGGTGATTCTGTTTGAAAAGGCAGAGGCCCTGGGTGGCCAGCTGCGCCTGGCGGTGCAGACCCCTCGAAAGGAAAAAATCCAGTGGCTGCTGGATAGCCTGGTTCACCGCTGTCAGCAGGTGGGGGTGGAGATCCGCCTGGGCTGTGCCCCCACCCTGGAGGAGCTGAAGGCCCTGGCCCCCTATGCCATCTTAGACGCCACCGGCGGCCGGCCGGCGGTGCCCGCCGCCATCCAGGGGGCGGAAAACAACCCCATAGTCTGCACGCCCCCTGCCGTCATCACCGGGCAGGTGGAGATCCGGGAGGAGAGCGTGGTGGTGGTGGGCTCGGGGATGACCGGCCTGGAGACGGCAGAGATCCTCTCTGACCGGGCCCGCAACAATGCCGTCCTGGTTCTAGAGGCCGCCCCCCGGATTGCCCCCGGGGTTTACGGCTCCAACCGCAACGGGGTGACGGCGGTGTTGGAGGTCAACAACGTGGTGTTCTTATGCAACCGCACCCTGACCAAGGTGGGAGCCGACCGAGTCTGGTTTGTGGACAGCCAGACCGGGGAAGAGTATGTCTACCCCTGTGACCGGGTGGTTTTGGCCCTGGGCACCGTGCCTGTCCGGCCCTATGGGGACCGGTTGGGGGAGGTTTGCGACCGGGTTGTTTCTGTGGGAGACGCCCTGAGCGGAGGGCAGATTTGGGATGCGGTGCATGGTGGGTATCATGGGGCGAGGGGGTTGTGAAGGGGGTCCGGCCCTTTGGGCCGGGAACCGAAGATGGTGTGGCCCTGCCACGTAGGGGTTTTGCCCTTTGGATTTGGGGTCGGCCCCAGGGCCGGTACCGGCGTCGGCGCACACTGCGCCGTGGGGTTTGCGCCACCCGGCGCGGGGGCCCTCTTTCTTTCAAGAAAGAGGGGAAAGAAGACCAGGGGGAAAGAGGTTCTTTCCCCCTGGACC
>DBEYYM010000099.1:0-9353 GCA_048184675.1 Evtepia sp. | reverse complement strand
GGTCTCCTCTCCCATTTTCCCCCAAAAGCTCCCTCTTTCCCTTGACGGTTTCCTTTCCGCCGGATATAATGGAAAAAATGGGCGACTATAGCCGCCTTTTCCCGGCAAGGAAACTATCAAAAACATATCGAAAGGGGTTTTTTCTTATGGCAAACGATCGCGTTTTTAACTTTTCTGCAGGTCCCTCCATGCTGCCTCTGGAAGTTCTCCAGCGGGCTGGCGCAGAGATCACCAACTACGGCGGCTCCGGCATGTCCGTTATGGAGATGAGCCACCGCTCCAAGGTCTTCCAGAAGATCTTTGACGACACCCAGGCCAAGTTCCGCAAGCTGCTGAACGTGCCCGAGGGCTACAAGGTTCTCTTCCTCCAGGGCGGCGCCACCATGCAGTTTGCAATGGTCCCCCTGAACCTGATGGGCAAGACTGGCAAGGCCGACTACGCCCGCACCGGCAACTTCGCCAACAACGCCCACAAGGAAGCCAAGAAGTACGGCGAGGCCGTGGTGGCCGCTTCCTCTGAGGACCGCAAGTGGACCTACATCCCCTCCCAGGATCAGCTGACCCTCTCCCCCGACGCCTCCTACTTCCACTACTGCTCCAACAACACCATCGAGGGCACCCAGTGGCAGTATGTGCCCGAGACCGGCAACGTGCCCCTGGTCTGCGACATGTCCTCCGACATTATGTCCCGTCCCATCGACGTGAGCAAGTACGGCCTGATCTATGCCGGCGCCCAGAAGAACCTGGCTCCCGCTGGCCTGACCATCGTCATCATCAAGGAAGAGCTGGCCGGCAACGAGATGCCCATCACCCCTGCCATCATGAACTACAAGCACATGATCGACAAGGACTCCATGTACAACACCCCTCCCTGCTGGCCCATTTACATCCTCGGCCTGGTCTGCGACTGGGTGGAGAGCGTGGGCGGCCTGACCGCTGTGGAGAAGGTCAACATCCACAAGGCCAACATGCTCTATGATGTGCTGGACAACTCCAAGCTCTTCACTGTGGCCGCTGAGAAGGGCTCCCGTTCCTTCATGAACGTCACCTTCCGCACCGGCAACGACGAGCTGGACGCCAAGTTCGTGGCAGAGTCTGTGGAGCAGGGCTTCACCAACCTGAAGGGCCACCGGTCCGTGGGCGGCATGCGTGCCTCCATCTACAACGCCATGCCTGTTGAGGGTGTGGAGAAGCTGTGTGAGTTTATCCAGAAGTTTGACAAAGAAAATTGAGACCCGCTCGGCTTAAGAAATTTTGAACCCGCTTCGCTGGGCTTCAAAATTTGGGGATTGCAGCTCCCTGCGCGCACGGCCCTCCGGGCCGCACACTTGTGCGCTGAGAAGAATTTTTTCACCGGCGGAGCCGGCGAAAAAATGATTGGGTTTTGTTCCGCTTTCTGCGGAAAGCGGAAGTCTGCGACGCTTGGGGGGCTGGGTGCGAAGAAGCTTGAGACCCGTTCGGCTTAAGAAATTTCGAACCCGCCGCGCCGGGCGTTTGGAAAAGAAAGATTGACCATCGCTTATTTTTTGCAATTAGGGGTTCCCGGGAGGAGCCTGGCTTTCCCTGGGTGTTTTTCCTCTTTCTTTGGAAGAAAGGGGCCTTCGCGCCGGGTAGGCGCTTACCTTAGATGAAAGGACTGTCTTTCCATGTATCATGTGAAAACCATGAATAAGATCTCTAAGATCGGCCTGGCTCAGCTGGACGACCGCTTTGAGATCAGCGACACCATGGAGCACGAGGACGCCATTCTGGTCCGTTCCGCCAAGCTCCATGACTATGATTTCCCCGCCGAGCTTCAGTGCATCGCCCGTGCTGGCGCTGGCGTGAACAACATTCCTCTGGACCGGGCTGCCGACGCCGGCATCGTGGTCTTTAACACCCCCGGCGCCAACGCCAACGGCGTGAAGGAGCTGACCATCGCCGCCCTGCTGCTGGCCTCCCGGAAGATCTCCCAGGGCATCACCTGGGTGAAGGAGCAGTCCGCCGCCGGCGCCGATGTGGCCGCCGTGGTGGAAAAAGGCAAGTCTGCCTATGTGGGCCCTGAGATCCTGGGCAAGACCCTGGGCGTGGTGGGCCTGGGGGCCATCGGCGTGCTGGTGGCCAACGCCGCCGAGAGCCTGGGCATGAAGATTGTGGGCTATGACCCCTATCTCTCCGTGAAGAACGCTCTGAACCTGAAGCCCGGCGCTGAGATCGTCTCCTCCCTGGACGAGCTCTATGCCAAGGCCGACTATATCTCCCTCCACCTGCCCATGACCCCCGACACCAAGGGGACCATCAACGAGGCCGCCTTCGCCGCCATGAAGGACGGCGTGCGCATTGTGAACCTGGCCCGTGGCGAGCTGGTGGACACCGAGGCCCTGAAGGCCGCCATGGCCTCCGGCAAGTGTGCCGCCTATGTCACCGACTTCCCCAACAGCGATACCGCCGCCATTGAGGGCGTGGTGGCCATCCCCCACCTGGGCGCCTCCACCCCCGAGAGCGAGGACAACTGCGCCATGATGGCCGCCCGCCAGGTAAAGGACTATCTGGACAACGGCAACATCGTCAACTCCGTGAACCTCCCCGTGCTGACCATGGCCCGGGCCGCTAAGAACCGGGTCTGCGTCATTGCCAAGGGGGCAGACGCCGCCGCCATCGCCGCTGCCGTGCCCGCTGTGGCCACCGCTTCCAACACCCGGGGCGAGTATGCCTACTACCTGCTGGACACCGACGCCGACGTGGACTCTGCCGCCATCGCCGCCATCCCCGGTGTGCTCCGGGTTCGTGTGCTGACCAAGTAAGGAGGTCCCCATGCCTAAGATCCACCCCACCGCCTGGGTGGCTCCCGGGGCCATCGTCCGGGGGGACGTGACCATCGGCGAGCAGGCGAACATCTGGTACAACGCCGTCCTGCGGGCCGACCAGGAGTCCATCACCATCGGCAAAGCCAGCAATATTCAAGACAACTGCGTTCTGCACGGGGACGAGGGCAACCACGTCACCGTGGGCGAGTACGTCACCGTGGGCCACGGGGCCATTCTCCACGGCTGCACCGTGGAGGACAAGGCCCTCATCGGCATGAACGCCGTGGTGCTGGACCACGCTGTCATCGGCGAGGGCTCCATTGTGGGCGCCGGCGCCGTGGTGGCCGCAGGGACCATCGTGCCCCCCAGAAGCCTGGTGGTGGGCATCCCCGGCAAGGTGAAGAAAACCCTCACCGACGAGGATGTGGCCGGCACCGTGGAAAACTCCCTGGGCTATCTGAACCTGATGGCCAAGGGAATGGCCGACCCTGAAAACCAGGGCTGACCGCCCAGCTTATAACCAATCACCCAGGGGGCGGATCAATCCGCCCCCTGGATTCTTTGCATCGATTTCTTGGAAAAGGAGGGCCTCCTATGCCATACAGCCTCACCCACCCAGAATATCTCACCATCACCGGCCCCCAGGGGGAATCCTATCGCGGAGGGGATCAGGAGTGGTACCAGGACGTCTGGCAGCGCCGGGCAGGCTGCGGCCCCACCACAGCCGCCACGCTGCTGTCCTATCTGGCCGCTACCCATTCCTCCCTGGCCCCCATGGCGCCAGAGGCGGGGCAGCGCCAAGCGGGCTTTCTCCGGTACATGGAAGCGGTTTGGCCCTATGTTACCCCCGGCTCCCGGGGGCTGGACAAGCCCGAGAGCCTGGTTCTGGGCTGCCGGAGCTTCGCCCTGTCCCGGGGCTGCGTCCTCCAGGGCCAGGTGCTGGAGATCCCCGCCCGGCGGCCTGGCCGGCCCTCCCTGGACCGGTGCCGGGCATTTATTGCCCGGGCCCTGGCGGCCGACTGCCCGGTGGCCTTCCTCAACTTCTCCAACGGAGCCCTAAAAAACCTGGACAGCTGGCACTGGGTCCCCCTTATCGCCATGACCGAGGGGGAGGACGTCCTCCTGTGCACCGTGCTGGACGAGGGGGAGGAGAAGATCATCGACCTGGCCCTCTGGCTGGACACCACCCTGCTGGGGGGCGCCCTGGCCATGGTAGAGCCGGGGCTGGAAGAAGACCCAAGCATTTGTTTATAATCTTTGTTGGCATGCACCCTTGGGGGCGTCACGTTTTCGTTCTCCTTTGTGTGTTAGCTGTTCCTATGTTCTCACTTTTCCCATTTACAAATCGCGGTGGAATGTGACAAAGGGATCTCTTGATGCCAGTGATAAAGCCGGTGCGGTTTCCCCCACGAGCCGTGACCCCCCTTATTTCACAACAAAGAACACCAACCCCCGCCCCACAGGGCGGGGGCACAAAGAACGGGCAGGAAGATTTCGCTTCCTGCCCGCTTTTTCCTGTGGGCTTACGACATCGGCCCCTGGTCTTTCTTTTTCAGCTTGGTCTGGCTGCCGTCCTGTTCCACAAAGTAGACGTTGTCCAGCTGGGCCTCCAGGCTCTGGCGGATGGCGGCCAGGTACTCCTGGCGGAGCTGGGCCTGCTCCTGCTTCTCCTCAGGGGTCAGGCCCACGGTTTTGCTCTTGCGCGCCAGCTCGTTGAGCCGGGCGATGCGTTCTTCGGTCATGTGATCGGATCCTTTCTCGGCACCTGTCAAAGATACCGTTCGATTTCTAAAATCATCCGTCCCCGCTTGGAGGTGCCCCCTATGGCGGTGAGGACACACTTCCCCAGCCCCCGGCAGGTGAGGGTGTCCCCGGCCTCCAGGGTCTTGTCCGCCTTGTCACAGGGGCGGTGATTCACCATGACCCGGCCCCCTCGGATCAGGTCGGCAGCCCGGCTGCGGGGGATGGAAAAGCCCGCAGCCACCACCGCGTCCAGGCGCACTGAGGCCACGGTGGCCCGGATCTGCTTCCGCTCCCCCGGGGTGGGGGTCAGCTGGTCCAGGGGGATGGGGGTGAGCTTCACAGGGTATCGCCCCGCCTTCTCCCACTGGGATAGGAGGATGGGCAGGGTCTCCCGCAAGAGGATCACCTGGGCCCCCTCGGGGGTTATCAGGATGTCCCCGATCTTCTCCCGGGTCAGGCCCAGGCCCATGAGGGAGCCCAGGTAGTCCCGGTGGGTCAGGTTGGCCCCTGCGGGGGTTTTCACCGCCAGAGCGGCCAGGGGGCAGTCCTCTCCCAGCAGCCAGACGGCCTCCTCCAGCCAGTCGGGGAGGAAGGCCCACAGCTTTCGCTCGGCATCGGGGTAGCCCCCCGCCAAAATACCCTGGCCAGGGGCGGCGGCCATGAGCAGGTCGGCGCTTTGGGCCTGCTCCGCCGGGGAGAGAAAGCCCGTGTGGGTGGGGATTCCCCGCTGCTGGGCCCGCTGCTGCTGGTCTAGCACCCGGGCCAGCAGCAGGCGGCTGTCCCCGTCCCGGGCATATTTGTTCAGCAGCTCGGTTTTGTTCACGGGATCTCCTCCTGTCTGATTTCCCTACCTGCGGGATGGAAAATATTGTAAATCGCCGGGAATTGGTTCTGGACCCCAGTATATCCCGTCAAAGTGCCTATTGTCAACGGAAAACCAAGGGTTTATAATTTTCTTTACGCTCTGTGCCGCCCCAGCGGCAGGGAGCCTGCCGAATTGACGATGACCACCCTTGCATAAGGAGGAAAAACCGTGAAACGCGTCCTTTTTATCTATAACCGCCACGCGGGAAAGAACAAGACATGGGGCAATCTGTCTGATATCATCAATGCCATGACTGAGCAGGACTGCCTCGTCACCGCCTACCCCACCCAGTACCGGGGGGATGCCGGCGACGCCATCGTGCGCTGGAGCAAGGACTTTGACCAGGTGGTAGTGGCTGGAGGGGACGGCACCCTCAGCGAGGCCATTTCCGGCGCCACCCGCTTGCCCCAGCCCCCCACCATTGGCTACATCCCCGTGGGCACCACCAACGACTTCTCTAAGAACCTGAACCTGCCAGACCCCAGCGATCTATCCGCTCTGGCTGCCACCGCCGTCACCGGCGTGCCCCACACCCACGACTTGGGCCGGTTTAATGGGAAGAGCTTTCTCTATGTGGCCGCCTTTGGGGCCCTGACGGAGATTTCTTACTCCACCTCCCAAAAGGCCAAAAACCTGCTGGGATACAATGCCTATGTGCTGGAGGCAGCGAAAAGCCTTCTCACCATCAAGCCCTATCACATTAAGGTGGAGTACGAGGACCAGGTGATCGAAGGGGATTTTCTCTACGGCATGGTGAGCAACACCACCACCGTGGGCCGCTTCGACAACTTCCCCCCCGGAAACCCCGACCTCTCCGACGGTCTGCTGGAAGTCACCCTCATCTCCCCTGTCCGAGACGCCAAGGATGCCGAGGAGTTCAGCCGGGCCCTGCTGAAAACCGACCCCTCTATCCTCAGCTCCATGCTGACCACCTTCTCCGCCTCTAAGGTGAAAATCACCGCCGCCAACGAGCTCCTCTGGACGCTGGATGGCGAGGCCGGCGGCGCCCACCAGGTTGTGGAAATCGAAGCCGTCCACAACGCATACACCATTCTCCACGGGAAATAACACAAAAAAGAAGGGATTTGGACGATTTTTCCAAATCCCTTCCCCTTTCCTTGACTTTATTTTGTTTTAGTTGTATAATCAAGTTACAAAAGGAACCCACGACCAAGGAGGTCTGACTATGAAAAAAATTCTTTTACCTGTTGATGGCAGCAAGCGCAGCATCCGCACCGTGGAAATGGTAAAGCAGATCTGCCCCCCTGCCGACAGTGATATCACCATCGTCAAGGTGGTCAGCGCCCAGCTGTATATTAACTCCATGGACGAAATCAAGCACAACGCCGAAAAGGCCCAGCCCGAGCTGGAAGCCGTGGCCGAAATGCTCTCTGACTACCAGGTGAAAACCCAGGTCCTCCTGGGCAGCGCCCCTGGGGTAGAGATCGTGGAGTATGCCAAGGAAATCGGCGCTGACATGATCCTCATGACCCGCTCTTCCCGGGGTCCCCTGCGGAAGATGGGTTCCGTGGCCACCTATATCGTTCGCAACGCCTCTTTCCTCGACGTCATCGTCATGCGGGAGGAGAGCGACGAGTAATCCCCCAGCCCCCTAGAGAGAGAAGTCAGCTGTATGATTGGAGGTATTTATGAAGAAGATCCTTCTCCCCATCGACGGAAGCCCCCGCAGCCTGCGCACCATTCAGGTGGTGAAGCAATCCTTCTCCCCTGAAGACGCGGAGATCACCATCCTTCTGGTTACCCCCGACCCCCGCCCCTCAAAGATGACCGACGAGAATGACGAGGTCCAGCCCATGGGGGACCACGATGAGATCGCTGTGGATGCCCAGGCCGCCGAAGAGTCTCGCCAGCTGCTGAAATCCTTCGCCAGAATGCTCCCCGACCACAAGGTGGAGGTGGCCCTGCGCTTCGGCAGCCCTGGCCCGGAAATCATCCACTTCGCCAAGGAGGGCGCTTTTGACCACATCCTAATGACCCGCTCCAGCCGGGGTTCCACCCAGAAGCTGGGCTCGGTCTCCACTTATATCGTCAGCAACGCCTCCTTCATCACCACCACCGTCTTGAAGGAGGGCTAAGGCGCATCATCCCCGGGAACCCAGGAAATGTCAGATGGGAGGTTAAATCCATGAAAAAAGTCTTGTTACCTCTTGACGGCAGCACACGCAGCCTGCGCACCATTGAAATGGTGAAACAGCTCTATCCCAACCAAGATGTCGAAATTACCCTTCTCATGGTCCTGCCCGACCCCACTCCTTTTGAGACCCCCTCGGAGCGGGACCGGATGCAGCGAAAGGCAGAGCGGGAGCAGGCAACCTTCGCCCAGCTGCTGGAAGGCTGGCCGGTGAAAACCGTCCTCCTCCGGGGCAACCCCGGCCCGGAAATCGTCCAGTTTGCCCGGGAGAAAGGGTTCCATGCCCTGGCTATGACCCGCTCCACCCGGGGCACCCTGCAGCGGCTGGGCTCGGTGGCATCCTATGTGGTGAAAAACGCCCAGTTCCTGGACCTGTTCATCATGCGGGAAGAGCAGGTATAAACAAAACTTAAATCAAAGGATCCCCTTGGAGTATTTCTCCAAGGGGATCCTTTTTTCTTTTGGACGATCACGGCTCACCCTCCAGCAGGAGCTTCACCCGGTTATAGACCAAAAGCCGGGGGCTGCTGGCGTCCATATCCACGCTGATGACCTTCCCCTGGCCCAGCCGCCGGACTAGGGCGGCGTACTGCCCCCGGCCGCAGACGTGGTTGGGCAGGCAGCCGAAGGGCTGCATGGCCAGCACCCGGTGGCAGCCGCTGTGGATATGGGCGGCGATCTCCGCCCCCATGAGCCAGCCGTCGGCCACCTGGAGGGCAGGGCTCATCCACGCCCCGGCCTCCCGCTGAAAGGCGGGAAAGGGGGGCAGGCTGTGAAACCCATGGGCTGCCAGGGCCTCTGTCATGGCCTCCTGGAGCCCCGCCACCCAGGCCATGGCCAGCCGCCACAGCTCTCGAGCCGGGCCAGTGTTCCCCGCCACCTGGTTGCTGGCGTAGTAAAGGATGTACCAGGAGAAGCCGTTCACCACCACCTCGCAGCCCTCGCCCTCCAGAAAGGCCACCATGTCCCAGTTGCCCAGGGCGCAGTATTTGGTGTATAGCTCCCCCACCAGGGCCACCTTTTTCCGGGGCCTGGTCTGGCGGTCGATGGCGGCAAAGTCGGCTGCCGCCTGGGAAAAGGTCCGTTTCATGGTCCGGAGGGTCAGGTGGCGGCCGGTTTTCAGGTCCTGGGCCAGGCGGGCCGTCCACTTGGCCCGGCAGGCATCGGCCGCCCCTGCCTCCTTTTCATAGGGCCGGGTCTGGTGGGTCAGCAGCATCAGCAAATCCCCATAAAACAGCCCAAACAGCGCCCGCCAGACCATATCGGGCCGGATGGGCAGGGCCTGTCCCTTCTCCAGCCCCTTGACGTTCAGGGTGAGAACCTCCACCTGGCCATACCCCGCCGCTTCCAGCCCCTTGCGGATGAGGCTGGTGAAGTTGGACCCCCGGCAGGCGTCCCCCGCCGAGGGCATAAGCAGGCTGACCCGGTTAGGGTCGTATTCCCCGCTGTCCAGGGCCGCCAAATACTGGCCCAGGGACAGGATGAAGGGATAACACATGTCGTTGTGGGCCCGGCGGAGGCCCAGATCCTCGATGCCCCGGCGGTTTTCCAGGATGACGGGGTAGTACTCCGGGGTGTGGAAGGCGTATTGGAGCAGGGGGAAGTGGTCATCCAGCATGGCGGGGATCAGGAGGATCCGCTGGGCGGGGGTGGGACCTGAGGGAATCCGATACATCGTGGGCCTCCTTTTTTTGGGTGGGCGCAGCCTGCGACGCGGGGGGCTTGCCCTATCACTGGGTGATCCGGCCCCAGGGCCGGGGACGGGGAGTGGGCGCGGCCCTGCCACGTGGGGGCCGTACCCTACGGC
>DBEYYM010000098.1:0-5593 GCA_048184675.1 Evtepia sp. | reverse complement strand
GGTTATATTGTATTATTGTGTATGTCAAAATATCATTTTAAAGAGGTGGAAACGATGCGGACCTGTTCCTTTTATGGCACAAAGACTGTAATCACAGACAGCTTCTATCGAGAGCTGGTCAGAATCATCTACGAGATGACGGCTAAAGAGCCTGTGGACTTCCTCTTTTTCGCCAACAACCCCTTCCAGTTTGCCTGCTTGGCGGCGGCGCTGGAGGTCAGGCAGCGCCGCAAAGATTGGGTCCACCTGACGCTGCTGTCCTGGGCAGACCGGCCCTTTTGGAAACCAAGTGAAATCTACATGCCCATGGCTGTTTTTGACGATGTCGTTCCCGTCAGAACGGCGGGCAAATATGACCCGCGAAAGGTGGAGCAGGTCATGCTGCGGCGCTCTGACTTTGTGGTCCTTGGGCAGCAGAGCGAAGCCCTTCCGGCAGAGGGGCCTCGGACTTGCTGGATTCACCTGGGAGACCCCGAGCATCCCTGCCAGCCTGCCGGCCCAGTGGCCTGCACGGTCTTGCTACCCGGCCCAGGCGGCGGCCCAGTAGAGAGAAGGGAAGTGCTGACGGAAATGGTGGATTTTATGATTCGTGGCCTGGGAGTCACCCACTTTCTCTTTGAGCAGCTCCAAAGCTACTCTCCCTATACCGGGGCCATTCAAAAGCTGACGCTGTCCCAGCGGGCCCAGTGCGTTGTGGTGACCCACTTACCCGAGGAGGCAGACCAGGATCGGGTTCGGGCCCAGTTTGTCCCTCCCTTCGATGACGTTTTGAACCTGGACCCCCAAGCCGATGGGGTGCGCACCAAGTACATCCGAACGGTCAAGGCCATGCTGGAGCGGTCCCATTATGTGCTGTGCGACCAAAACACACTGCAACAGGTCATGGCCCAGCGGTTTGAAAAATACAGGCATCTTAAGGTGTTGGACATGGGGAACGTGCCCCTTGTGCGGGAGTTCTTGACGGTTCCGTAAAACCAGACGGGCCCGCAACGGCTGCCGCGCCAGGAAAAGCCGGTTATCCTATGATTTGGGAAATGGCTCTTGAAACCTATTGAAAAGATAGGTATAATAGGCGATATGAGTCAACCAAGTTGGAAAGGAGCGATCAGAGGCATGGAGAGCCTGTCACTTATCCAGCCGGCCGAGAAGAGAGGGGCGTGGGAGTCGCCTGTCCAGGCTGCAGCTTTGACGGCCCCGCAAAGTGGGGGCTGGGCATGCTAAATCAGTTTTCAAGGAGCCAACTGCTGCTGGGGGAGACCGGCATGGAGCGGCTGTCCCAGGCCAAGGTGGCTATTTTTGGCATTGGCGGCGTGGGGGGCTATGCGGCGGAGGCCCTGGCCAGAACCGGCGTGGGCGCCTTTGTGCTGGTGGACGACGATAAGGTCTGCCTGACCAACCTGAACCGGCAGATCATCGCCACCCGAAAAACCGTGGGCCAGTATAAGGCGGAGGTCATGCGGGACCGGATTTGGGAGATCAACCCCGCCGCCCAGGTGGAGGTGCGCAAGTGCTTCTACCTGCCCGAAAACGCCCACGAGTTTGATTTCACCGAGTACTCCTACGTGGTGGACGCGGTGGACACGGTAACCGCCAAGCTGGAGATCATCACCCGGGCCAAAGCCTGTGGGGTGCCGGTGATCAGCTGCATGGGGGCGGGGAATAAACTGGACCCCACTAAGTTCCAGGTGGCGGACATTTACCAGACCACCATGTGCCCCCTGGCCCGCGTGATCCGCCGGGAGTGCAAAAAGCGGGGGATCAAAAAGCTGAAGGTGGTTTACTCCACCGAGCAGCCCACCCGCCCCCTGGAGGATATGCGCATCAGCTGCCGAACCAACTGCATCTGCCCCCCAGGAGCCCAGCACACCTGCACCGAGCGGCGGGACATTCCCGGCAGCGTGGCCTTCGTCCCCTCGGTGGCGGGCCTAATCGTGGCGGGAGAAGTGGTGAAGGATTTGACCCGGCACTGACCGGCCGGCCTTTGGGCGGTGGCAGCGGCCCGGTTTCCACAAAAGCAATCCCCCCGGATGCGGCGCTGTGGGCCTGTATCCGGGGGGCTGTTTTTTGGGGCGGGAACCCCGGCAAATCCGGCTGGGAAACCGGTTGGGGATATGGTATACTGAGGGCAACAAACTGGGCATTTGAGAGATAAGGTGGTCAGAATGAAAGAATTCAGCATTCATTTGGGGGAAGGCACCTTGGAAGACCTGCGCCAACGCATCAGAAACACAAGACTACCGAGCACCTTCCAGGCAGGGGACTGGGCGCTTGGTGTTGAGGACGGGTATTTGGCCTCCCTGCTGGCCTATTGGTGCGACGAGTATGACTGGCGCCGGAAGGAGGCCCAGCTGAACGAGTATCCCCAGTTCCTCTGCACGCTGGATGGGGTGACCATCCACTTTTTCCATATCCGAGGCAGGGGGAAGGGGAGGCTGCCCCTGCTGCTGACCCATGGCTGGCCGGACAGCTTTCTGCGCTATGCTAAGGTGTTTCCGCTGCTGGCTGACTTTGACCTGGTGGTACCCTCGCTGCCGGGCTTTGCCTTTTCCACGCTGCCGCCCAAGGGCTTTCTGAACAACGCCGAGGTGGCCCGGCTGTGGCACCGTCTGATGACAGAGGTGCTGGGCTACCAGGCGTATGCTGCCTCAGGGGGCGACATGGGCCGGGGGGTGACCTGCTACCTGGCTGCAGCGTATTCCCAAAAGGTCAAGGGTATTCACCTGACCGATGTGGGGCTGGTGGGGGAACTCATCGCGGCGGCAGAGGAGAACCTGACCCCGGCTGAACGGGATTACAAGCGCAAGGCCCTTGCGTGGCAGCGCACAGAGGGGGCCTATATCAATGTGCACAGCACAAAACCCCAGACGTTGGCCTATTTGCTCAGCGACTCCCCGGCGGGAATGGCTGCGTGGATCACAGAGAAGTATCACGCCTGGAGCGACTGGCCCCTGCTGACCCAGGATGATCTGCTGGACTGCCTGACCCTTTATTGGGTCACGAACACGGCCTGCACTTCCATCCGTGCCTATTATGGAAATACCTTTACGCTGCCGCCCTTGGGGAGGATCCAGGTGCCGACAGCTATCGCCGCCTTCCCCCGGGATGTTCTCCCGGCCCCCAGGGAATGGGTGGAGAAACACTACCCTGTCATACAGTACACCGAGATGCCCAGAGGTGGGCATTTCACCGCCCTGGAGCAGCCAGAGCAGTTTGCAGAGGATATCGCCCGGTTTATGAACAAGATTACATAACCCTTGCTCTCGTTTGTCATCTGCTGTCCCTTTGGCATGCCATTGGAAACGCAAATGACCGATGTGCAGGGGGAAGAAGCCCTTTGCTTTTAGGATGGGAGGAAATGAAGATGGAAAAGAAATGTCCCACAGGATATGGGGTCATCACCGGGGCCAGCGCCGGGCTGGGGGAAGAGTTTGCCAGGCAGCTGGCCCGGAAGGGCTATCCCCTGGTGCTCATTGCCAGGCGGGAGGACAGGCTGCGTGCGCTGAGTAAAACCCTCGGCGTAGCCTGCGAGATCATCGCGGCGGATCTGTCCGATCTGACGGCGTGCCAAAGGGTGCTGGATGGGCTGCGAGATAAACCGGTGGCGGTGTTTATCAACAACGCCGGCTTTGGGGACTGTGGCAGCTTTGCAGAGACGGAGCTCTCCAAGGAACTGAACATGATTGACCTGAACATCAAGGCCATGCACTACCTGATGAAAGGGATGCTGCGGAAGATGCAGGCCCAGGGCAGGGGCGCCATTTTGAACGTGGCAAGCTCCGCAGGACTTCTGCCGGCGGGGCCCTATATGTCCACCTACTACGCCACGAAGGCCTATGTAACCAGCCTGACCCGGGGCGTGGCCGAGGAGCTGCGGCAGGCCAAGAGCCCCATTTATGTGGGCTGCCTGTGCCCGGGGCCAGTGGACACCGAGTTTAACCAGGTGGCAAATGTGCAGTTTGCCCTGTCAGGGATCTCGGCCCAACGCTGTGTCCGGGAGGCTCTGGACAAAATGGAACGGGGCAAGGGAACCATCATTCCCACCGGGGTCATCAAAGGGGTGACCCTGGCGGGCCGGCTCCTGCCGGGGAGCGTTATGGTGAAAATGATATCTGCCCAGCAGAAGAGGAAGCTGTCTGGCAAACCATAGAAAGAGGAAGGGCCCTTTTCTCTCCCCACATTCCACAAGGACAGGACGCGCGATTCCGGGAATCGGTGAAACCTGTGGAGCTTCCTTCCGGTTATTGTTTCATGGGAAAATACGCTATTGTCGAGAGTCAGAGCAGCCCTTGTTGTTCTGACTCTCGTTTTTGTCGTTATTTCACACATTTGCTGGAATTATTGTAAGAAATGTGTTATATATTAGTGTAGTTAGAGGCTGCTAACCGGAAGGAGACAAACCAGAATTTTTAGGGAGGGATATCATGGCAAGTATACAATATAAGATGGTAGAAACTCTGTTCCGCCTGCTTGGCGTCAACAAGATGCTGGCCAAGGAAGGCGCTGCGTTTGATAAGCTGCTGGCAGAGTACGCAGAAAAACAGAAAAAACCATTTAAGGTTCCAGAGAGAAAACTTCGAAATGAATTTAACGTTACAGAGAAAACCCTGGGCGGTGTGACTTGCTATGTTATCCAGCAAAAGGCCTCCACGCCAAAAATCGGGGTGCTGTATTTGTTTGGGGGCGGGTATATCCTCCCGCCGGATCCGGGGGACATGGTGCTGTGCAGCCAGATTGCGAAAAACTGCAACGCAGAGGTCTGGTTCCCGCTATATCCGATGGCGCCTGAACACCGCCTTGTGGAGACCCTTGCCAGTACACTGGAGGTTTATCAGGATATGCTGAAATGCTATCCGGCGGCAAACACCCGGTGGTTTGGTACTTCTTCCGGCGGAGGGCAGGCAATGTCCCTGTGTACCTATCTGATCCGGGAGCAATGCGAAGTTCCGTTGCCCGGCAAACTGGTGCTGCAATCGCCGGGGGTCCAGGTGCCGCCCAGCGCTTCCCAGAAAAAGAAGATGGAAGAACTGAAAAAATACGATGTGATGATACCGCCCAGCTTTTTCGACCAGATTGCCCCGGTGCTCGCCAGCGGGGAGGAGGCCGATTTGCTCAGCCCGATTGCCCATGATATGACAGGCTTTCCCGAGACCGATGTGTTTTACGGAACCCATGAAGTGATGTACGCCTATTTGGATGACATGAAAGCGGCGTATGCCAAGTGTCATTCAAACCTGAATGTGCACATTGGAAAAGACATGATGCACTGTTGGGGTGCGATGGAATTTGTGCCAGAGGCAAGGCAGGTCCGTCAGGCATATTTCCAGGCGCTGCGCTGATGTATCACTGCGGCTGGACACAATGACGAGGAAGATTGCCTTGTGTCACAGTTGGCCTTTTCCTTCGCAGATCCCCCAAACCCAGCGTTTCCTTCTTTAGGGCCATCTTGTTGGTTGCTGCTCATCGTCGGGAACGGGAAAGTGCAGTTTGTAAGAAATTCGATCATTCAGGACCTTGTGGGGAGATATCATGGGAGAATCCTTTATTTTGCTGGCCATATTCTTGCTGCTGGTGATTGCATACATTTTGGTAGTGA
>DBEYYM010000097.1:0-11678 GCA_048184675.1 Evtepia sp. | reverse complement strand
AGAAGACCAGGGGGAAGGAGTTTCCTCCCCCCTGGACCCCTCTTCTCTAGTGGGGCTGGCCCTTCGGGCTGTACCGTGGGTTGGTAGCAGGCCTGCGGCCCATTATCTGATAGGTGGGAAGCGTGCGCGCCTGCCGGCTCGGCGCGCAGGGGGCGTGAGGGCTGCACTTCGGGTAAGGCGTGAGTAAGTTTTTCTTCACATTATAAAAACTACGACGCCTACTCTCTTCTGATACAAAGCATCGAAAAGTAGAAAAATATGGTTGCTGTTTTTCACCCTCTCCCAGCTGTCTTCCAAAAACTGCCCCAGCCCGCCTAGCTGATGGGCGGGCCCGTAGAGCCTAGAGGATCAGGGCCGCAGGCCAGTCAATCCCGTTAGGACCCCTGCCCCAAAGTCTCACACTAACCAGAGTTTGGGGGTCCAGGGGGAAAGAACCTCTTTCCCCCTGGTCTTCTTTCCCCTCTTTCTTGAAAGAAAGAGGGCCCCCGCGCCGGGCGGCGCAACCCCCCACGGCGCAGTGTGCGCCGACGCCCCGTACCGGCCCTGGGGCCGACCCCAAATCCCAAGGGTACGCCCCCCACGTCGCAGGTCTGCAACCACTCCCCGTCCCCGGCCCCCAGGGCCGGACCCCCCAGCAACAGACCAAGGGCACCCCCGCCCAGCAGAGGTGCCCTTCTCATATTATAAATGTTGTAGTTTTCTACGATACTCCTCCAACACCCCCGCATACTCCGGCCTGGAGGCCCCCTCCAAGGCCGCCACCATCCTCCCCCGGTCCTCCGGCAGGTTCCCCTGCACATAGACCGCGTTGGAGGCCCCCAACATGGCAAACCACACAGGGATGGTCAGCTGTTCCACCAGGGTCTTGACCTCCTCCAGCTTCTCCAGCTCGCTCTCCTCCTGCCAGGTCCCCCGGCGGATCTCCTGGGAAAGGGCCGCCTCCGGGAACACCGTCAGCATGGACGAGCCGATGATCTGGGGATGGGTCTGGTTAAAGACCGCCGCGCTTTTCTCCGCCCCCAGGATCCCCCGGCCCTTGCCGGAGATCCCCGCCAGGTAGAAGAAGTTGTACCGGATCCCCGCCCCGTCCAGCCGCCGGGTCTGGGTCAGGATCTCCTGGGCGTCGTACCCCTTGTCCATAAAGGCCAGGGCCTGGTCGTCCCCGGTCTCCACCCCAAGGGTCAGGCCGTCGTAGCCCAGCCGGTGGAGCTGCTCCAGCTCCTGCTGGGTCTTGGCGGCCACGTCGGTGACCCGGGCGAAACAGCCGATGGTCTGGCAGCTGGGAAAGGCCTGGTAGACCGCTTCCGCAATCTCCTCCAGCCGCCGGGCCCGCAGCACAAAGGGGTTGGCCCCCACCAGGAAGACCCGCCGAACCGGCCGACCGCCCCAGGCCTGGAGCTGGGCCCGGGCCTCCTCCAAATCTGCCCGGACCTCCTCCAGGGGCGAGAGCCGAAAGGAAAAGGGCAGGTCCTCATATAACGTGCAGAATTTGCACCGGTGATGGGTGCACCCCGCCGTCACTTGAATGAGCAGCGACCCCGCCTCGTAGGGAGGCCGCCAAATGGTGCCTGTGTAATGCATCGGGATATTCTCCTTTTCTGTGAAATGGGAGCGCTCCTTCTGCCCCTATCCTATCCCTGTTCTCGCCCTGGCACAAGTCCTGTCATTTTTTGCGGCTAGTATCTTTTTTGGTCCTATTGCATTTCGCCCCGCCAGGGGGTATCCTGGGAGCAGGAGGGATGCCCCATGGCGGAAAACAAGTTTCAAACCCAGCAGGCCCTGGCCCGCTGCCTGCCCATGAGCGCCCTGCAAGGGGTCCTCAGCGGCAAGTGGAAAATTCTCATCTTGTGGTACGTGGCCTTTTACCGGGTCCAGCGGTTCGGCCAGCTTCTCCGCCGGCTGGATGGCATCACCCAGTCCACCCTCACCAAGCAGCTGCGGGAGCTGGAGGCCGACGGCTTCCTCCACCGCCAGGTCTACCCGGAGGTTCCCCCCAGGGTGGAGTACACCCTCACCGACCTGGGCCGCAGCTTCGTCCCCGTTCTGGACCACATGCTCCGCTGGAGCGAGGACCATCTCTGTCCCCCGGGCTATGTGAACCCCTATGGCCCCCTGGACCCACTGGAAAAGGACCCATAACCTCAAAAAACCGCCCAAATTGGGCGGTTTTTTCGCAAACAGATTCAGTTGGGATGGATCTTAACCTCCACCTGGGGATAGGGAATGGAAATCCCCTCCCGGTCAAAGGCCTCCTTGACCCCCTCCAGCACGTCGTGGTACACCGTCCAATAGTCGGCGTTTTCACACCAGACCCGGATGGCGTAGTCCATGGCGCTGTCTCCGTAGCCCGTCAGCCGGGCAAAGGGGGGCGGGTCCAGCAAAATCTTGGGGTGGCTGCTCAGCACCCGCTGCAGGGTCTCCTTCACCTTTTCCACCGGGGCGTCGTAGGAGGCGGAGACCACCAGGTCCACCCGGCGCAGGGGCTCGGCGGTGTAGTTGGTCACCTTGGCCTCCACCACCATGCTGTTGGGCAGGAGAATCTGGCGGTTATCCAGGGTGGTGAGCTTGGTGTACACCAGGCCGATCTCCCGAATGGTGCCGCCGGTGTCCCCAATCTCCACATAGTCCCCCACCTTAAAGGGCTTGGTGCCCAGAATGGTCAGGCCCCCAGCCAGGTTGGATAGGCTGTCCTTCACCGACAGGGAGACCGCCAACCCCAGAATACTCACCAGGGCCAGCAGCGAGGTGGCGTTGATGCCCAACGACTCTGCCACCACCATCAGGGTCACAAACCACAGCAGAATGTTGGCCATGGAGCGGATGAAGGTGTGCAGGCTCTTTTCCACATGGGTCAGCTTGTCCAGGGCCCGGTCCAGCAGCCGCAGCAAAATGGTCTTCACCACCAGGCAGAGGACGAACAGGATCACCGCAAAGAGGATGGTCTTCAGGGCCTCCTCCCAGCCGCCTCGAAAGACGCTGTGCACCCACGCCCCCACGCTCTGCTCCATTTCCTCCACGTTTTCGGTGTCAATGACGCTGGTATCCACAGCCGGCCTCCTTTCTCATGGGCGCAGAAAAAACAGAAGGGCAAAGCCACTGCTTTGCCCTTCTGTAAACGATGAGAAATTACTCCTCGGTCTCGGTAACGACGCCGGAACCGACGGTACGGCCGCCCTCGCGGATAGCGAAGCGCAGGCCCTTCTCGATAGCGATGGGGGTGATCAGCTCCACGTTCATAATGACGTTGTCGCCGGGCATGCACATCTCAACGCCTTCGGGCAGGGAGATGACGCCGGTCACGTCAGTGGTACGGAAGTAGAACTGAGGACGATAGTTGTTGAAGAAGGGGGTGTGACGGCCGCCCTCGTCCTTGGACAGAACGTAAACCTGACCAGAGAACTTGGTGTGGGGCTTGATGGAGCCGGGCTTAGCCAGAACCTGGCCTCTCTCGATCTCCTTCTTGTCGATACCACGCAGCAGGGTGCCCACGTTGTCGCCAGCCTCAGCATAGTCCAGCAGCTTGCGGAACATCTCGATGCCGGTGATAACGGACTTCTTGCTCTCGTCAGCCAGGCCGACGATCTCAACGGGGTCGCCCATCTTGATCTGACCACGCTCCACACGGCCGGTAGCCACGGTGCCGCGGCCGGTGATGGTGAAGACGTCCTCAACGGGCATCAGGAAGGGCAGGGAGTCATCACGGGGAGGAGTGGGGATGTAGTTATCCACTGCATCCATCAGCTCCTTGATGCAGGCATAGTCGGGATCAGCGGGATCCTGGCTCTCGCAGGTCAGGGCGTTCAGAGCGGAACCCTTGACCACGGGCAGGTCGTCGCCGGGGAACTCATACTTGCTCAGCAGCTCACGCACTTCCATTTCCACCAGCTCCAGCAACTCCTCGTCGTCCAGCAGGTCGACCTTGTTCAGGAAGACAACGATAGCGGGCACGCCCACCTGACGGGCCAGCAGGATGTGCTCACGGGTCTGAGCCATGGGGCCGTCGGTAGCAGCGATAACCAGGATAGCGCCGTCCATCTGAGCAGCGCCGGTGATCATGTTCTTGATATAGTCGGCGTGGCCCGGGCAGTCAACGTGAGCATAGTGACGAGCGTCGGTCTCATACTCAACGTGAGCGGTGTTGATGGTGATGCCGCGCTCTCTCTCTTCGGGAGCCTTGTCGATGCTGGCATAATCCTCAAACTGAGCCTTACCCTGCATTGCCAGGTACTTGGTGATAGCGGCGGTCAGGGTGGTCTTACCATGGTCAACGTGACCAATGGTACCGATGTTTACGTGGGGCTTGGTTCTTTCAAACTTTTGCTTGGCCATGATTGATAATCCTCCTCAAAATACAGACAAAAAGCTGTGTTACTGATCATGAGACTGTCTAGCAGTCTTATTTTACAGGATATCCCCTGAAAATACAACGGGAAAATACATATTTTCTCGCACAATTCAAGAAATTTCTGATTAGTCCGCGCCGTTGCGCTTCTCAACGATCTTATCGGTGATGGACTTGGGGATCTCCACATAGCTGTGGGGCTCCATGGAGTACTGGCCGCGGCCCTGGGTGCGGCTGCGCAGGTCGGTGGCGTAGCCGAACATCTCGGACAGAGGCACCAGCGCGTCGATCTGCTGGGCACCGGGGCGAGCCTCCATGCCCTGGATCTGGCCACGGCGGGAGTTCAGGTCGCCGATGACGTCGCCCATGTAGTCCTCGGGGACGATGACAGAGACCTTCATAATGGGCTCCAGCAGGCAGGGGTTGGCTCTCCGGCAGGCTTCCTTGAAGGCCATGGAACCGGCGATCTTAAAGGCCATTTCGGAGGAGTCCACCTCGTGATAGGAGCCATCGTACAGGGTGACCTTCACGTCCACCACGGGGTAGCCGGCCAGAACACCGGCCTCCATGGCGCCCTGAATGCCGGCGTCCACGGCGGGGATATACTCCTTGGGGATGGCGCCGCCCACGATCTCGTTGACAAACTCATAGCCCTTGCCGGACTCGTTGGGCTCCAGACGGATCTTAACATGACCATACTGGCCCTTACCGCCGGACTGACGGGCATACTTGGTGTCCTGCTCAATGGACTTCTTCACGGTTTCCTTATAGGCAACCTGCGGTGCGCCCACGTTGGCCTCCACCTTGTACTCCCGCAGCAGACGGTCCACGATGATCTCCAGGTGGAGCTCGCCCATGCCAGCGATGATGGTCTGGCCGGTTTCCTCGTCGGTGTAGGTCTTAAAGGTGGGGTCTTCCTCGGCCAGCTTCATAAGGGCGATGCCCATCTTCTCCTGACCAGCCTTGGTCTTGGGCTCGATGGCCACGCGGATAACGGGCTCGGGGAACTCCATGGACTCCAGGATGATGGGAGCCTTTTCGTCGCAGAGGGTGTCGCCGGTGGTGGAGTTCTTCAGGCCAACCACAGCGGCGATGTCGCCGGAGTAGACGGTCTCGATGTCCTCACGGTGGTTGGCGTGCATCTGCAGAATACGGCCGATGCGCTCTCTCTGCTTCTTGGTGGAGTTGAGCACGGCGGTGCCGGTGTTCAGCACGCCGGAGTAGACACGGATGAAGGACAGACGGCCAACATAGGGGTCCGCTGCGATCTTAAAGGCCAGAGCGGAGAAGGGGGCCGTGTCGTCGGCGGGACGCTCGTCCTCATCGCCGGTGTCGGGGTTCACGCCCTTGATGGCGGGGATATCCAGGGGGGAGGGCATGTAATCCACGATGGCGTCCAGCAGCTTCTGCACGCCCTTGTTCCGGTAGGAGGTGCCGCAGGTCACGGGGACCAGCAGGTTCTCGATGGTGCCCTTGCGCAGGGCGGCCCGGATCATCTCAGTGGGGATGGGCTCGTCCTCCAGGGCCAGCATCATCAGCTCCTCGTCCAGGTCGGCGCAGGCGTCGATGAGCTTGGTCCGGTATTCCTGGGCCAGGTCCAGCATGTCCTCGGGGATCTCCTCCACGCGCATGTCCTTACCTTCTGCGTCGTAATAGACGTCGGCCTTCATCTCCACCAGGTCGATGATGCCTTTGAAGGTCTCCTCGCTGCCGATGGGCAGCTGGATGGGCACCGCGTTGCACTTGAGGCGGTCGTGGATCATATTCAAAACATTGTAGAAGTCCGCACCCATGATGTCCATCTTGTTGACGTAAATCATGCGGGGGACCTGATAGTGGTCGGCCTGGCGCCACACAGTTTCAGACTGGGGCTCCACGCCGCCCTTGGCGCACATAACGGTCACAGAGCCGTCCAGCACGCGCAGGGAGCGCTCCACCTCCACGGTAAAGTCCACGTGGCCCGGGGTGTCGATGATGTTGATCCGGGTCTGGGGGAACTGGCCGGCGGTGCCGGTCCAGTAGCAGGTGGTAGCGGCGGAGGTGATGGTGATACCACGCTCCTGCTCCTGTGCCATCCAGTCCATGGTGGCGGTGCCGTCATGGGTTTCGCCAATTTTATAGTTGACGCCGGTGTAATACAGGATACGCTCGGTGGTGGTGGTTTTGCCGGCGTCGATGTGAGCCATGATGCCGATGTTTCTGGTGTTTTCCAGAGTAACTTTACGTGCCATTCTTTAACCTCAACCTCCAGATTACCAACGGAAGTGTGCGAATGCCTTGTTGGACTCTGCCATCTTGTGGACCTCTTCGCGCTTCTTCACGGCGCTGCCGAGGTTGTTGGCGGCATCCATCAGCTCGCCAGCCAGGCGCTCCTTCATGGTTCTCTCGCTGCGCTTACGGGCATAAGTGGTCAGCCAGCGCAGACCCAGGGTCTGGCGGCGCTCAGGGCGCACTTCCATGGGCACCTGATAGGTGGCGCCGCCCACACGGCGGGCCTTAACCTCCAGGGACGGCATAATGTTCTCCATGGCGGCGGTGAAGACCTCCAGGGGGTCCTTGTCGGTCTGCTCTTTGACAATGTCAAAGGCGCCGTAAACAACCTTCTGGGCCACGCCCTTCTTGCCGTCCAGCATAATGCTGTTGATCAGCTTAGTTACCAGTACGGAACGGTACATGGGATCGGGCAACACTTCCCGCTTGGGTACGTTTCCTCTTCTGGGCACTTTGCTTCCCTCCTTCATAAAAAAATGATTTCATAGGTACTCGAAAAGCTCCTTGCTTTCCGTGTGGGGCGGGGCATCCCGCCCCGTGCCTGCCTTGAGAGCTTCCCCAAACCCTGTACTTGGTACCGGATTTCTATGGTAAGCGACTCACGGCAAAGCCTTTGCTTTGCGCTGAGCGCAAAATTGCATTAAAATGTTTTGGTGAAGCAACAAAAAATTACTTCTTGCCAGCCTTAGGACGCTTTGCGCCATACTTGGAACGGGCCTGCATACGGCCGTTCACGCCCTGGGTGTCCAGGCTGCCGCGGATGATGTGGTAACGAACGCCAGGCAGGTCCTTCACACGGCCGCCGCGGATCATCACCACGGAGTGCTCCTGCAGGTTGTGGCCCACACCGGGGATATAAGCGGTCACTTCATAGCCGTTGGTCAGACGCACACGGGCGATCTTACGCAGAGCGGAGTTAGGCTTCTTAGGGGTAGAAGTACGGACGGCGGTGCACACACCTCTCTTCTGAGGGGAGGGCAGGTCAGTCTCCTTGTTCTTCAGGGTGTTCAGGCCCTTCTGCATAGCAGGAGAGTTGGACTTGTAAGTCACCTTATCTCTTCCCTTGCGAACCAGCTGATTAAAAGTAGGCATATTGTTCCTCCTTTCCTAAAAAATACAATGGATTTATATTCTAACCGGCACGGCCGAAGCCTATGCGGCGAATATCGAAAAAAGCGGGGAAATTAGTCCACCACAGCGGCCACGGCGCTTCCCACAGCAATGCCGCAGGCGGCGCCCAAAGCGGTCATGGAGTCTGCCGCCTCGATCTCCACCCCCTGCTCCTGGCACAGAAGCTGGATGGGCTCGGTGACCCGGGGGTCGGCGTCCTGGGCCAGAAAGACCCGGCGGGCGGTGCCGTTTTTCAGGGCCCGGGTAACCTGCTTGGCCCCGGTGACCTTTTTGGCGGTTTTCAACTCGGTGAGCACGTGGTCTCGCCCCCTTCCAGGCCGGTTTCCTCTCCGGCCTCACTCTGCTATCTTTGGCTCCATTCTCGGCCAGAAATAGTTCATCGCAATCTCGGATTTTAGCACATTTTTCCCCTGTCGTCAAGTGGTTACTCTGTGAGAAGATCCCCCGGAAAGGGGACTTCCCTTGGTTATTTTGTCCTTTCCGGGGCAACCGGGCCTCACGCCCGGAAAAACAGGTCCCAGCAGGACCAGGCCACCAGGGCCGCCACCTGCAAAATCAGGATGGCGGGCATGCCAATGCGAAAGGACCAGTGGCGGGTTTTGTGGTGAAAGCAAGACATGCCCAGCAGGGCTCCCACGCTGCCCCCCACCAGGGCCGAGAGGAAGAGGACCTTCTCCGGCACCCGCCAGCGGTTGTGCTTGGCTTTCCACTTATCGATGCCCATCAAGGCAAAGGCGATGATGTTCCACACCAGAACCCACAGCAGCAGGGCGGTTTTCATGGGGTTTCCTCCTTTTTGTCCATTTCCCGGTCTCCGGCAATCTCCCGGCCCGTTTGGGTCCGGCGCCAGGCGTAGCCGATGACGTTGGTTCCATAGCGCGCCCGGAGCTGGTCCATGGTCTTTTCCAGCTTCTCCTGCTTCCCCCGGCGCTCTGCCGCCTGGGGGGCAAAGAGGTCCAGCTGCTCCCCGGCCTCCTCCTCGGGCAGCAACCCTGCGGCGGTGATGGTCATGGCCCGCAGGGGGGCCGACCAGCTCCAGGCCGACTGGATGAGCTCCACCGCCGTGGCCAAAATCACCCGGGACACGTTGGTGGGGGCCGGGGCGGCCTTTTGGCGGCTGACGGTCTTAAACTCCGGGCTGCGCAGGGCCACCTGAACGGTGGTGCACTTCATCTGGTGCCGCCGCAGCCGCAGGGCCACCCGCTCTGCCAGCAGCTGGGCCCCGGCCCGGATCTCCTCCTCCCCCACCAGGTCCCGGCGGAAGGTCAGGCCGTTGCCCACGGACTTGGGGGGCGGGGTCTCCCCCGCCGGCCGGACGGGGCTGTGCTCTTCTCCGGTGGCATAGTCGTGAAGCTGGCCCCCGTTTTTCCCCAGCAGCTTTTCCAGCTTCTCCCGGGGGGCGGCGGCCAGGGCCCCGATGGTAGTGATCCCCTGGCCCTCCAGCACCTTGGCCGAGGCCCGGCCCACAAAGAGCAGGTCGGTCACCGGCAGGGGCCAGACCACCTGCCGGAAGTTCTCCCGGCTGATGACCGTGGTGGCGTCGGGCTTTTTATAGTCGCTGCCCAGCTTGGCAAACACCTTATTAAAAGAGACCCCCACGGAAATGGTCAGCCCCAGCTCCCGTTTCATGTCCTCCCGCAGGCGGTTGGCCAGGGCCACCGGGTCGCCCCCGAAGAGGTGGAGGGTCCCCGTCACATCCAGCCAGCTCTCATCGATGCCAAAGGGCTCCACCAGGTCGGTGTACCGGCGGTAGATCTCCCCGGCCAGCTGGGAGTAGTACCGGTACTTGTCGTGGTTGGCGGGCAGGAGGATGAGGCCCGGGCACTTCCGCTGGGCCTGCCAAATGGTCTCGGCGGTTTTCACCCCCTTGGCCTTGGCGGCCTCGTTTTTGGCCAGGATGATGCCGTGGCGGGCCGCAGGATCCCCGCACACGGCCACGGGCTTGTGTTTCAGCTCCGGGTAGCTCAGCAGCTCCACCGAGGCGTAAAAGGAATTCAAATCGCAGTGGAAAATCACCCGGTCCATCCCCGTCCTCCTCTCCACAAAACACAGAAAAAGCGACGAGCTTCCCCGTCGCTTTTCCTCAAAACGGGGCGCGTCCCCCGACGGCCCGTTGGATCCAAAGGGTCAGCCCTCTGCCCGGCACTGGTGCATCTGATCGCTGTCCTTCTCCTTGGGCTCTTTCTTCCAGCTCTCGCCGTGGATGATGTGGCGGGAGATGGTTTTATAGATCAGGAAGGTCACCAGGGAGTTGATCCCCGCCTTAATCAGGTTAAAGGGCAGGATGCCGGGCAGCAGCAGGGCGTCCAGCACCTCCGTGGGCACGCCCATAAAGAGGGGGGTGATGACATGGTTTGCGGGCATCATCACCAGGCCCATGGCCAGGCTGCCGCAGACCAGGCCCAGAATGGCCCCCTTCTTGGTGTGCTTTCTCCGATAGATCCCAGAGGCCACCAGCACCAGCACAGAGGTGGCGATGATGTGCATGATGATGCCATACAGGCCGCTGCCGGCGCTCACCGTCAGGCCCTGGATCACAGAGGTCACCACCGTCAGCAGGATCCCAGCGGCGGGGCCATAGGCAAAGGCGCCGATGAGAATGGGGATATCCGCCGGGTCATACTCCAAAAAGGGCACCGCAGGGATCAGGGGCAAGTGGATGAGGTAGACCAGCACAATAGAGATGGCCACCAGCATGGCCATGACCACCAGTTTCCGAATTTTTTCTTGTCTTCCGTGCATAAAAAAACACTCCCAACCTCGAAATGAAACACCCGAAAGGCCAATGTCTTCCAGGTGCTAACAGGTCGAATTGGGGGTGCGCAAGGGCCGAAAAACCCCGGGGGTCTTTCCCCTTCCCACCACACAGCCGGTGTGCCAGCACGTCTTCTCCCATCCAGACTTTCACTGTCGGTCCCGGAATTGCGCCGGGTCAGCCAACCTTTGGCCGGGGCCAAAGGGCTCGCGGACTATACCGCCGGTGGGGACTTTCACCCCGCCCTGAAGACATGTGATTTCGTTGTCGCCTCTATTATATCGTCTTCCCTGGAAAATACAACCCCTAAAATTCTCCAGCTGTCCCGGAAGTACCCCTCTCCTGCTCCGATTTTTCGTTGACTTTCCCCAAAAGCCGGTATACCATAAAGAAAAAGACACTTCGCCAAGAAAGGAGGGGGACCATGGGCCCCGAGACCACCTGCTGTTTTTCCGGCCACCGGCCCCCTCGTCTGCCCTGGGGTGAGGACGAAACCCACCCCCGCTGCCTGGCGCTGAAAGCCGCCCTGGCCCAGGCCCTGGAAGAGGCCTATGCCCAGGGGTACCGCCACTTCCTCTGCGGCATGGCCCAGGGAGCGGACCTCTACTTTGGAGAGGCCGTGCTGGCCCTGCGCCAAGCCCACCCCGATGTCACCCTAGAGGCCGCCATTCCCTACGAAGACCAGGCCGCTCACTGGCCCGCCGCCCACCAAGCCCGCCGTCTGGCCCTGCTGGACCAGTGTGACCTGGAGACCGTGGTCCAGCACAGCTACTCCCCCGGCTGCATGCACCGCCGCAACCGATACATGGTGGACCGGTCGGGCCTGCTCATCGCAGTCTACGACGGCACCCCCCAGGGCGGCACCCTAAACACCCTGGCCTACGCCATGCGGAGGGGGGTGGAGACGCAGATTTTGGAACCATAATACTTGAGGGTTTGCCTCTGCCGATGCGGCAGGGGCTTTTTTTGTGGGGGCAGCCCTGCCGCGTGGGGGCCGTGCTCTTTGGGTGGGTGGTCCGGCCCCAGGGCCGGGTACCAGCCGTGGTGCGAACCGCACCGCTGGTGCCCTCGCCGGGCGGGCAGCCTACCCGGCTGGGGCCCCATTTCTTTCGAAGAAATGGGGGAAAGAAGACCAGGGGGAAGGAGTTTCCTCCCCCCTGGACCCCTCTTCTCTAGTGG
>DBEYYM010000096.1:0-9188 GCA_048184675.1 Evtepia sp. | reverse complement strand
CGGCGGAGGGGGAGGAGAACTTCCTGTTTATGGTGCTGCCGGTGCGGCTTAAAGCGGAGTTTTAAGGGTGGGGCGCGCTGCACCGTGGAGGGCTTGCCCGGTGGCTGGGTGAGCCGGCCCGGAGGGCCGGGAACTGGCAGTGGTCGCAGACCTGCGACGTAGGGGGGTTGCCGTTTGGGGTTGGGGTCGGCCCCAGGGCCGGTACCGGCGTCGGCGCACCCTGCGCCGGGGGGGTGGGTGATCCGGCCCTGGGGGCCGGGAACCAGAGGTGGTCGCAGGCCTGCGACGTGGGGGACGTACCCTTGGGGTTTGGGGTCGGCCCCAGGGCCGGTACCGGCGTCGGCGCACCCTGCGCCGTGGGTTTTTGCGCCGCCCGGCGCGGGGGCTCCATTTCTCTGGAGAAATGGAGGAAAGAGCACCAGGGGGAAAGAGTTTCTTTCCCCCTGGACCCCCAATCTCTGGGTATTATGACCCTTTGGGTCGGGGGTCCTAACGGGATTGACTGGCCTGCGGCCCTTATCCTCTAGGCTCTACGGGCCCGCCCACCAGCTAGGCGGGCTGGGGCAGTTTGGGGACGACTGCAAGGAGAGGGTGGAAGACAGCAACCATATTTTTCTACTTTGCAATGCTCTGTATCAGGAGAGAGCAGGCGGTTGAAGATTTTGTAATGTGAAGAAAGACATAACCACGCCTTTCCCGAAGTGCCACACTCACGCCCCCTGCGCGCCGAGCCGGCAGGCGCGCACGCATCCCACCTAACGCGCTTGGGCCGCAGGCCCGTCACCAAGCCACGGTACAGCCCGAAGGGTAACACCCACTAGAGAAGGGGGGTCCAGGGGGGAGGAAACTCCTTCCCCCTGGTGCTCTTTCCCCCATTTCTCCAGAGAAATGGGGCCCCCGCGCCGGGTGGCGCAAAAACCCACGGCGCAGTGTGCGCCGACGCCGGTACCGGCCCTGGGGCCGACCCCAACCCCAAAGGGCAACCCCCCTACGTCGCAGGTCTGCGACCACTGCCAGTTCCCGGCCCTCCGGGCCGGCTCACCCAGCCACAGGGCAAGCCCTCCACGGTGCAGCGCGCCCCACCCTTAAAACTCCGCTTTAAGCCGCACCGGCAGCACCATAAACAGGAAGTTCTCCTCCCCCTCCGCCGGTACGATAATACAGGGCGTAATCGGACTAGACAGCTCCAAGGTCACCTTGTCCTTAGGCGCAGCCTTCAGCGCGTCCATCATGTACTTGTTGTTGAAGCCGATCTCCAAATCATTGCCGTTGCCCTCCACCGGGCAGCAGTCGTGGGCGTTGCCCAGGGCGGTTTTGGTGGTCATGTCGATTTCCCCATCCTTGATGACGCACCGCAGGGGGCTTTTCAGCTTCTCGCTGACAATAAGGGAGACCCGGTCGATGCAGGAGAGTAGCTGCTTGGTATCCGCCGTGACCTTAATGGGGTTGTTCCGAGGGATGGCCTGGCGCCAGGCCAAAAACTCCCCTTCCAGCCGGCGGGAAATGAGGATGGTAGAGCCGATTTTGAAGAGGATGTGCCGGGCTCCCTGGTGGACGCTCACCAGGTCCTCGGTCTCCCGGCAGATTTTTTCCACCTCTGCCAGGGAAGCCCCGGGAACGACGAACTCAAAGTTGCCGTTTTTCTCAGCCACGGTTTCCCGGCGCAGAGCCAGACGGAATCCGTCCACAGCCACGATGGTGAGGCTGTCTTCCTCCACCACAAACAGGCTGCCTGTGTGGATGGGCCGGCTTTCGTCGTCGCTGACGGCGAAGAGGGTCTGGCCAATCATGGAGCGCAGGGTCTGCTCGGGGATGGACAGGGAGTTTTGGTATTCCACCGTGGGCAGCTCCGGAAAGTCTTCTGGGTCGATGCCCATAAGGTCAAATTCACTCATTCCACAGGCGATGTGGACTTTCAGCTGATCCTCCTGGAACAAAAGGACATCATCGGGCATTTTCCGAACGATTTCTCCAAAGAGCCGGGCAGAGAGAACCATGGACCCGGCTTCCGTCACATCTGCCTGGATGGCAGAGCGGATGCCGGTTTCTTGGTTATACCCTGTAAGGAAAACGGTGCCGGAATCCTCGGCTTCCAGCAGAAGCCCTTCCAGAGCGGGAATGGTGCTTTTCGGGGAGACCGCCCGGGAAGCAATGAGGATTGCATTTTGCAGCAGGGCTTTTTCACAGCTGAACTTCATAGTAAGACCTCCAATCGTCTGTTTCTTTCGAAAGCCTGTTTTTCCCCTTTTAGAGAGAACAGGAATATATTGTCGTAGTGGTAGTAGTAGGGAAATTTTTTGTGGAAAACCCGAAAAAACCCAGAAATTTCAGCAAGTTTTTGCCAACAAGCCGCGTGGACAATTTTTTGCAAATTTTCATTTTGTGGGGAAAGGTTCGACTTGTCCACACAGCAATTTCCACTTATCCCCAAAATCCGGTGGATATCATTGAGAAAGCTGGGGGAAGCTGTTTGGGGCGGCAGAAGCTGGTTTTTTCCTGCCGGAACTTTTCAAAAATGGGGAGAGGAGAGGGATTTTTTAGCTATACCGCTCGTTGATGTTAGAGCGGATATCTTTAATGACCTCGTTGGTCTCCGGGTCGCTTTTACACCGCTTCTCCACCCGGTCGATGGAGTGGAGGATGGTGGTGTGGTCCCGGTTGTCAAACTCCTTGCCGATCTCCTTCAGGGAGAGCTTGGTCATGTGCCGGATGAGATAAATGGCGATGTGCCGGGCCCAGGAGGTGTCTTTGGTCCGTCCCTGCCCCCGGATGGCGTTGGGGTCAATGTCAAAGAATTTTCCCACTTCCTCAATGATGACCTCCGCCGTGGGCAGGATGTCAGAGGTCTCCTTAAACATATCCCGCACCGCCCGGGTCACGGAGTTGGCGTCCACGTTGCTGCCCAAAAGGTCCCGGAAGGCAAGGATTTTCTTGACGGTTCCCTCAATCTGCCGCACGTTAGAGGTGATGTTTTCCGCCACATAGATGAGAACCTCTTCCGGCAGCTCCACCCCCATGCGGATGGCCTTGTTTTTGATGATGGCCATGCGGGTTTCATAGTCTGGGGGCTGGATATCCGCCAGCAGGCCCCACTCAAAGCGGGTTTTCAGACGGTCCTCCAGCCGGAGCATCTCCTTGGGGGGACGGTCGGCGGTGAAGACGATCTGCTTTTTGTCCTCATAAAGGGTGTTAAAGGTGTGGAACATCTCCTCCTGGGTGGAGTCTCGCCCGGCGATAAACTGCACGTCGTCCATGAGGAAGACGTCGGCCGACCGGTACTTATCCCGAAACTCCTGGTTTTTCCCGGCTCGGATGTCCCGGATGAGCTCATTGGTGAAATCCTCCCCCCGGATATAGACAATCTTGTAATCGGGGTGGTTTTTGTGGATGGTATGGGCGATGGCATAGAGCAGGTGGGTTTTGCCCAGGCCGGACTCCCCGTGGATGAAAAGGGGGTTGTAGTTTTCCGCCGGGTGCTCGGCCACCGCTAGGGCGGCGGCGTGGGCCAGCTTGTTGGAGTTGCCCACCACGAAGCGCTCGAAGGTGTACTCCTCCGTGCCCGGCAAAAACCGGGCGGCGGGCTCGGCCTTGCCGTACTTCTCCTTCTCCTCTTCGCTGAGGACCACCACCTCCAGTTCGGCGGAGAACAGGTCGTATAAGGCCTTTTGAATGTCCCCCAGATACCGGGAGACCACGATATCCCGCTTAAACTGGGTGGGCACGTAGATAATAAACCGGTTTTCATCCAAAGCCACCGGCTCTGTGTCGGAAAACCAGGTGGTGATGGTGGTCTCGGTCATGGTCTGCTGCATCAGGGAGAGCACGCGCTCCCAAATATCGGCGGCGGAGTTCATGGGCTTCCTCCTTCTCTTTCCAAAAAGCTACCCTATCTCAAGGGTCCGCAGCGAAAGAGACCCATCCTTCCATGGGTCTGTTTCGCCGCACATGACAACTGTCGATAAAAAATCAGTTTATTATATCAGATTCCTTTTTTTTTGGCAAGCAGGCCCAGGCATTTATCTTTATAATGGTAAGGCCACAAACAGGGACCGAACGGCCCCCCAGGAGAAAAAATTTTTCGCAAAGTTTTGGTTTTTCCCTTCTTTCCGCCACAATATCTTGCGGCAAAGGCCCAAAGGGACCAAAAAGCCGGGGAAAGTGGGCAAAAATTTGGGTTGACACGGGGGATTCTTTTCCGCTATAATAATCTTCACGTAATCATGGCTTAGCATGGCCTTTTGTGGTTGCGTATTTCATTGACGACCGCGGCCGGGGCAATTCGGCCGTTGTGGTTGGCGGGTCTTCCCGCTGGAAATAGATACAGGAGGTGTATCAGAATGGTTCGTACCTATCAGCCCAAGAAGCGTCAGCGCTCCAAGGAGCACGGGTTCCGCAAGCGCATGTCCACCGCCAACGGGCGCAAGGTCCTGGCTCGTCGTCGTGCCAGAGGCCGTGCCCGGCTGACCCACTAATGCCAAGGTTAACCGCATAAAGAGTACATACAAGGGGCGGGGAATCGGATTCCACCGCCCCATTTAACAATACAATTTGGGATCCCCTTGTCTGGGCGCCCAAATTGGGGAAATTGCAGTCTAGCCCGCGCCCGGCAAAGCCAGGCACGCGCAAAGGGAGAAATCTTTTTTCCCTGGCAAAGCCAATAAACCATCATTTGGTTTTGTGGTCCCCCTTCGGGTGGAACAGTCTGCAACGCTGTCTCCCCGTATGTGCTCTGAATGGTGCAAGGAGAAAACCACCGTGAAGTATACCGTTTCCCTCAAGGAAAACCGAGTCTTCCGCCGCCTCTATGCCAAGGGTAAGAGCGCGGTGGCCCCCACCATGGTTCTCTACTGCCGGAAAACTGGCCGGCCAGAGAACCGTCTTGGCCTGACCACGGGGACCAAATTGGGCCACGCCGTGGTCCGAAACAAGGTCCGCCGCCGTCTGCGGGAGATCTATCGCCTCCATGAGGACGAGCTCCTCCCTGGCTACGATATTGTCGTCGTGGCCCGGGTCCGCGCGGTCCATAGCCGGTATACCCAGCTGGAGCGGGATTTTCTCCGCTTGGCAAAAAAGCTCCAGCTCCTTCGTCCCAAAGGCCCTGGCCCAGAGAGGAAGGAGCCATGAAGGCGGTTTTGCTCTGGATGATCCGGTTTTACCGGAAATTCATCTCCCCGACCCGCCCCCCATGCTGCCGGTTCATTCCCACCTGCTCGGCTTACGCCCTGGAGGCCGTGGAGAAATACGGCGCGCTCAAAGGGGGCTGGCTTGCTTTGCGCCGAATTCTCCGGTGTAATCCCTTTCATCGCCAAAAGGGCATCGAGTATGATCCCGTTCCCTGAGCCAAACCCCTTCTTTCCCCTGCCGCCCACCGGCGGCATCCATCAAACCTGGAGGCGCTGCAATGAGTATTATTTTAACCCCATTTGCCAAATTGGTTTTGCTGTTTTACGATATCACCGGCAGCTATGGCCTGTCCATTATCCTGTTCTGCATGGTGATCCGTTTGGTTATGTTCCCCATCTTCCTGAAGGGGCGCAAGAGCATGCTCTCCATGAGCAGCCTGGCGGATAAGCAGAAGGAATTGCAGCAAAAGTACATCCGGGACCGGCAGAAATACAGCGAGGAGCTCCAAAAGCTCTATGACGAGGAAGGGGTCAAGCCCTCCGCCGGCTGTCTCTGGTCCCTGCTTCCCATGCCCTTTTTGATGGTCATTTACGCCATCATCCGTCAGCCCCTGACCTATCTGCTGGGCATGACGGAGGATCAGTTTAACGTGGTCTCCAATCTCCTGCGGGGAGAAGTCCTCAACTACAAAAACCAACAGCTCTCCCTGGCCCAGGATATCTTCCTGAACCATGATAAGGTTGTGGCCGCGGTGCCTGAGCTGTCCAACATGCCTCACATCGACTTTACCTTCCTGGGGATCAACCTGTCCAACACCCCTTCCTTTATGTTCTGGAAGGCCGACGATGTGGGCGCTGCTTTTGCCCTGTGGCTCATCCCTGTGATCTCCGCCGTGCTGAGCTTGCTCACCTCTCTGATGACCACCAAGATCAACGGCTACATCACCGGCACCCAAAAGCCCATGGACCAGACCACCCGGTCCACCATGCTGATGATGCCCATTTTCTCCCTGTGGATCTGCTTCACCCTCCCCGGCGCTCTGGGCGTGTACTGGATCGCCAACAGCATCTTTGCCATGCTGTCTGAGCTGCTGAACATCCCCTTCCTGCGGAAGTTCCTGGCCAAGCAAGAAAAGGAAAAAGCCCAGCGAAGGGAGCAGGAAAAGGAACGGGTCAAGCAGGAAAAGCTGGCCCAAAAAGAAGCCAAGAAAAAGGCCGCAGAAGAAATGCGCCGCATCCAAATGGAGCGCAAGCTGAATAAGAGCCTGGTCACCGCCAGCCGGGAGGGCATCCGCGCCTATGCCCGGGGCCGCACCTATGACCCTGAGCGTTACCCCTCCTTCCCCTATGAGGACCCCAATAAGGCCGCCAAGCGGGCCGAGCGAGAGGCCCAGCGCTTAGCAGAAGAGGAAAAGGCCGCCAAGGAAAAGGGCAAGCAGAGCAAGAAGAATAAGGGCAAAAAGCCCAACTCTGCCCCTGCCCAGGCCGAGACCAAAGAGGCCGAAACCCAGGCTCCCCTGCCAGAGACCCCCATCCCCCAGAGCAGCCAGCCCGTCCCCCAGCCGGCCCAGGCCGCCCCGGAGGAGGAGGAGGAAGAGGGCTTTGTGGAGGAGTCCTTCCTGGAAGAGCCCAACGAGGATACTGAAGAATAAGGAGAGACGAGCCTTATGTTGAAATGGATTGAAGCCACAGGCAGATCGGAAGATGCTGCCATTCAGAACGCCCTGGCCCAGCTGGGTCTGGACCGGGACAGCGTTTCCGTAGAGGTCCTGGAACGGGCCAGAAACGGATTTCTGGGCTTTGGCAGCTCTCCGGCTAAGGTGAAGGTCACCTACGAGGTTCCCGATGAGCCCGCCGCCCCCCCGGCAGAGGAGCTCTTCGCTGCCCCCCCTGCCCCCCAACCCAAGCCGGAACCGGCCCAGGCCCCCAAGCAGGAACCCCCTGCCCCCCAGGCGGCCCCGGCCCAGACCGAAGAACCTGCTCCCGCCGCCCCTGCCAAGGGAAATGACCTGGAGGAGCGTATCCGCACCTTCCTGTCGGGCCTGCTGGCCCACATGGGCGTGGAGGCAGAGATTGTCATTGCCCCCAAGGCAGAAAATGGCATCCTGGTGACCCTGGAAGGCCCCAAGCTGGGTGCCCTCATCGGCCACCGGGGCGAAACCCTGGACGCCATCCAGCAGCTGACCAACTATGCCGTCAACCGGGGCCGCACCCACCGGGTGCGCATCCACATTGACGCGGAGAATTACCGGGCCAAGCGGGAGGAATCCCTCAAGCGTTTGGCCAACAAGGTAGCCGCCAAGGTGGTCAAATACCGTCGGAACATCACCCTGGAGCCCATGAACGCCTACGAGCGCCATGTGATCCACGAAACCCTTCAGGACTATCCCGACGTCATCACCTATTCCACGGGAACCGAGCCCAACCGCCGCACGGTGGTGGCCTTCTCTCGGGGCAAGCACGCCTATTGACCAAGAAACGGCGGGGGAGAACTATGCTCCACCGCCGTTTTTTCTATGAAGGAGGAATCCTTATGACATTCCGTGACCGTATTCACCCCCAGCTGCGAGACTGGTACGATGCCTCTGCTGGCTTTGATTTTGACCACTTGGAAGAGTTTGTGGCCAAGTGCAACGCTGCCGAGCTGGCCAACCTGAAGGAGGACCCCCAGGTGATGGCCTGGGACCGGACCATTCCCGGCCCCGCTGGCGCCCCTGAAGTGAAAATCCGCCTCTATGCTCCCCGCCAGCAGGACGGCCAGGCTCTGCCCTGTGTGTTTTTCTACCACGGCGGCGGCTTCCTTTTCGGCAGTGTCTACCGCCAGGAAGCCCTCTGCCAGCGGTATGTGAAAAACGTGGGCTGCATGGTGATCTCCGTGGAGTATCGCCTGGCCCCCCAGTGGAAGATGCCCGCCCCCTTAGAGGATTGCTATGCCGCCCTACTCTGGGCTCATGAAAACAGCGGCGAGCTGGGCATTGACCCCAACCGCCTGGCAGTGGCCGGCCTGTCTGCCGGGGGAAACCTGGCCGCCGCTGTGGCCCTGCTGGCCCGGGACCGAAAGGGCCCCAAACTCTGCCTCCAGGTCCCCCTTTACGCCGAGCTGGACTACACCATGGACACCTTCTCTGCCCAGGAGATCACCGACCCCAAGGTCTGGTGCCGGGATAACTGTGAGAAGTCCTGGGACAAGGTTCTAGTTCCCGGCCGCCTGCCCACGGAATACGAGTCCCCCGCCCAGGCCAAGAACCTGAGCGGGCTGCCCCCTCTCTTCTCGTTCATCGGCCAGCTGGATCCTGGCCGGGATGAAAACATCGCCTACTGGAGCCGGATGATGGCTGCAGGGGTGGAGGTGGAGTACCATGTGTTTCCTGGGTGCTACCACTGCTTTGAGCTGAGTGTGCCAGAGGCGGAGTATAGTCAGCGGGCTTATGAGCTGACTTATGCTGCCCTCCGCAGAGCATTTGGGATTGAGGGGTGAGGGTGTATCCCTGACACGTGGGGGGGCCCGTGCCCTGTCACTAGGTGGTCCGGCCCTGTGGGCCGGGTACCGTTGTCGGCGCACACTGCGCCGTGGTATGCCCTCGCCGGGCGGGCAGCCTACCCGGCTGGGGCCCCATTTCTTTCAAAGAAATGGGGGAAAGAAGACCGGGGGAAAGAGGTTCTTTCCCCCTGGACCCCCAATCTCCAGGTATTGAGATCCTTTTGGTTGGGGGTCCTAACGGGATTGACTGGCCTGCGGCCCTGACCCTCTAGGCTCTACGGGCCCGCCCACCAGCTAGGCGGGCTGGGGCAGTTTTTGGAAGACTGCTGGGAGAGGGTGAAAGACTGCAACCATATTTTTCTACTTTTCGATGCTTTGTATCAGGAGAGAACAGGCGGTTGAAGATTTTGTAATGTGAAGAAAGACATACTCACGCCTTACCCGAAGTGTCACACCCACAACCCCTGCGCGCCGAGCCGGCAGGCGCGCACGCATCCCACCTGCCGCGCTTGGGCCGCAGGCCTGCTACCAACCAACGGTACAGCCCGAAGGGCCAGCCCCACTAGAGAAGGGGGGTCCAGGGG
>DBEYYM010000095.1:0-35573 GCA_048184675.1 Evtepia sp. | reverse complement strand
GACACCCTCTGCTCCCCCGGCAAGAAGTTCCGCTTTGACCCCATCCCCACCTTTGCCCCCGAGCACTTCGCCCGGGTGCGGCCGGTGGACACCATGAAGCGCAAGCAGTTCCTCAAGGGGGCCGAGCAGATCGCCCTGGAGGGCGCCATTCAGATCTTCAAAATCCCCTACACCGGCATGGAGGAGGTCATCGTGGGCGTGGTGGGCACCCTGCAGTTTGACGTCTTCCAGTACCGCCTGCGCAGCGAGTACAACGTGGAGCTCCGCATGGACACCCTGCCCTATGAATACCTGCGGTGGATCAAGGAGCCTGTGGAGTTCCATGAGACCGACCTGATCCTGGGCAACGACACCAAGCTGGTGGAGGACTATAAGGGCAACAAGCTGCTGCTCTTCTCCTCCTTCTGGTCCATCAAGTGGGTTTCCGACCACAACCCGCAGCTGGTGCTGACAGAGTTTAACGAGAGAAATGAGGAAGAGGAGTAATCACCGGCTTCCCACTCCAAAATGGAGACGCCCCGCGAAATGGATTTCAAGTTTTATGTCTTAAGGAGGTCACGCCATGAAACCCTTAATCATCGGCATCGCCGGTGGAACCGGCTCTGGAAAAACGACGTTAGTCAACCGTCTCATCGAGCAGTTTGGAGAGGACATCAGCGTCCTTCCCCACGACAATTACTATGCAGAGCACCACGACCTGACCCTGGAGGAGCGTCAAACCCTCAACTATGACCACCCGGCCTCCTTTGACACAGACCGGATGATTCAGGATCTCCAGGACTTGCGGAATGGAAAGGTGATCCACTGTCCTGTCTACGACTACTCCATCCACGACCGCACTGAGGAAACCAAGGAGCTCAAGCCCAATAAGGTCATCATTGTGGAGGGCATCCTCATTTTCGAAAACAAGGCCCTCCGGGACCTGCTGGACATCAAGATCTTTGTGGACACCGACGCCGACGTGCGCATCCTCCGCCGGATCCTCCGAGACGTAAAGGAACGGGGCCGCAGCCTGGACTCGGTGGTGGAGCAGTATCTGGCCACCGTCAAGCCCATGCACGAGCAGTTTGTGGAGCCCTCCAAGCGCTACGCTGACGTCATCGTCCCCGAGGGGGGCAAAAACCTGGTGGCCCTTATGATGATCATCCAGCGCATCGCCTATCACATCGAACACGGTGATGTGGTGGCTGAGCAGTAACCCCTTTCCTCTTCAGCTTTTCGCCCAGCATGCCCCACACGGGAGGTGACGTAAATGGCAGCCCACGGAAAAAATATCAATCTCTTTCTCATGGACGGAACGGCCAGCGGAAGGATAAAATGCACCCTGGCAAATTGGACCGGGGTGGCCTATCGCATCCCCCGGGTTGACCTGGATCTATGCAAAGAGCGGAATGATCTAAAGCAAAGCGGCATCTACTTTTTGTTTGGCGTATCCGATGAAACCGCAGAGCAAGTTGTCTATGTCGGCCAAGCAGGCGCTCGAAAAAATGGAGAGGGTATTTTATACCGCCTGCAAGAGCACAGAAAAAATCCTGACAAAGATTACTGGTCAGAGGCCGTGGTTTTCACAACCTCGAATAACTCCTTTGGTCCAACAGAGATCAGTTATTTAGAACATCGTTTTTGTGCAATGGCAAATGATGCCCACCGGTATGTCGTAAAAAACGGAAATGACCCCACCCAAGGGAATGTGACCGAAGAGAAGGAAAGCGAATTAGAAGAGTTTATTGCATATGCCAAGATCATTATGGGTGTGCTGGGGCACAAGGTTTTTGAACCCCTTATCCTCCCAGCGGCAAAGGACGAGGGCAGTGAAGACCCCACCGCCCCCATGAACCCGCCCTTTTTTATCAAAAAACGGGGGGCCAATGCGTGCGCTGTGCAAACAGCAGAGGGGTTTATCGTCCTGGCTGGAAGCGTCATCCGCAGGGATCCCTTTCCCTCTTGTCCCAACAGCGCTCTGAGCGCAAGGGAACAGTATGCCCAGATCATAGACGAGAAAATGACACTTTCCAAAAACATCCCCTTCAAAACACCCTCTGGCGCGGCTGCTTTTGTTCTGGGCCGCTCAGCCAATGGCAACGCAGAATGGAAAACAGAACAGGGGATTACCTTTGGAAACTATGAAAGCACAGGTTCCTAAGGCAGATTCTCCCAAACTAAGCAGGCGGCAAAAAAAGATACGTCTTGCAATCCGCTGCCCAGATGGCTATAATGTATTTTTAACGATATGTATACCGATCCCCTATCGGTTGAAAGGACGACATCACAATGAAACGGACAGAAATCGCCCGCATTTTTGCGGACATGGAAGACTTTGGCGGCCAGGAAGTGACCGTCTGCGGCTGGACCCGCACCATCCGCGATATGAAAAACTTCGGTTTTATCGAGCTCAACGACGGCTCTTGCTTCAAGAGCATCCAGGTGGTGTTTGAGGACGGCACCCTGAATAACTACAAGGAAATCGCCAAGCAGAACGTGGGCGCCGCCCTGGAGGTCCACGGCACGGTGGTCCTCACCCCGCAAGCCAAGCAGCCCCTGGAGATCAAAGCCTCTTCCATCCGGGTGGAAGGCCCCTCCGCCCCCGAGTACCCCCTGCAAAAGAAGCGCCACGGAGTGGAGTTTCTGCGCACGGTGGCCCACCTGCGCCCCCGGACCAACCTTTTCTCCGCCGCCTTCCGGGTGCGGTCTGTGGCCGCCTTCGCCATCCATGAGTTCTTCCAGAACCGGGGCTTTGTCTATGTCCACACCCCCATCATCACCGCCTCTGACTGCGAGGGGGCCGGCGAAATGTTCCGGGTGACCACCTTGGATCCCGATAACGCCCCTCGCCTGGAGAACGGCCAGATTGACTACAGCCAAGACTTCTTTGGCAAGCCCGCCAGCCTCACCGTCTCTGGCCAGCTCAACGCTGAGAACTTCGCCATGGCCTTCGGCAATGTCTACACCTTTGGCCCCACCTTCCGGGCCGAGAACTCCAACACCCAGCGCCACGCCGCTGAGTTCTGGATGATCGAACCCGAAATGGCCTTCTGTGACCTGGCTGGCGACATGGACGTGGCCGAGGCTATGATTAAGTATGTGATCCGCACCGTTCTGGAGCGCTGCCCCCAGGAGATGGACTTCTTCAACTCCTTCGTGGATAAGGGCCTGCTGGAGCGTCTGCAGCACGTGGCCAACTCTGACTTCGGCCGGGTGACCTACACCGAAGCGGTGGAGATTCTGAAGAAGAACAACGACAAGTTCGACTTCAAGGTAGAGTGGGGCACTGACCTGCAGACCGAGCACGAGCGCTTCCTGACCGAGCAGGTCTACAAACGCCCTGTCTTCGTCACCGACTACCCCAAGGAGATCAAGGCCTTCTATATGCGCCTCAACGACGACGGCAAAACCGTGGCCGCCACCGACTGCCTGGTGCCCGGCATCGGTGAAATCATCGGCGGCAGCCAGCGTGAGGAGCGCTTGGACGTGCTGGAGGCTCGCATCAAAGAGCTGGGCATGAACCCCGAGGACTACTGGTGGTACCTGGACCTGCGCCGCTATGGCTCCTGCCAGCACGCCGGCTTTGGCCTGGGCTTTGAGCGGATGGTCATGTACCTCACCGGCATCGCCAACATCCGCGACGTTCTGCCCCACCCCAGAACTGTGGGCAGCGCAGAATTCTAAGTGATTTCTACAGCAACCCGCTCCCTGCCAAAGCAGGGAGCGGGTTTTCTTTGTTTGACGGGGGCCTGTCATGTCTCAAGGGCCACCGCTTCCTTCATCATCTGGCCATTCTTTTGCAGCCGCACATCCCCAGGGGCCAGCGCCAGGGCTTTCTGGACAGCCTCCAGGGCCTGCTCATATTGCCCGGTATAGAAATACCCCAAGCTGGCCAAGTCCCAGGGGCGCTCTCCCCAGGAGGCCGCCTCACTGATGTAGGTCCGGGGACGTTGGTCAATGGCCAGGGCCCGGCCTGTGGCCCAAAGGACCCCGTGCCAGTCCTCCTGCTGGCAGGCCAACTCCGCCAGATCCAGCCAGGGCTCCCGCAGGTGGGGCGCCTCCCCCACCGCCCGCAGGAGCCAGCGCTCGGCCTCCCCTGCCATCTCCAGGGCCAAATAGTTTTTCGCCAGCAGGCGCATGGAGGCGCATCGCTCATCGGCCCAGGTGGCGGTGGGCAGTGCCAAATGCCGTTTGAGCATGGCAATGCTCTCCTCCCACCGCTGGTAGAAAAAATACTCCCGGCCCAGATAATGGACATTGCGGTCGTCCTCAGGGGCCTCCTCCACTGCCAGCTCCAGCAGGGACAGGTACTGCCCCCGGCTTTTGCTCCAGTCGGCGTGGTGCTCCAGGCAGACTCCCTCCACATAGCGCTGCCGGGGTTCTCCACCGTCAAACTGCAGAACTTCATGGACGGGGTGCACCCACCGGCAGCCCTGGCGCCGGTGGATTTTGTCATACCAGAAGACCATCCCCTCCCGGCCGTCCGGCAGGAAGTTCCAAGTGTAGCGGTAGAGCAACTGATCCACCTCAGGGCTCCACGCAGCCTCTAAGAGCTTCCGCCAGCCCGGCTGGAACACCTCATCCAGATCAGTGCACACACAAAGGTCGGCGTCCAGTGGGACCAGTGCCAGGGAACGGTTTCGGGCCACATCAAACCGCCAGGGAGTGATGGTCTCCACCGTCACCGCCGCCCCCAGCTCCTCCAGGCGCTGGGGGGTGCCGTCGGTGGAGCCGGTGTCCAGAACGCACACCTGGTCAGCCTCGGACATAGAGGCCATCCACCGGTCTGTAAATTTTCTCTCGTCTTTGCAAATAGCATAGACCACAATCTTCATGGTTCCCCCTCCGGCTTCTCCTGGGCCGTGGCAGCAAAGTAGGCCCGGTTATAGGCCACCGCCGGGGCGTCCGGCTTAAACTGGGCCGCTCGCTCGTTGTAGGCCACGGAAAGCTCCCGCTGCCCCATCCGGCTGTAGCAGACGCACAGCTGAATGCAGGGCAGATAGCCATAGGCGTCCGGCGAGACAAACCCGCCCCGGGTATCCACCCGCGGGCACGCCAGCGCCTGCTGATACCAGTAGACCGCTTGCTGATCCCGCTTGCGGTCAAAAAAGTGGCGGCCAATTTCGCAGCACAGCTCTGCCCGGGGTTGGTCATAAACAAAGCTTCGCAGCAGGGCCCGAAGGGCCTCCTCCTCCCGGCCCAGGGCGTAAAGGCACTGGGCGCAAAAAGCACAGGCCTCAATCTGGTTCTCTACCCAGCCTTCCTCCTGATGCAAAAATCCCTCGAAAACCGACAGGGCCCGCTCATACTGCTGGTGGTAGTAAAGCTCCCGCCCATAATAAAATTGCTGCCGAGGGTCCAGCACCGCGCCGCCGGCTAGGAGCTTCTCAAAAATTCGAAGGTTTCGGTCTGGATCCGAGGGGTGGAGCTTTCGGTGGTTCACGGCACAGTCGGAATAGATGACCTGTCCTTTGGTCTCAATGACCTCGTGGACCGCCCCCCTCCAAACCATTCCCCCATGGTTTCTGACAATGCGCTCCCGGTAATAGGAGAAGGTCACATTTCCCTGGTCATCGAACCCCGTGTTGTACCGCATCATCACCGCGTCAATCCCTGGCCCCAGGGTCTCCTTCAGCTGGGCAAAGGCCTGGCGGTGGGGCTCCTCCAGCACGTCATCGGCGTCCAGCCACATGCAGTAGTCGCAGGTGGCCTGGGCAAAGGCGAAGTTTCGGGCCGCAGCAAAGTCATCGTTCCAGGGAAAATCAAAGAGCTTATCGGTGTATCGGGCGGCAATGGCCCGGGTGGCATCGGTGGAACCCGTGTCCACGATGACCAGCTCATCCACCAGGTCCTGCACGCTGTCCAGGCAGCGAGCTAGAACGTCCTCCTCATTTTTTACAATCATACAAAGGCTAATGGTACCCATGGTTTCCCCCTCCTTTGATCGGATACCCGCAGCAGGGAGAAAGCCCTCACGCCGCTGGCGTGAGGGCTTTCTGTTTTTCTTCTGTGTGGGTTCGGTCACCCGATGGCTGCTAGGATTTCGTTTTTCGTGTCCGGCGCAAGTTTAGTTCACCGAGAAGGACACATCATCCAGGTCCATTCCCTGTCCCCCATCTGCGCTAACAGAAAATTCAATCCGCGCCTTCACCGTGCCAACAGGCGCGGCAATGGTGATCCCTTGATAGTGCGCAAACACCCGGTTGCTGTTCACCATGTCCTGCTTTCTCACCCGGATGAGCAGACCTTGCGTGGGCTGATTCTGGGCATTCAAATAGATGACCCGAGCCGTCACCCCCACCTGGCTGCCCTCGCCTCTGGCAAAGAAGGACAGCTGATGGAAACAGCCGGCCTCAGCATCCACATCCTGTCGAAGGATAGCGCCGTCCTCCAAATGGACTGCCCAATCGCCAGAGTGGACTCTCCCCTGCTGGCCGACCTTAGATACCAGCCGCTTATCCACTGCAGTCCATCCCGAGGGAACTTCATCGGTAAAGGTCTCCATGCCTCCATTGAGCGCCATCTCACCTCTGGACCGGCAAGAGCACTCACAGGTTCCCTTCGGTCCAGTGGCGCCGGTTGCACCCGTCACGCCTCGTGGGCCCATAGGGCCTGTAGCACCGGTGGGACCGGTGGCGCCAGTGGGACCTACAGGGCCAGTGGGACCCGTGGCCCCGTCAGCACCGTCGGCGCCGCGGGGAATGACAAAATCGAAGGTGTGCGCCGGAGCCCCCGTCGAATCTGTGACAAACGCCTCCGTCCCAGGGTCCCCCGTCGTGGTGGTTCCCACCGACAGGGTATCCGCCGTGCCTGTGGGCCCGGTCGGACCAGTGGGGCCCGTGGCACCAGTCGCACCAGCAGCACCGGTGGCGCCAGTCGGGCCTGTAGCACCGTTGGCACCGTCTGCGCCGGTGGGGCCGGTTGCACCGGTTGCACCATCTGCGCCGGTAGGACCGGTGGCACCAGTCGCGCCGTTGGCACCGTCTGCGCCGGTGGGGCCGGTGGCACCATCTGCACCGGTAGGACCGGTGGCGCCAGTCACGCCAGCGGCACCAGCCACACCGGTGGGACCCGTCGCACCGGTCGCGCCAGCGGCACCAGTGGGGCCCGTGGCACCAGTCACACCAGCGGCACCAGCCGCACCGGTGGGACCAGTTGCGCCGGTCGCGCCAACAGCACCAGCCGCACCAGTAGGACCAGTCGGGCCTGTGACGCCGTCAGCACCAGCTGCACCAGTAGGACCGGTTGCGCCGGTCGCGCCAGCAGCACCAGCTGCACCGGTAGGACCGGTGGCACCAGTCACGCCAGCGGCACCAGCCGCACCAGTGGCGCCTGTAGCGCCAGTCGCACCAGTGGGACCGGTCGGGCCGGCCACGCCGGGGGTTCCAGCCGCACCAGTTGCCCCAGTAGCGCCCCTCGCTCCGGTAGGGCCAGTGGGGCCGGCCACACCGGGAGCTCCGACTGCACCAGTTGCCCCAGTGGCGCCCTTTGCTCCGGTAGGACCAGTGGGGCCGGCCATGCCGGGGGCTCCGGCCGCACCGGTTGCCCCAGTGGCGCCCTTTGCTCCGGTAGGACCAGTGGGACCAGCCACGCCGGGGGTTCCGGCTGCACCAGTTGCTCCGGTGGGCCCGGTCGGGCCTACTCTGCCAGGGGCACCCGTTGCACCAGTGGCGCCGGTGCGACCAGCAGGGCCAACAGGGCCAGTGGGGCCCACGGCCCCGGTGGAAGCCGGAATTTATGAACAACCTACAGAATTTTCCACCGCAAACCTCACCCTGCTAGGATATCCTATGCGCGCTCATCCCACCAAAGCATATTTCTCTGCGTAGGCCTTATAAGCACGCTGGAAACTCGGCCCACCGGCCTTGACTCCATCCAGATACTCGTGAACCCCTAAGCTATCGTGGGCCATCTCGATCACGCACCCGGCAATATTGGAGCAGTGGTCAGCCACCCGCTCCAAGCTGGTGAGCAGATCCGACCACACAAACCCCAACTCAATGGTGCACTCTCCCCGCTGCAAGCGGAGGATATGGCGGGTACGCAGCTGCTCCTTCAAGGTGTCCACCACCTGTTCCAGCGGTTCCACCTGGGCCGCCAGGGTGAGGTCATCTTGGAGAAAGGCCTCCAGAGCCAAATCCATAATCTCTCCCACAGCGGCGGTGAGAACGGCCAGCTCCCGCTGGGCCGGAACCGAAAAGCGCAGGCCCTTATGCGTTATCTCCTCTGCCGACTCCACCAGGTTCACCGCGTGGTCAGAGATCCGCTCAAAATCCCCAATCAGGTGAAGGAGTTTGGCGGTCATCCGGCTATCAGCCGCGCTGAGGTTTGCCTGCCCCAGCTTTACCAGATAGGTCCCCAGCATGTCCTCATACTGGTCGGCTTCTCCCTCGCTCTCCCGCACCGCTTGGGCTGTTTTGGGATCATAGGTCACCAACAGCTGACAGCTGGCTTTTAGCGCGTCCATGGAGACGCGAGCCATGGTTTCCGCCACCTCTTGGCAGCGGCCAATGGCCACAGAGGGCGTGGCCAACAGCCGCTCGTCCAAGATCTGAATTCTCTCCGGGGCTTTGGCATCGGGTACCAGGCGGCAGGCCATCTTCTCCAGCAGCCCCGAAAAGGGGAAGAGGAGCATGGTGCACAGCAGGTTAAAGGCCGTGTGAACCACAGCAATGCCCAGCTGGTCAATGGAGCTGGCCACAAAGGAAAACTGGACCACAGCATGGACCCCATAAAACACCATCAGCCACACCCCTGTGCCCACAAGGTTAAAAAGCAGGTGCACTGTGGCCGCCCGCTTGGCGTTCTTGTTGGCCCCCACGGAAGAGATCATGGCCGTGACACAGGTGCCAATGTTTTGGCCCATGATAATGGGGATAGCCGCCCCATAGGTCACCTGCCCTGTGGCCGACAGGGCCTGCAAAATGCCCACTGAAGCCGAAGAGCTCTGGATGATTGCTGTGAGCGCCGCACCCGCCAAAACGCCCAAAACAGGGTTTGTAAACAGGAGCAGCAAATTTTGGAACGCAGGCACGTCTTTTAAGCCGGACACCGCACCGCTCATGGTGTCCATGCCAAACATCAGCACCGCGAACCCCAGCAGGATCATCCCCGCATCTTTTTTCTTGTTGCTGCCCCCCGCCATGGTGAGAATCACGCCGACGAGCGCCAGCACCGGGGTAAAAGAAGTCGGCTTCAACAGCTGGACAAAGAAATTCCCGCTGTCCAGCCCCGTCAGGCTCAAAATCCAGGCGGTCACCGTGGTGCCCACGTTGGCACCCATAATCACATGGATGGCCTGTTTCAGAGACAGCAGGCCAGAGTTCACAAAGCCCACCACCATCACCGTTGTGGCCGAGGAGCTCTGGATCACTGCCGTAACCCCCAACCCCGTAAGGAACCCAAGCAGTTTACGGGAGGTCAGCTTACCCAACAGGGTCTTTAAGCTGCCTCCCGCCCGCTTTTCTAAGGAGGCACCCATCAGGTTCATGCCGAACAGAAACAGGCTGAGTCCCCCGATTAAAGTCAAGCCGTCAAATAAATCCATAGTGTAACCCTCTTTACGTCTTCTTTTTTCCCTGTCTTTCTGATGCTATCGCCTATAAGAAAGTGTATTGATTTCTGGTAAAAAGAAAAACCAAAAAAGGGTTAAATCTTGGTTAAGTCACGCCCCGTCTTTTCTCCGCTCTGTACTCTTGGGTTAGTGTCCCTCTTGGGAGCGGACCCCCGTGACGGCGTATTCCACCCACTCGGCCAGGTTGGTGGCGTGGTCTCCAATGCGCTCAAGATATTTGGCCACCAGAAACACGTCCAGCAGCTCTTCTCCGGCGGCACTGTCAGCGGCGATCTGTTGGATTAAATCTTTTTTTATCTGGTCAAACCACCGGTCCACCACATCGTCATAGGCGATGACCTGCCGGGCCTGTTCCAGGTCCAGCTGAACAAAGGACTCCACACTCCGGTTGACCATGCCAATGACTTCCCCGGCCATCTGTTCCAGGTGCTTGTGCTGCCCACCTTTGCGAAGGAAGCCGGCCAGCTCGGCAATGTCTGCAGCTTGGTCACCAATGCGCTCCAGGTCGGTAATCATTTTCAGGGCGGCAGTGATCCGGCGCAAATCTGTGGCCACCGGCTGCTGCCGCAGCAGAAGCTTCGTGCACAGGGTTTCAATCTCCCGCTCCAGCTCGTCAATCTCCCCCTCCAGGGCAAACACGCTGGCCTCCCTCGATGGGTCTTCCCCCGTGCCCTGGCCCAGGGCGCTCACTGCCGCCCCGATGGCCTGCTGGCACAGGCTCCCCATAACCACCATCTGGCGGTACATGGTCTCCAGCTGCTGCTTGTATTTCTCCCGCATCATCCAAACCTCCCCGTGATGTATTCCTCCGTCCGCTTATCCTTGGGCATAGAGAAGAGCTTGTCGGTGTCCCCAAACTCCACCAGCTCCCCCAAAAGGAAAAAAGCGGTCTTATCCGATACCCGGACGGCTTGCTGCATGTTGTGGGTGACCATAACGACCGTGTAAGCCTCCTTTAGCTCCATCACCAGATCCTCAATTTTCGCCGTGGAAATGGGGTCCAGGGCCGAGGTGGACTCGTCCATCAGCAGCACTTCCGGCTGGTTGGCCAGGGCCCGGGCAATGCACAGCCGCTGCTGCTGTCCGCCGGAAAGGCCCAGAGCGCTTTTTTTCAGCCGGTCCTTCACCTCGTCCCAGATGGCCGCGTCCCGCAGGGATTTTTCCACAATGCCGTCCAGTTCCCCCCGGTTGCGGATGCCATGGGTCCGGGGCCCATAGGCCACGTTGTCATAGATGGATAGGGGGAAGGGATTGGCCTTCTGGAAGACCATGCCCACCTGCTTGCGCAGCCAGGTGGGGTCCAGTTCTTTGTCAAAGATGTTCTGCCCGGCAAAGCAGACCTCTCCCTCAATATGGACCCCAGGCACCAGGTCGTTCATCCGGTTGAGGGTCTTCAAAAACGTGGATTTCCCACAGCCTGAGGGGCCGATGAGGGCGGTGATCTGGTGGGCGGGAATGGCCACGTTGATCTCCTTCAGGGCATGGTGCCCCCGGTCATTGGCACGGGATTTGCCGTCGGTGCCATACCACAGGTTCAGGGACTTCGTGGTCATAATATCGGTTGACATTGGTCAGCCCGCCTTTCCTTTGAGTTTTTTGCCTGCCAGCGAGGCGGCGAAGTTAATTAAGAGCACCAGAAGCATCAGCACAGCGGCGATGGCAAAGGCCACCCCGGTCTGCCCCCGCTCGTTGGCATAGACATACAGGGCCACCGTTAAGGTGGCAGAGGAGGCCTGGAGGGAGGTGAAAAAGTTGTTCAGCTCCAACCCAAACCCCGCCGTGAACAGCAGGGCAGCAGATTCCCCCACAATCCGGCCAATGGCCAAAATACAGCCGGTGACAATGCCATCCACTGCATTGGGCAGGACCACCGTGCGCACCATGTGCCATTTCCCCGAGCCCAGGGCCAGAGCCCCCTCCCGATAGGACTGGGGCACGGTTTTCAGGCTCTCCTGGGTGGTGCGGACGATGGTGGGCAGGATCATAATCACCAGGGTCAGGCCCCCGGCCAGGATGCCGGCCTTCAGGCCCATCAGCTGGAGGAAAAAGAGCATGCCCACCAGGCCAAAGAGGATGGAGGGGATGCCCGTGAGGGTCTCAGTGGCAAACTCGATGATGGCCACCAGTTTCCGGTTGCCGGCATACTCCGTCAGGTAAATGGCCGCCCCTACCCCCAGGGGCAGGACGATGACCATGGCCAGAAGGATGATATACAGGGTGTTGAGGAAGTTGGGCAGAATGCCGATGGTGTCTTTGATGTAACTGGTCTGGGTGGTCAGCAGCTCCCAGCTGATGTTGCCCAGCCCCCGGTAAAAGATGTAGCCGATCAGAAAGATCAGCAGCCCGCAGGTAACCCCCGCGCAGAGGTAGAGCAGACCGCGCAGGCCCCGGTCATAGGCCTTTCGGCGGGGTGAGAGGGTATGCATGTCACTTCTCCTTCTTTCTTTTCACGCAGACGTTCAGGAAGACGTTGATGAGCATAATGAACAGGAAGAGCACCAGGCCAATGGAGAATAGGGCCTGCCGCTGCAGGCTGCCCACCGAGGCATAGGACATCTCCGAGGCGATGGCTGTGGTGAGAAACCGCACCGAGGTAAACAGCCCCGGCAGGTTGGGCACGTTGCCTGCCACCATGATAATGGCCATGGCCTCTCCAATGGCCCGTCCCACGCCCAGCACAACTGCCGTGGCCACTCCGCTGCGGGCGGCAGGGAGCGAGACCCGAAAGACAGTCTCCAGGTGGGTGGCTCCCAGAGCCAGGGAGGCCTGCTCATACTCCTGGGGCACAGCCCGCAGCGCGGTTTCAGAGACGCTGATGATCGAGGGCAGAATCATAATCGCCAGCACCAGAATGGCTGCCAGCAGACAGGCTCCGGAGGCCAGGCCAAAGACCCGCTGAATCCCCGGCACCAGGATAATCATGCCCACCAGGCCATAGACCACAGAGGGGATGCCCGCCAGCAGCTCCACTGCGGTGTGGATCACCGCGGCCATGCGGGGGTTTGCCACCTTGGACAGGTAAATGGCCGTCATCAGGCCCACAGGCACCCCCACAACCACAGCCCCAGCGGTGCCGTAGACAGAGGTCAAAATAAAGGGCAAAATGCCATAGGACGGCTCTGCCGCCGTAGGCGCCCAGGTCTTCCCCAGCAGAAAGTCCACCAGCCCGATTTCCCGGATGGCAGGCACCCCGGACAGGATCAAATACACGCTGATCAGCAGCACAAAGGCCACCGCCACAATGCCGCACACCAGAAACACCAGATGCATGAGGCCCTCCAGCGCCCCCTTGGCCTTGTTTCCCCTGGGGGACTCTTCCTTGGTCCGGCCGGCCCTTCTGGGGGTTATCCGGCCGGAATCGTTCCATGTTTTTTCCATAGGAAACTCCTTCTCTTGCCAATGGAATCGCAACGGAAAGGGGGCGCAGCCTCTCCCCCTCGGGGCAGAAGGCCGCGCCCCTTTGACGGTTGTTTCGTGCTTACTTTGCCACGGGCACCGCGCCAGCGTTGCGGATCAGGTCGCTGGCGGCTGTGGAGGTTGCGTAGTCAAAGAAGGCCTGGGCCGCTTCAGACAGGGCTGTCCCCTCCTTGGTGACCAGCAGGAAGGGACGCTGAATGGCATAGCTGCCGTCCAGAACGGTCTCCTCCGAGCAGGCCACCCCGTTGACGGAGATGGCCTTGATTCCCTCCTGCCCCTCCACAGCAGACAGAGAGGCATAACCGATGGCGTTGGGGCTGTTCTTCACGGCCTCGATGACCGCACCGGTGGAGGTGAGCTCCTGGCTAAGCTTGCAGGCGTCTGCCGTGCCGGTGATAGACTCAAAGCCGTCCCGGGTGCCCGAACTATTCTCCCGGCCGATGCAGGCGATCTGGCCGTCGGCGCCGCCCACCTGACTCCAGTTGGTGATTTCGCCGGTGAAAATCTGGGCGATCTGCTCCACGGTGAGATCCTCCACCTGGCTGTCGGCATTGACAATAACGGCGATACCGTCCAGGGCAATGGGGGTACCCACTAAACCAGCGAAAGTTTCCTCGTCCTTCAGGTTCCGGGAAGACAGGCCGATGTCGGCCGTGCCATTGGTGACCGCCTCAATGCCGGCGCTGGAGCCGGTGGCGTCATAGGACACGGTGACGTTGCCGCCGTTGTCGCTCTGGAACTGCTCCTTCAGGTTGCCAATGACCTTCTCCATGGAGGTGGAGCCGTTGGTGGCCACCGTGCCAGAGAGGGTGGCGGCAGAGGAGGTATCCTCTGTTGTGTCGCTGTCGTTGCTGGTGCTTCCACAGCCGGCAAGAGTCAGGGCCAATACGGCGGAGGCAGCCAGCAGGCTGATTGCCTTTTTCAGGGTTCTTTTCATTGTGTCATTCCTCTTTTCTTTGTTGGTAAATTTGTTTGCTCTTTCGTTTGGCACAAGTTCATTGTATCGGCCCTGGGTTAAAGGAAAAACCAAAGAAGGATAAAGTTTCGGTTAAATTTGCCGGGCTGTCTCCTTGCTGCACCGCCTCCCTTTTCATTCCACGTCAAAAAGGCGCCACCGCAAAACAACTTCTTTTGCGGTGGCGCCTTTGTTGGCGGGATTCTTTTGGTTTTATGGCATTTCTCAAATGAGCTGCTGCTCGTTGATGATTAGCTTAAACTGCAGGCCCAAAGTCTCTGCTGCCTTCCGGCAGAGGAGCATGCGGCCCATAAAGATCTCAAAGTAGTCCATGACAGACCCGTAGCGGGTGTCAATGTGGAGCTTGAGCTTAATGAGGGTCTTGCTCTCGTTGATCTTCAGCTCTGCCTTGGTCACCGAGTAGTTCACCCGGTCATGGATGTCAAACTTACTGATGTCCTGGTTACGCACCCGGCTGCGGCGGACGTCGGATTTATCCGCCAAAATGAGGGCGGCGGCCATGGGGCTCACCGGGGTCCCGGTTCCCTCGTCGTGGTTGCCGATGGCGGTGACCACCTCGGCGATATCCAGGGGATCCATGTGCAGGTGGTCCAGCAAGCGGAAGGCCATGACTGCCCCGCTCTGGGAATGGTCAATCCGGTTGACCAGGTTGCCGATGTCGTGCAGATAGGCAGCGATCTGCACCAGCTCTACCTCCCGCTGGGAGTATCCCAGGGTCTCTAAAATATACTTGCTGTTGGCCGCCACCAAGCCCACATGGGCAAAGCTGTGCTCAGTAAAGCCCAGGTTAATGAGGGACTCGTCGGCCTTTTGGATATAAGTTCGGATGCCAGGATCCTGTTTAATCTGTTTAAATGTAATCAATCTATCACTCCTTCATAAATGTCAATGTTATGGTCGTGCCGGCCCCGGGCTCGCTGTCCAGAACCAGCTTTGCGTTGTGAAATTGCGCGCCGTGCTTGACGATGGAAAGGCCCAGGCCTGTGCCCCCCATCCGGCGGGAATGGCTCTTATCCACCCGGTAAAACCGCTCGAAGACCCGGCTTTGCTGCCCCTTGGGAATCCCAATCCCGGTGTCCGCCACAGACAGAACCGCCTGCTTGGTATCCCCGGTTACCCGAACGGTGACAGAGCCCCCCTCCTTGTTGTATTTAATGGCGTTGTCACAGAGGTTATACACCATTTCATGGAGAATCCGCCACACGCCCTGTATGGCGTGGCTCTCCCCCTCCAGACAGAGCTTCACCTGCCGCTGGTCGGCAGCGGGCTGGAGATCCTGGAGGATTCCTTGGGCCAGCTGATATAGGTCCACCCTTTCCTCCGTCAACTCCGCCGAGCCCTCATCCAGCCGGGAGAGCTTCATAATATCGTCAATGAGGGCAATGAGCTGGGCACACTCTTTGTAGATATCCCCGGCAAACTCCCGCATCTTTTCCTCTTCTACCAGGCCCTCTTTCATAAGCTCGGCAAAGCCAGAGATGGAGGTGAGGGGGGTCTTCAGCTCATGGGAGACGTTGGCAGAAAACTCCCGCCGCAGGCTCTCCCGCTCCTCCCGCTCGGTCACATCCACCAGCAGGATTACGCCGCCGGTTACCTGGCCACTGGCTGTAACGGGGCTGGCCAAGATCTCAAAGATCCGGCTCTCTGCCGCCATCAGGATCTCTGACCGCCGGCCGGCCAGAGCCTTTCCAGCCGCCTCCCAAATCTCCTGCCGGCACTGATCCTGGCGAAGGCGCTCCGGCGGAGTCTCCCCTCCCAGCAGGCCATAGGCGCTCTGGTTGCCAGAGAGAATGGTATACCGGCTGTCAATCAGCAAAACCCCCTCGCTCATGTTCTCCGCCAGGGCGGTAAACTCCCGCTGGCGGCGGCTGAGCTCCTCCATCTGCCGGCCGATGGTGCGGTTCTGCTCCCGCAGGCGGCTGACCAGGGGGAAGAGCTCCTCATAGGTCTCATCCAGCCGGGGCTGCTCCAGGTCAATCTCATTGATGGGCCGGGTAATCTGCCGGGCCAGCCGGGAAGCCAGCACGCCCGAAAGCACCAGCGCCAGCACCAAAATCCAAAGCACAGGCTGGAGCACTCCCAGCACCAAAGCCCCCCCGGTGGTCTCCACACAAGACAGCCGCAGCACGGTGCCGTTTGAGAGCCGGGCCGCATAGTAGAGGTTCTTTTGCAGCAGGGTATCGGACAGATGCTTGTCCCGGCCAGTCCCCTCCTCCAGCGCTTGACGGATCTCCGCCCGGTTGCCATGGTTTTCCATGGTGGCAGGGTCTGCCACGCTGTCATAGAGCACGGTGCCGTCGGCGGCCACCCAGGTCAGGCGCTGGGTGGTCTCCAGGCCCATCAGATAGGCCTGTCCCTCCGCCTCCAGGCCCTGGCGGACATAGGAGAGCTCCTCCTCCAGGCGGCGGTAAACCTCCTGCTCATACTGGGCCGCCATTACGGCCACAAAAAGCCCGGTGCACAGGATCATCACCGCCAGACCCACCAGAAGGCAGCTGCGAAAAATCTTCCCAGTCACAGGGCGCCTCCAATCCGATAACCTACCCCGCGAACGGTTTCAATCAGCCGTCCGGCCTCCCCCAGCTTTGTGCGCAGGGTGCGCACGTGGACGTCTAGGGTCCGGTTCTCCCGGCTGAATTCCTGGCCCCAGACCCCGTCCATAATGGCGTCCCGGGTCATGGCCATGCCCTGGTGCTCCAGCAGCAGGCACAGCAGGGAAAACTCCTTGTTGGTCAAAAGGACCTCCTCCCCTGCCACCTGCACCAGGTGGCGCCGGGGGCTCACAAAGAGCTCCCCTACCTGGAAGTCCTCCCGATCCTCCCGCTTTTGGGTGCGGCGCAGGACGGCCCGAACCCGGGCCACCAGCTCCATCATCCCAAAGGGCTTGGAGATAAAATCGTCGGCGCCGCTGTCCAACCCCACCACGCGATCGTACTCGGTGTTTTTGGCCGTGAGCATAATCACCGGCAGCTTCTTGGTGGCGGCAGAGGCGCGCAGCTTTTGGAGGATCGCAAGCCCATCCTCCTCCGGCAGCATGATATCCAACAGGAGCAGAGCGGGCTGCGGGCCCTCCATGGCCTTCCAAAACTCGGCAGGGCGGGCAAAGCCTTGGGCCTCATAACCCTGGCTGCTCAGGGCATAGGTCACCAGCTTGCGGATGCTGTCGTCATCCTCCAGCAAATAGATCCGTTCCATGTTCGCTCGCCTCCTTCCTGTTCTAGGTTCCCCTTGCTTTGTTTTCAGTCTATCCCGGTCATGTAAAATAAAAAACCACGAGAAGGTTAAATTTTTGTTAAATCCTTTCGGCACCCCCAGGGGAGAGGGGACAAAGGGTCACCTTTCCCCCCTCGTGGATCAGAATCTCCTGCAGATGTTCAAACAAAAGCCTCCGCGAGAGCCTCTCCTCCTCTACCTCCAGCCCTTGTGCCACCAGCTCCCGGAGGCGGTCCTCCCGAATGGTGTGCTTGGTGCAGGCCGTTTTGGATTTCCGGCGGTAAGTGGAGCAGGTATAATAGACAATTCCCCGGGCTGTCTTTCGGCTCATGGCCTTGCCGCAGTCGGCACATCGGAGCAACCCTGCAAACAGATGGACCTCTCCCTGCCCCGGTGCCCGGCGGGTTTCCCTCTGGGCCAGGTCCTGGGCCCGCTGGAAGAGGGCCGGGGAAACAATGGGCCGGTGGGCCCCCTCCACCACATACCACTCCTCCCGGGGAACCTCTATGGTCTCATGGACCTTATAGCTCACCACCCGCTGACGCCCCTGAACCAGCGTGCCGGCATAGACGGGATTTTGGAGGATCCGGGCCACTGAGGCTGCGCTCCACAGGCCGTCGTTGTCCGGGCCAGGGCGGCGGTAGCGCAGGCCCTGGCGGGCCTTATAGGCCGTGGGGTTGGGCTCCCCCGCTTGGTTCAGACGGCCGGCAATGGCCCCCTTCCCCATTCCCTGGGTGTACCAGCGAAAGATCTCCCCCACCACCCGGGCCGCCGCAGGGTCGGGGATGAGGGAGTTTTTGTTCTCTGGGTCCTTGGCATAGCCGTAAGGGGCAAAGGAGCCGATAAACTCCCCCCGCCGCCGCTTCATATCCAGGGTCCGGCGAACATCCGCCGAGGTCTTGGCGGCATAGCGGTCGTTCAGGATGCCATTGATGGGGATCTCCAGCCCCATCTGCACCGCCTCAGGATCCAGAAAGCTGTCCACCCGGGGGCTCCCCAGGGCGATGAACCGGGTGCGGTACCGGGGAAACACTTCCTCCAAAAAGTACCCCTGGTCGGCGTAGTTTCGAAAAGCCCGGGACAGGGTTTTGCACAGAATGCAGTTGAGCTTTCCCGCCTTCACGGCTTCAATCATCCGCTGGAAACTCTCCCGGCTGTCGTCTGTGCCAGTAAGGCCGTCGTCCACATAGATTCCCGCCAGCTCCCACCGGCCCTGAAAGTCGTGCTCCAGGTAATCCAGCAGAATCTTCCGCTGGTTTTGGACGCTGAGGCTCTCCTGCCGCCCATCCTCTCGGGACAGGCGAATGTATACTCCTACCCGCCACAGGCGGCTTGTTTCCCTTCCTCCCCGGCCCATCTCGGTTTCCTCCCCTTCCGGTCCCATTGGCGTACTCCGGTTTGGAATACCCTATGCAGCCGAAAGGGGCAACTATACCCGGTTTCCTTTTGGAGCGTTCAGAACGCGTAAGGGGAGAGCGGCGCGTTCTCCCTCACCCATCCTTTTGGGCCAACGCCCCCAACGTTGTCTCTGCCCAAGAGTAATTGGTCATATACTCCCCCCGGAACATGCTGGCCTCGCTCCGCTCCCCGGAGAGATAGCGGTAATAGTCGCAGTCCACCCGCTCCGGGTCCACGGCAATCAAGTCCCGCTGCTTGATGATAATGGAGGCCTGACCCAGCCCCTGAAGGGTCGTCCGCAGGTCAGTAATCAGGCTGCGCAGCTGGCTGCGGACGCTGGGGGTATCCAGCCGCCCCTCCCACAGGATGGAGATCAGCTCCCCCATGGTGCTCCCCGCCCCTCGGCGGTCAATGAGGTAGGCAAAGAGCTCCTTGGTCCGGCTGCGGCTAAAATGGACAGGCTGTCCCTTATAAAACACCTCAAAATTCCCAAACGCCTGCACCCGCAAAGGCTGGGCAGATGGCTCCGGGAGGGAATAGCGCAGGTTTCGCAACTCTTCCTCCACCGCCTTTACGGTAACTGGCTTCATAATATAGCCGCTGGCATGGAGCTGAAAGGCCTCTGCCATGTACTGGGAAAATCCCGTAACAAAAATCAGGTTTCCCCTGGGGCAGCGTTTTTTCAGCCGCTGGGCCAGGGCGATGCCGCTGATGCCCGGCATTTCTATGTCCAAAAAAGCCACATCAAAGCCCTCTCCCGTCTCCTCCAGCCACTCCAGCAATTTCCGGGCGCTGGAGAAGGGGTGGATTTCCGCCTCAGGACAAGCCTGGCGGATACGGTCGGTGAGCATATTCAGCATCAAAATTTCGTCGTCAGCTGCTAAGATCCGCATGGAAATTCTCCTTCCCTTGGGTTTTTCCGGTTTTGGGGATGCGCACCTGGGCCACGGTCCCAATCCCCGGCTGACTACCAATGGTCAGCAGGCCGCCGCACTGGGCAGCCAGGCGGCTGCGGACGTTCTCAATGCCCACGTGTTCTCTCCCATCCTTTTGAAGTTGGCCGGGGACAAACCCCACGCCGTCATCCCGAATGGTCACCAGGTAAGCCTGGTCATTCTCTCGAGTGGAAACCCAAATGGTCCCCCCCTCTTCCCGCTTGGTAACCCCGTGGCGGACGGCGTTCTCCACCAGCGGCTGGAGGCTCAGGGCCGGGAGAAAAAAGTCGCTGGTTGTAATCTCATATTCTACCTTCAGATGGTCTCCAAAGCGAATACGCTCCAGGTTCAGATAGCACCGCACGTGCTCCAGCTCTCGGCTGGCGGGGATGGTTTTGGTGCTGCGAAGGCTGTCCATATTCCCCCGTAAAAACCGGGCCAGCTCGTCGGTGGCCTCCTGGGCCTTGGGCGGGTCGGTTTCGCAGAGCCACTCAATGCTGCCCAGGATATTATACAAAAAATGGGGCTGGATCTGGCTGAGCATAATGGCAATCTTCTTCTCCGCCAGCTCCTTGTCCTGCTCCCGTAAGCGCAGGTTCTGCTGGAGCTGGACGTTTACAAACACCAGCACCAGGGTCAGCGTAGCCCCCAGGCCCAGCAAAGTGATTTCCGGCCAGGCCAGCTCCGCCCCCAAAACGCCCATGGGCAGCAGAACATAAAGGGCCAGCAGTCTTTCTCCCTTTCGTGCGGTCCGCCGGCGGCTTACCATCACTCCGCCCACCAGCGCCAGAGCGCCCAGGCCCAGGGCATGGGAGAGCCAGAATCCCGGCCCCCGCTGGCAGAGGTTGTCCGGGGTAATGGTGTAAAAAAGCCCTGTAAACTGGCTCACCACCGTCAGCCCCATCCCTGCCCCGCACAGCAGCCGGATTCCCCCGCGCACCCACCGGTGGCCTCCCCAGCGGGAAACCCGCTCCAGCAGGTACTGGCAGTATAGCAAAAGCAAACCATAACTCAGCAGATACTGGGCCAGGTTTCCTGCCCAGTTCCACAGCACATGCTCCGTGCCGTTCCACTGCCAGGCCCAGGCGTCGGCCCCCAGGGAGAGGAGATTCACCAAAAGCATTCCCTCAAACAGCCGGTTAGAGGGATTGCTGCGGTCTCCATTCACCAGAAGGCTGCCCAAAAGAATCAGCGTGAGCAGGATGCCAAAACACTCCAAAGCCACGTTAATCTCTGCCACAGGGAGCCCCCCTTTCCTCGGTTGTTTCTTTTTATCATAGCATTGCCAAGGAATTCTGGCAAGGGAGCGCGGCGTTTCTTCTCAGCCTATCCAGCGTTCCCTTCCAGGGCCACGTGCAAAAGAACCGGCCTGGATAGTCCTGGCCGGTTCCTGCAAGTACAACCTTATTTACTTAAGCCAAGCGGAGTTGGTGTCGCTCACCAAATTATCCACGCCGTACAGATAGAGAACCTTATCCACCGGATGCTCTGCCACAAACTGGGAGAGGGTATCTCGGTAGTAGCGCAGGTCCACCAGGTAGATGGTCTTATAATTGGCTGCCAGGAAGGTGCTGAAGCAGTGGGCATAGGAGTCCCGGATGACCAGCAGGGTGCCTCCCTCCGCATTGGGATTCTGAATGGTTACCAGGCTGTGGTTGCCATCCAGGAAGACGGGGTACTTGTCTAGCTCCTCCAGGTGGGAGGGGAAAAAGAGGCTGTCGGAGACAATGGGCTCGGCGCCTCCATCTGTAATGGTCACCGTGGGCTGGATGCCACTGTCCCACACCTCCACCTGATCCGGCTTTGTGAACCAATATCCGCTGCCCGACCAGGTGGTGCCATAGAAGCCGTCATAGCTGGCTACCTCATAGGCATCTCGAGAGAGGTAGGGATTCCCCTGGGAGATTTGGTAGGCGCAGTAGAGCAGGTAATTGCCATAGGAGGTCAGGTGGTGGTCGGTGCGGTAGCACACCTGCCCATCCTGCAGGCCCCCTTTCAAAGCGCTTCGCACATCCACCAAGCTGGTGTGCTGAAGAAGCTGCCCGGCCAGATCATAGAGCTGGTCGTCCTGATATTCCCCATGGAAGGCGGGAAGGACGTCCTCCATCAGATACCCGGTGGAGGGCACCATGAGCAGGTTGGCAGGCACCCCAAGCTGGGCGGCAAACTGGTCAAACCGGGTCAGGTTGTCGGTGAAGATCTTCTCGTCCAGAGCATCGGGGGCGTTGATGAGGTATCCCTCGTCACAGTGGTAGATATCCTGGGCGGCGTTCCGGCCGGTGGCCAGGTTCCAGTAGGCGTTGACCCCCACAAAGAAGTCCCGGCCAGGGACTTGGTCGGCGGTGAATTTCTCCAGCTGCTCCTGGGTCTCTCCTTCCAGGATGCCCGAAACAGACACCTCTGGCCGGCCGGCCAAATAGCGCTTCTCATTTTCTGAGTACTCCCGCACAGGGGAGAATAGCAGCACCAGCGCCATCACCGCCAGAAAGACCACAAAGAACACCGCAGGCAGAACGGGATAGAGTTGTTTTAGTTTCATGGAAGAGACCCCCTCTCAGAACCGGAAATACAGGAAGGGATTGTAGCTGTCGCTGACCAGGCTGGCCGTGCACAAGAGCAGAGCTGCCAAGCACAGCAGGCCCTCCACCAGGGGCATGGCCTTTTTCCCCTGGAGCTTTTCCCAAATTCCTTTGGCCAGGGGCGTGGATGCCACCACGCCGATGATCGCCATCCCCAGCCAGGGCATCACCAGGGACAGCCCTCCCATGGTGCCGGCGGAGAAGGAGAACATCACTTTGATATAGGCCAAGGCTGTGGTCAGGTCCGGCGAGGCAAAGAAAACCCACCCCAGGATCACAATAACCATGGCATACAGGTGCTGGAAAAAGGAAGGCAGACGGCGGATGTATTTCCCCAGCACCAGCTTCTCCACCAGCAGGAGCACGCCGTAGTAGAACCCCCAGAAGAGGAAGTTCCAGCCCGCCCCGTGCCAGAAGCCCGTAAGCGCCCACACGATGAGGATGTTCACACACTGGCGAACCTTACCGCAGCGGTTGCCGCCCAAGGGGATGTAAACATAGTCCCGGAACCAGCTGGACAGGGAGATGTGCCACCGCCGCCAGAACTCTGTGACGCTTTTGGAAATATATGGGTAATTAAAGTTGATGCAAAACTCAAAGCCCAGCATCCGCCCCAGGCCCCGGGCCATGTCGGAGTAGCCGGCAAAGTCAAAGTAGATTTGCAGGGTATAGGCGCAGGCCCCCGCCCAGGCGCCCAGGGCCCCGGCAGCCACCGGGTCGGCAGACATGGCATCCCACAGCATACCAAACTGGTTGGCCAGCAGCACCTTCTTGGCCATACCCACCATAAACAGGCGGACGCCGGAGTTAAAAAAGGTGGGGGTCTCCTTCCGGGAGATCAGCTGGTCGTTGACATCCTTATACCGGACAATGGGGCCGGCAATGAGCTGGGGAAACAGGGAGATGTAGGAAGCAAAATTGATGAAGTTGTGAGAGGCCTCGCAGTCGTCCCAATACACATCGATGAGATAGGACACCGCCTGGAAGGTATAGAAGGAGATGCCAATGGGCAGGGCGATCTCCACCGCCGGCAGGGAGGACAGCCCCGGGATATGCCGCAGGGTATCCACAAAAAGGCCGGCATATTTGAAGACCCCCAGGGCGGCCAGGTTCAGCACAATGCCCACAATGAGCACCGCCCGGCGCCCCCCTTTGGTCGCCTGCTTGTCCATCAGCAGCCCCGCAAAGAAGTTCACCAGGATGGAACCAATCATAATGAGCACATAGACCGGCTCCCCATAGGCATAGAAAACCAGGTTGGCCAAAAGCAGAAAGCAGTTTCGGAACCGGAACGGCAGAATGTGGCTGACCAGCAGCACCACCGTCAGGAACAGAAACAGGAAGGGTAAACTTGAAAAAACCATAGCTGTCGGATTCTCCTGTGAATACTGCCGGGCGGTCCTTTCGATCGCCCGGCAGTCGGTTTATGCGCGTTATGAAAGGGTCTTAGCCAATGGCGCTCTGGAATGCGGCCACCATTTCATCATAGTGGTTGGAGAAAAACATCCCCACATAAACGCCCTTGGTGACCACATCGCAGCTCTCAGCCAGAGCCTGGCTGGCAGGATCGTAAGAGGAAGCCTGCTCTGCAATGTCGGCCAGCCGGCTTTCCAGCTTGGCAGCAATGTCGGCGGCAGCGGACTCGTCCACAGCCTGGACCATCACGATCTCATCCGGGAAAGCGGCCCCCGTCATGGCGTTGAAGCTAGAAGAGTTTGCTACCTGGGCTCCATCGATCCCATACACTGTGCTCAGGCCCTCCGTCTCTACCTCCACATAGTCAGTCAGGCCGCAGTCAGTGAGAATCTGGGTCCGCAGGGCAGCCAGGTCTACAGTGGTGGCAGGATCGTTCTCCACCTGAGTCTGGCTATCGGGTTCTCCGTTGTTGGTTTCCTCGGGCTGAGGGTCATCCCCGCCGCAGGCGGCCAGGGACAAGACCATGGTCAGGGTCAGCAAAATGGCTGCAAGAGATAATAACCGTTTCATACTTCCTCATTCATCCTCCTAAAAAATATCTTACTTCAGTGCCTCAGGCACATGGGTAAGCAGGTAGTTTGCCCAAGCCTCGGCGCCGTTGTAATTGAAATGAATCCCCATGGCTTTGTCTCCGCTGAAATCATCTCGGAGAAAGCCGTTCTCATCAGAAACGGCCTCTGCCACGTTGACAAAATACCATTCCTTCTCCTGGCAGATTTGCTTCATCTGGTCGTTAAAGGCTTGGATGGTGGTGTTGTTCAGGGCATTATCTGCCCGGGGGCTGTCGGCGGTCATGGGGGTGACAGACTGGATCAAAATAGCCGCGTCGGGCGCCTTAGCCAGAATCTCACCCACCAATGTTACCAAATCTTGACACGCTCTGTCAACACCTCCAGAGATACAATTCATGCCTAGCATAAGATAAACTTTTTTTGCCCCAGCGCTGGCCACGCCCTCGGCGATGGCGGGGTGCTGGCCAGAGCCCTTGGGGTACTCGGGAAGACGGGCATTGCCCGTGGTGTAGGACAGGGCGTTGGTCTGGCTCAGGCTCACCGAGCAAAAGAAGGCAGGCGCGCCCAGCAGGCCTGTGCTGCCGTTATAGGACTCCAGCATCACCGACACCGAGTCACCTACAAAGGCCGCGTCGGAAAACCACTGTGGGTCCACTGCCGTGGAGGCGGGGACCAGGGGATCAAAGGCGGGTGGCTCCTCTTGAAGCCCGCCGCTCTCGCCATTGGCCAGGAGGGTGTCCTCCTCACCCCCATTGGTTTGGGGGGCGCTGCAGGCGGTTAATGTAACTAGAAATAACAGGACGAGAATACCAATCGTCCAGGGTCTCATGGGGTTGCTCCTTTCTGCTGTTTACAGCAAATCCGCAGGGATATGGGTTTTCAGGTATTGGACCCAGAGTTTGGCGCCCTCGTAGGTAAAGTGCATGCCCATGCTGCTTGTGTCGCTGCAATATTCCTCTTTCAGGAAGCCGTTTTCGTCCTTAAAGACCTCGGCCACGTTGAGGAAATACCAGCGGTTGGCCTGGCAATATTCTTTCATCTTCTCATTGAAGGCGTTAATCTGGTCATTATTCAGGGTCTCTGAGTAACTCTTACTATTTTCCGTCATGGGGGTAACCGATTGCACAATGATTTGAACCCCCGGATTTTTCGTTTGAATGTTGTTGAGGATGGTCAGGTAATCACCCGTGGATTTTTCCAGGCCGTAGGCAATGTTGTCCATGCCCAGCATGATATAAACTACCTTGGCCCCTGTGGCAGCCACGCTGTCCTCAATGGCGGGCTTCTTCCCTGAGCCCTTGGGGTACTCAGGCAAAATCTTCCCGGTGAGCATGTTGGTGGGGCTCATGCTGCCGGCGCAGAGGAACTTGGCCCCGCCCAGCGCGCCGCTGGCACCGCAGTAAGACTCCAGGGTAATGGAGACGGAGTCCCCGATGAAAACGGCCTGGTTAAAGAAGGTAGCAGGGCCTTCTTCCGACTCGGGGATAAGGGCAGTAAAGGTAATGTCGTGGTAGCTGTCATAGAGGCTGTCATAGGCCCCCTCTGTCAGGTCCACCAGGGTGCTGCCCTCGGGAATCTCCATGTCCGCTGCGATCATCACCCGGTAGATCACCGCGGCACACTCGGCCCGGGTCATGGTGTTTTCTGGGTAGAAAAAGCCGTTGTCATACCCCTTTACCACCCCTGCCATCTGACAGGCGGTGACGCCGCTGCGGGCATAGTCGTGGATATACAGGGAATCTTTAAACTGGTTGGGCTCTACCACCTTAAGCAGCGAGATCTCCTCCAGCGCAGCAAAGCGGGCCAGGACAATGCAGACCTGCTCCCGGGTCAGGATATCATCGGGGGAAAAAGTGGTCTCGCTGGTTCCCCCCACCAGGCCGTTTGCATAGGCCCAGTATACGGCATCGTAATAAGGGGCGTCCTCTGCCACGTCGGTGAATGGCGTGGTGGTCACCGTCTGTTCCTTGTTTTTTTCCTTGTCCTTTTTCCGGGCCTTCTGGCGCTCTTGGAAGACGCCGTTATCCATATTGTAAAGATAAAGGACAAAGTTACTCCGGCTTTCCTCTGTGTCCCCTTGGAATTTATCGCTGGAAGGCAGCACACCAACCCTGTTTAGCTCCGTAATGTACTGGTAGCTCCACAGGTCTTGGGTTACGTCAATATAGGGGTTCTCCCACTCCTGATCGTCCCCTGCCGGGTCCCGAAGCAGAGACGCCGAGGAAAATATGATCATAAACACAAGAAACCAGCTGATGGCCTGTTTCACTCACATCACCTTCCAGATAAATTCCCCTGGGCCCCACGAAAAAAGCGCACAGTAAAGTTAGTATATTGTACGGTATGTTCTGCATCAAAAGCGCACCAAATTCCCCTTGTTTTCCCGGATTTTCCCCCCTTTGTTGTCCATCCAATCCGGCGGCCGTGGCTCCCGTGGGGCCCGCCGCGCCGGGCTGCCCCTGCGGGCCAATGGGACCAACAGGACCCGTGGGTCCCACAGGGCCGGTGGGGCCAGTGGGGCCCGCAGGCTGGAGCGTGGACAGCAGGGTGAAATCATTGGATTCCCCCGGCACGCCGCAAGCTCCATCTACGTTGGCCACATAGAGATATCCCTGATAGGTCACCAGCTGACCCGCTCGATAGAATCCTCCCGGAACCCACGGGGTGGGCACACAGCCGCTGTTGCAGGGAGACTGCGGGGCACAGGGCTCCGGCCGGCAGTGGGCATCCTCACACTCACACCCATGCCCAGGCCCGGGAGGGGGACAAGACGGCGGACACTGGGGAGGCGCCCAGGGCCGACGGTCAGGCATTTCAAAGTCGTTGCATTGGTAACGCTTCATCTTGTTTCCTTTCTCCGCCAAAAATGGCGGCGCGATTTCGCCAAGGGCAGGTTGCCCTCAACTCACTTTATGCCTCCGCCTGCCTTTTTGCGCCCCTTTGACCCCTCTTTCCCGAAAAATCCTGTGGCACACCCAGGGAAATGGTGGTATAATACCTCCACACAGACCGGTGCTTTTTGCGCACCTCTCTTTCGGAGGGCAGCGCCGGCATTGCGAAAGGAGGACGTCCCTTTGGAAAAACGAGAGCTTCCCATCGGGGTCTTTGACTCTGGCCTGGGGGGAATCAGCGTCCTCCGCGCCTGCGTGGCTCTGCTGCCGCAGGAAAACTTTCTCTTTTTTGGCGACTCTGCCAACGCCCCCTACGGGGAAAAGCCCCTGGAAACGGTCCGCCAGCTCACAGTGGCCGCCGTGGACCGGCTTTTGAACCAGGGCGTTAAAGCCGTGGTGGTGGCGTGCAACACCGCCACCAGTGCTGCCATCAGCCTGCTGCGCCAGACCCACCCAGAGCTTCCCATCATCGGCATTGAACCGGCGGTAAAGCCCGCCGCCCAGGCCGATAACAGCTCCTCAGTCATCGTGATGGCCACGCCCCTGACCATTCGGGAGGATAAATACCAAAAGCTGGCCGCCGCCTTCTGTGACCAGGCCGACGTGATCTCCCTGCCCTGTAAGGGGCTGGCCGAGATGGTGGAGCAAGGGATTTTTGACGGTCCCGCTCTGGACGCCTACCTTCAGGAGCTTCTCCTCCCCTTCCGGTATTGTAATGTAGATTACATCGTCCTGGGCTGCACCCACTACCCCTTCGTCCGCCAGGCTATCGCCCGGAATTTTGGCCGCCCTGTGGCCATCATCGACGGCAGCGACGGCACTGCCCGGCAGCTTCGCCGCCAGTTGGCCGCCGCCGACTTGCTCACCACCCGGGCTTCCTTTGGCACCGTCACCTTTCAAAACAGCCGGTCGGACAAGCTGGCCATGTCCCAGACTCTGTTTCAAATGAAATACTAGCCCTCCACCTCCTTTCCCTCTGGTTCAGCGGGGCCGGCTTTTAGTATAGCAAGGATTTCTGTTCCAAACCTTAAGGATCCCTTAAAAACTGGAAACAAATTGCAACAAAAAGCAACAAATTAGCGGCCGGGAGGTCCCTGCCATGTGGCGCGTTCCTCACCCCTGGCCTTTCTTCCGGGATAGAAGCCCTAAAAAAGGAAACGCACTCCCAAAAATGCAGAACCCACCCACAACAGCGGCGAGACGCAGCCCAAAAAGAGCTGCGTCCCGCTGTTTCATTGTTAGACCTCGCTTCGTCCCCAAGGGCTTTCTCTCTACGCAACGCCCCCCTGATACAGCATGTCCCATCGGGGCATTGCGCAGGTCTGTTACGGTTCCTTTGGCAGATTTTCCTCTCCCCAGGCCTTCATATACTCCAGCACTTGGACAAAGCGCTCCCCCAAAGGGGTCAGGTGGTACTCCACCTTGGGCGGCACCTGGCAGAAGTCCTGGCGGAGGAGAAAGCCGTCGGCCTCTAGCTCTCGCAGCTGCTTGGTCAGGGAGGACTCGGTGATCTCCCCGATCTGCCGCCGCAGAGCCCCGAACCGGTTGGTACCGTCGATGGCAATGTAATATAGAATCTCCAGCTTCCACTTTCCCCCCAGCAGCCGCTGGAGGGTGGACATGGTCTGGCAGCGCTGCACAGCTTGCTCGGTTTTCTTCATAGGGCACCCCTCCTTTGCTGCATCATAGCCCATCTGCCGGCGAAAAACAAGGTACTGTAAAAAAGTACAGTACTTTTCTTTTGGCGGCCACATGCTATGATGGACCCAAAAGGAGGTGCTTCACATGCACTTTACCGGACGAACCTGGCGGCCGCCCTATGAGGCCCACTCGGTCATCCTCCAGGCCACAGCAGGCTGCACCTATGGGGCCTGCCGGTTTTGTAATCTTTACCAAGGGGAGCCCTTCCGCCTCTCCCCCATGGCAGAGTTTGAAGCCGACCTGGCAGAGATCAAGGCCCATACCCCTTACGCCCGTCGGGTCTTTTGGACCGGGGCTAACCCCTTTGCCATGGGGTATGAGCACTTAAAACTGCGGGCCCTGACGGTGCGGGAGGCTCTCATCAAGTGCCAGACCATTGCCATGTTTGCCAGCATCCGGGATATCCGAACCAAGGAAGTATGGCAGCTGAAAAAACTCCGGGCCCTGGGCATCAATGGTCTGACCATCGGCATGGAAAGTGGAGACGATGCCACCCTGTCCCTAGCCAGCAAAGGTTACACCGCCCAAGAGATTTTGGACCAGTGCCGGAAACTGGAGGCCGCCGGCCTCGAATACTACTTGGTTTACATGACCGGCCTTGCCGGCCACGGAGGGGGCCGCCGGAATGCCCTGCACACTGCCGCCCTGCTCAATCAGTTAAACCCCTATATTCTCTCCATCGACGCCCTGACCCTCTTCCCCGGAACCAGCTTGCACGCCATGGCCGCCGCCGGGGAATTTACCCCAGCCGGAGAGGGTGAGCGGCTGCAAGAGCTCCAGCTTCTGATCCAGTCCCTCCGCCTGCGGGTCCATCTGATGGCCAACACCACTTCCAACTACTATCCTTTCACTGCCGACCTGCCCTATGAACGGGCCTGGGCTCTGGCCCAGCTCCAGCACGTTTTGGACACCACCCCAGAGGAGACCATGGCCGCCTACCGGCAGGGTCTAACCTCCCTAGGCTAGGCATCTTGCCACCGAAAAACGTCCCCTTGTCCCTTCCTCCCTTGCAAAACCCACCCCATCTGGATAGGATAGAGGGGAAAGGAGGTGCCGGAATGAAGATCCACATTCAGGAGCGGCCAGAGCAGCGGGAAATCCAGGTTACCATCCTCTGTCCTCAGGCCGATGGCCACGTCCGCCGGCTCTGCCAGGCCCTGGAGGCCGCCGACGCCAAACTGGTCTGCCGGCAGGGCCAACAGGTGTTCTCCTTGGACACTCGGCAGCTGCTGTACGCAGAATCCCTGGAGGGCAAGACCTTTCTCTACACAGAGGACCAGGTCTTCCAGACCAAGGACCCCCTATACGCCCTGGAAGAGGCCTTGGCAAGGCGGTCTTTCTTCCGGGCCTCGAAATCTGTCCTCATCAACCTAACCCGGGTGCAGGCCCTGCGCCCGGAGATGGGCGGGCGGCTGCTGGCCACGATGGATAACCAGGAAAAGCTCCTGGTATCCCGGCGGTATGCCCGGGCCATCAAAGATGCTTTGGAGGTGTTTTGAATGAACTCACATTGGTCCGCGCTGCTGTCCTTTCTGGGGACATTTTTCCGTTTCTTCGGCGGGCTCATCTGCTTGTTTCTGCTGGTCACGGCTCTCCCCTTCTTTGGCGATCCTCTCCACCTTGCTCCCGTTCAAGTGGTTCTGTCCTTGGTCTCTGCCCTGGTCTTTACCCTGACCCACACATTCCTGCTGGCAGAGGGGTTAGACGGCAAGCTCTCCCTTCGGGCCCGGTGCCTTCTCTGCTGCCTCCCCTGCGCCCTGGCGCTGGGCGCTTTGGTCCACGTCTCTGGCCTGGGCAGCCTGATCCTCGCCTTTCACGAAATTCCCGATCAGCAGGGGGCTACGGTCGTTTTTTGGGGAAATTTCCTTCTGGTTTTCGCCCTTTTTGCCCTGGCCTACCTTCTTCTCCAGCGGTACTATCTCCGCCAGGGACGGCAGTACAGCGCCGCCCTGGCGGCCTATCGGGCAAAGCATCGGGACCTCTCGCCGCCTAATTGCTCCCCGGAGTCTTAACTATCAAAAAAACAGGCCCTCCCGAAGTGTCGGGAGGGCCTGTCCTTATCTTGTGAAACGAAAGGAATTCCGCCAGCACCAAGTCAATTAGTTGGATGCGGTGTCGGGATCGGAGTCGTCGCCCCACAGCATGTTCTTCCGCAGCTCGGCGCCCACGGTCTCCATCTGGTGCTTGGCCAGCAGAGCGCGCTTGGAGTTGAAGAAGGTGCGGCCGTTCTTGTTCTCGGCGATCCACTTGCCAGCGAAGGTGCCGTCCTGGATGTCGTTGAGGACAGCCTTCATGTTGGCCTTGGTCTGCTCATAGGGCAGCACGCGGGTGCCGGAGACATACTCGCCGTACTCAGCGGTGTCGGAGATGGAGTAGTTCATCATGGCAACGCCGCCCTTGTTGATCAGGTCGATGATGAGCTTCATCTCGTGGATGCACTCAAAGTAAGCGTTCTCGGGCTCATAGCCGGCTTCCACCAGGGTCTCGAAGCCCAGCTTCATCAGCTCCACCACGCCGCCGCACAGGACAGCCTGCTCGCCGAAGAGGTCGGTCTCGGTCTCGTCGTGGAAGGTGGTCTCCATGATACCGGCGCGGGCGCCGCCGATGCCGGCGATGTAAGCCAGGGCAATGTCATAGGCTTTGCCGGTGGCGTTCTGCTCCACAGCGACCAGGCAGGGCACGCCCTTGCCGGCCACATACTGGCTGCGGACGGTGTGGCCAGGGCCCTTGGGGGCAGCCATGAACACGTCCACGTCAGCGGGAGGATTGATCTGCTGATACCGGATGTTGAAGCCGTGGGCGAAAGCGATGGCCTTGCCGGCGGTCAGGTAAGGAGCGATGTCCTTCTTATACATATCTGCCTGATTCTCGTCGTTGATGAGGATCATAATGATATCAGCAGCCTTGGTGGCTTCGGCCACGGTGTAAACCTGGAAGCCGTCCTTCTCAGCCACAGGCCAGGACTTGCCGCCCTGACGCAGGCCGATAATGACGTCGCAGCCGGAGTCCCGGAGGTTCAGAGCATGGGCGTGACCCTGGGAACCGTAGCCCACAATAGCGATCTTTTTGCCGTTGAGCTGATTGAGGTCACAATCCTTCTCATAATACATCTTTGCCATAGTTAAACTCTCCTTTTTCCTTGGTGTCTTCGTCAATAGTATATTTTCCACGTTCCAGAGCGATCATGCCGGTGCGTACCAGCTCTTCGATCCCGAATTCCTCCAGCAGCTCTTGCACTGCGTCGGTCTTCTTCTCGTCTCCGATGACGGAGAGGGTAAGGGTCTCCTTGGACACATCAATGATGGAGCCCCGGAAAATGTTGGCAATTTGGATGATTTCGTTTTTATCTTCGCTGGTCTTGGCCCGAACTTTATACAGGACCAGCTCCCGGCGGATAGAGTGGCTGGGAACCAGCAGCTTGACCGAGTGGACAGGCACCATCTTGGCCAGCTGGTTGCACATAAGGTTGGTCTGATTGTCGTTGGCGATGACCTCGATGGTCATCCGGGAAATACCAGGGTCGTCGGTGGTGCCCACCGCCAGGGATTCCACGTTAAAGCCCTTACGGGAGAACAGGCGGGAGATCTGGGACAGAACGCCCGACTCGTTGTCCACCAGAACGGACAGCGTACGCAGTTTCATTTCTTCCATTGCTCTCTTGCCTCCTTAGTTGACCAGGAACTCGGTGATATGGGTGCCGCCGTTGACCATAGGCCGGACCAGCTCGCCCTCTTCGATGATGCAGTCCACCACATAGCCCAGGCCCTTCTCCTGCTCGGCCAGAGCCTCCTGAATGGCTTCCTTCAGCTCCTCCTGGTTGGTGACCTGCTTGCCCTTCAGGCCGTTGGCCTCAGCCAGCTTTACAAAGTCGGGGCCCCGCTCGGTGGTGGTCTGGAAGAAGCGGTTGTCATAGACCAGCTCCTGCCACTGACGGACCATGCCCAGACGGTGGTTGTTGAAGATAAAGGTGATCACGGGGGTCTTATAGAACTCCTCGGTGGACAGCTCGTTGCTGTTCATACGGAAGGAGCCGTCGCCAGTGATATGGATGACAGTCTTTTCGGGGTTACCCAGCTTAGCGCCGATGGCCGCGCCCAGGCCAAAGCCCATGGCGCCAAAGCCGCCGGAGGTCAGGAACTGGCCGGGATAGTCAAAGTGGAAGTGCTGGCTGGCCCACATCTGATGCTGGCCCACGTCAGTGGCCACGATGGAGTCATCGGGGCAGAGATCGGCGATGGTGTTCAGGATCTGCTTGGGGGTCAGGTGGTGTGCGTTTTCGTCATAAGCGGTCTCGGTGGGGAAGGAGAAGACGTACTTCTTCCACTCGCTGTGGTCATACTGGGGGACCTTCCGGTTCAGCAGCTCCAGCACCTGCTTGGCGTTGCCGATGATATGGTGATCGGTCTGGACGTTCTTATTGACCTCGGCCCGGTCGATATCGATGTGGACAATCTTGGCCTGGCGGGCGAAGGTGGCGGGCTTCAGAGCCACACGGTCAGAGAAGCGGCAGCCCACAGCGATGAGCAGGTCGCAGCCGTCGCAGGCCATGTTGGAGGCCTTGGAGCCGTGCATGCCGATCATGCCGGTGGCCAGGGGGTCCCGGCCGGCAATGCCGCCAGCGCCCATCAGGGTGATGGCCACAGGTGCGTCAATCCGGCGGGCAAACTCCCGGAACTCCTCGTGGGAGCGGCTGCGGACCACGCCGCCGCCGCAGATGAGCATGGGCTTTTTGGACTCGGCGATCATGTCCACCAGCTTGTTCACGTCTTCCTGGTTGGGCTCGGGCATCTTCAGGGTGCTGGTCCGGGCCCGGCGGATGAGGTTTGCCAGGCGGCCGGAGGTGGTGTGCTTCTCCCGGGGGAGATACTCATACTCTGCCTTCTCGGCGGTGACATTCTTCACGATGTCGATGAGAACGGGGCCCGGGCGGCCGCTGCGGGCCAGGGCAAAGGCCTCTCGGACGATATCAGCCAGGGTGGTCACGTCCCGCACCAGGTAAGTACATTTGGTGATGGGCATTGCCACGCCGGTGATATCCACTTCCTGGAAGGCGTCTCTGCCGATGAGGTTCTGGGTCACGTTGCAGGTGATAAAGACCACGGGGGACGAGTCCATATAGGCCGTGGCGATGCCGGTGGTCAGGTTGGTGGCGCCGGGGCCAGAGGTGGCCAGGCACACGCCCACCTTACCGGTGGAGCGGGCGTAGCCGTCCGCTGCGTGGGAAGCGCCCTGCTCGTGGGCGGTCAGGATGTGGGTGATACGATCTCTGTAACGGTACAGCTCATCGTAAACGTTCAGGATGGTGCCGCCGGGATAGCCGAATACGGTATCGACCCCCTGCTCCAACAAGCATTCCATCAAGATCTTGGCACCAGTCATTTCCATGCTGTTTCCTCCTCCTTTTGGGAAATTCTCTTCTTTCGGAGCAACAAAAAAGCTCCGTGGTCTTTCACGTGCTAAACGTTAAAACCACAAGAGCCTGTCAGTTCTCCGCAAATCTTGGTTCCTAAGGGCCTCCACAAGCGGGGTGGCGTTTGGTTAACCTTGAGAACGAATTGCGTTTCGCTTTTCTGTCCTGGACATAACATTTAGCATTATTTCCGGTACTACTACTACAAGTAGTACCCCAATAATGCTGACGACCAGGGTGTTCAGTTCAGCGAAAAACACATTCATTTTCGTAGCCTCACTGTACGTCTCTCGGAAGTGGATAGCTTCTTTGCATCCAAAGATAGCACTTCCCTCGTGGTCTGTCAATCATTTTTTTCGATTTTTTTCATTTTAATGGGATTGACAAAATTTTTGTTCTATTTTTTGTCAACCTTGCTCTTATGCCTTCACCAGTTTGTTTCTATTTCTCGAATCCGATCGTAGAGCATCTGGTTCACCGGAGCCTGCATTCCATAGAAGCTGGCCAGCTCAATCACCGTGCCGGCAAAGAGGTCCACCTCGCTGGGCCGATGGGCTAAGCTATCCTGCGCCATGGAGGGCCGGGCCTTGGGGTTCAGGCTGTCTAGCAGGTCCATATAGTCCTTCAAATCCTTTTGTGTCACCAAGACACCCTGGCAGGCCCCAATCTTTCGGGCCTCGTTCATTGCGGCGATCATGGTATCCCGAATCTCCCCAGGAACCTGGGCACCGCCGTAGTCACATTCGTAGGCCATGCAGACCTGGTTGATGCCCACGTTGAGCATAAACTTGCACCACATCCGGTGGAGAATATCCTCCTCTAACTCCACATGCACGCCGCCGCGGCGGAGGAGCTGATAGGCCTCCTCCAGCTTTTCCTTCCGGTCAAAATAGTCCTCTTCGGGAATTCCCAGGTAGAGCATCCCATCGCGGGTGCAGGTCAGCTGGTTGCCCGTGCGGACAGCGTCCATCCCCTGTGCCACAGCGTAGAGAACCTTTTCCTGGCCAAAGGTCAGGCCCAGCTTCTCCTCGCTGGTAACACCATTGAGCAGGGAGAGAATCACCGTATCTTCCCCCACACAGGGCGCCGCCAGGGCCATGGCCTCCTCCAGGGCGCCCCCTTTTACTGCAAAGATCAGCAGCTGGGCCGGGCCGTCGCTGCCGTCGGTAAACCGGAAGTCACATTTCTCCCCGTTGCGCCAGGCGCCCTCCTGGCGGTAGCGGGCCAGGCGCTCTCCCTCCGCCAAAAACCGGACGTGGTCTGCTCCCAGGCCCTTGGTCAAAATACTTCCATAGAGGATTCCCAGGGCGCCCATGCCCACGATGGTTACCTCTTCCATCATGTTCAATCACCTTCTCCATCTCTATATCGTTCTGAGGCAGCCTTCTCTACCCCAGCCTTTTGGAAGGTATTTTACCACAAAATCCGCCAATAGCAAGCCAGAATCTGCTCCCAGCTAGGGGGGCTTTCCAAGTTTGTGTTCTCGTGTTATACTATAACATGTATTGT
>DBEYYM010000094.1:0-3984 GCA_048184675.1 Evtepia sp. | reverse complement strand
GGTGTCACACTATCATGAGATAGCGTTGTCACAATACACGTCAATCTTAGTAAATAAACATGTGATAGCATCCTTGGGACCATTGTTTTCGTTTTTTTTAATGACGTATTTCTCCCTTACAGTTTTTCATTATTTTTCTACAAAGAAAACATATGTACAGATACTCATAATCTTTATCATCGCCCTTGTATGGATCTGTTTGAGTAATTTAATAACCCCCTCTACCGTTCTATTAGGCGGTCGTTCCCCATATTTTATTTTGCCTGCTTGCATCTATTCAATTATATTAAATTTCTGGAGGAGAAAAAGAGGGTTAAAGACTTCATAATGGGAAGAAAGACAGACCCACGCCCTCCCAAAGGGTACTCACCCACGGCGCAGGGTGCGCCGCCCACGAAAAAAGACCCCCCGCCGCACGGCGAGGGGCCTTTTTATGCTTCGTTGGCCGGGTTCACATGGACCATACAGTGCTTAACCATGGGGAATTCCTCCTCGATGGCGTGGTGGACCTCCTCGGCGATGGCGTGGGCCTGGCGGAGGGGGAGATCGGCCTGGACGGAAATTTCTGCGTCCACATAAATTTTGGCGCCGAAGAGGCGGGTTTGGAGCAGGTCCAGGCCCAGGACGCCCGGCTGGGACAGGATCACCTGGGTCATCTGGTCCTGGGTCTCCTGGTCGCAGGAGCGGTCCACCATTTTGTCCACGGCGTCCCGGAAAATATCGATGGCCGCCTTGACAATGAAAACGCAGATGAGGACGCTGGCCACGCTGTCCATCACCGGAAAGCCCGCCATGGAAAAGGCGATGCCCACCAGGGCGCCGATGGAAGAGAGGCTGTCGGACCGGTGGTGCCAGGCGTCGGCCATGAGGGCGTCGGAGTGGGTTTTCCGGGCGGCCGCCCGGGTGTACCAGTACATCCACTCCTTCACCAGGATGGAGACCACCGCCGCCACCAGAGCCAGCAGGCCGGGGACGGCCAGGTGGTCATACTGGCCGGAAAGGATGGTCTTCAGCCCCTTCCAGCCGATGAGCAGGCCGGTCTCCAGCAGGATCAGGGACAGGGCCACCGAGGCCACGCACTCAAACCGCTCGTGGCCGTACCGGTGGGCTTCGTCGGCCTGCTTGCTGGCAATTTGGACGCCAATCATCACAATGAAGGTGGAAAAGACGTCGGAGGCCGAGTGGATGGCGTCGGAGATCATGGCCCCGGAGCTGGCAAAAACCCCGGCCAGGAACTTGCCGGCCGACAGAAGCAGATTCACCACCACACTGACCAGGGAGACTTTCATGGCCAGGGCTTTGCTGGCCTGGGGAGAGAGGATTTCTTCCGTAGGAGATGGTTTTTTACGCATGGAATCGCCTCCAGTGGGGAAACGCCACCCACAGAGGGTCTGTGGGTGGCGGAAAAAACAGGGTTGGCGTTTTGGGGTTTAGCCCTCGGCAGGGGGCGTCCCACCGCCGCTGTTGCTGCGGCGGCTGGGCTTTCTGCGCCAGCGGGGACGGCTCTTCTTTTCTCCGGATTCCCCAGCCTTGGGCTGGGCGGACTTGGGCTTCTCCTGGTGGCTGCTGTGGGACTGGCTGCCCCGGCCACGGCCGCCCCGGTGGCGGCGGCGGGGGGTGGGTTCCTTGTGGGGGAGCTCCTCCAGCTCGGGGAAGTCAAACTCTGAGAGGGGGGCTTCCTGGACGGGGGGATGGTTTTTGGGCGGGTTCCGGTGACGGGTGCGGTGGCGGCTGGATTTCTCCTTCTCTTTCTCCCGCTCCACCTCGGCCTCCAGGGCCCGTTCGGCCCGCTCGGCGTTGCGGCCCCGGTCTCCCCGGCGGCGGCGGGCGGTGTTCTGGGCGGGCTGCTGGGCAGCTTGGGCAGCGGCAGTTCTGTCGTGCTCGGCCAGGAACTCATCCAGGGCGGCGGCCAGGGCCGCCTGCTCCCGGCGGTACTGGTCCTCGGGGGACTCGGTGACCTTACGCAGCTTGGCCAGCTCCTCCTTGGGGGGCTGGACATAGCCCTCGGGGCGCTTGCCCTTGCCGCTGCGGATGACCCGAATCTCGCTGTTGTGATAGGTCTTCAGGGTGTCTGGGGCGTCGTCCAGGCGGACCCGGACCTTTTCCCGGAGGGTGTTCACACTGATGATGCTTCCGGCCCCGTCGGGGGTCTCTACAAAGGAGTCCATGCGGGGGGCGTCCTTCATCAGGTCCTCATAGGCCTCCTGCTCGTATTTCAGGCAGCACATCAGGCGGCCGCAGGTGCCGGAGATCTTGGTGGGGTTCAGGGAGAGGTTTTGGGTTTTGGCCATCTTAATGGACACCGGTTGGAACTCCCGCAGGAAGGAGTTGCAGCAGAAGGGCCGGCCGCAGATGCCCAGGCCCCCCAGCATTTTGGCCTCGTCCCGGATGCCGATTTGGCGCAGCTCGATGCGGGTGTGGAAGACCGCAGCCAGGCTTTTCACCAGGCCCCGGAAGTCCACCCGGCCGTCGGAGGTGAAAAAGAAGAGGATCTTGGTCCCCTCAAAGCTGCACTCCACGTTGACCAGCTTCATGTCCAGCTTATGCTCCAGGATCTTTTCCTGACAGACCTGAAAGGCGTATTTCTCCTTCTCCCGGTTCTTTTCCACCACGGCCAGGTCCTCCTGGGTGGCCACGCGGATCACCGGGCGCAGGGGGGTGGTGAGCTCGGCATCGGCCAGGATGAAGTTTCCCCGGACGCACTGGGCATACTCCAGGCCCGAGGCGGTTTCCACGATGAGGCCGTCCCCAGGCCGGCAGGTCAGGTCCTGGGGATCGAAATAATATTGCTTGCCTTCGCTGCGAAAGCGAACGCTGATAATCTCTGCCATAGTGTTCTCCTTATTTTCCTTTGCTTATAACGCAGCGGCCAGCCAGCCGCTCAGGTGGCCGGGGCTGATGTTAAACTCACAGGCTGCCCGAATGGGGGCCAGCCGGTCCAGCACCGGCAGCAGGTCAGGCCGCTGGGGCAGGTGAGAGGTAAGCTGAGCCACTGCCGCCTCTAAGATCAGGCTGATCTCCTCCCGGTCCTTTTTCTCCAGGGAGATGAGGAAGGGGAGAGACTCCCGGGGTGAGGCCCCGGTGAGGATGAGGTTGGCTAACAGCTCCCCCCCTTGGCTTGCCTGGGCGGTCTCCTCCCCAGGGGCCCGGAGGGTTTCACACCGGGAACGGATGGTGGGGAGCAGGAGCTCAGGGTTGGGGGAGAGGAAGAGGAAGCAGGCGTATTCCGGCCCTTCCTCGATGAGTTTTAAGAGAATATTTTGCCCCGTTTGGTTCAGCAGCTCGCTGTGCTCCAAAAGATAGACCTTTTTCGGGGCCTCGTTGGGGCGGATATAGGCGTCAGACCGGAGGGCCCGGACGGCCTCGGCCTTCAGGCCCTCGCCTGCAGGGTCCGCCCGGAAGATATCGGGGTGAATGCCCTGCTTGGCCTTTCGGCAGCCGGAGCACTGCCCGCAGGGGGGGCGGTCCCCGGTGCACACCCAGGCAGCGGCCAGGGTATCTGCCAGCTGGCGGCGGTTTTCCCCAACCACCAGGTAGGCGTGGGATAACTGGCGGTTGGCCATGCGGGTTTCCAGGTGAGAGGGGGTGGGCATGGGGGTGGTCGCTCCTTTTTTGTCCACAAAGGGGTGGATTGTTTGGGGTGGGTTGGCCCTGGGGGCCGGGGACGGGGAGTGGTCGCGGCCCTGCCACGTGGGGGGGTTGCCCTGGCACGGGGTGAGCCGGCCCGGAGGGCCTGGAACTGGTGGTGGTCGCAAGCCTGCAACGTGGGGGGCTTGCCCTTTGGGTTGGGGGTCGGCCCCAGGGCCGGTACGGTCCGTCGGCGCACACTGCGCCGTGGGGGTTTGCGCCGCCCGGCGCGGGGGGCCGGCCCTGCGGGCCGGGGACGGGCGTCGGAGCAACCTGCTCCGTAAGGGCGCCTGCCCGGCGCGGGGCCCCATTTCTTTCAAAGAAATGGGGGAAAGAAGACCGGGGGAAAGAGGTTCT
>DBEYYM010000093.1:0-15329 GCA_048184675.1 Evtepia sp. | reverse complement strand
CCGATAAAAAGCGCACCGCAAAAGGCTGTGCGCTTAAACCAAGGCAAACTTAACTTTGGATGGTTTCCGGGGCGCGGCTTAGAACTTCAAGAAGCTCCTGGGTCGCTGCCTCGGCGTCGGCGGTGCCCCAGTAGCCCAGGCAGTATACATGGCCATCATAATACATGTGGCGGCCGTCTGTTACCAGGAAAAGGGAAGATGCTTCCTTCTCTGCGGTGCTGAACTGGAGGACGTGGCTGCCAAGGCTTGCGCTGGAAGGGGAGAGGAAGGGAAGCAGCGTATGGAAGCAGCGGTGATAGGAATAACGCTGCAAAACCTCGTTGAGGTGCTCCAGGGTATCTGGGTCAGCGGAGCAGTTGTAGGTTTCGGCGGTTTGTTCCAGAGAGCCCGGGGCCTCTGTGCCGTCGATCCAATGGTAGATATGGGTGACATAGACCGGCTCGGCGTCCTCCAGGTCAGGAAAGGACATGGGCCACAGAAGCACGGCTGCAAAGAAAACCACGATGGCGGTCAGAAGGATGGGTTTCCTGTTCTTTTTCAAGGGTTCCATGGCGGGGCCTCCTTTGGGAGTTGGTTTGGGGGCCTGCTCTATCCGGCAGAGAAATCCCACTTTTATCTTAGCATAAGGGGCTTTTCGGGGCAACAACAGGGGGATGACAAAGCCATTACAAAAAGAAACCGTGCGCCATGGGGGATCCCCAGGGGCGCACGGCTATGCTTCGTCCTCTTGTTCGCTGAGCCAGGTTAGGAAGCTTCGGGCCAGGGCCAGCTGTGATTCCCCCATGGGGCGCAGCAGCTCTGCCACATCTTGCCACGTTTCCGTTTGGTGGCGCACGGAGCCCACCAGAAATGCATCGGGGGTGGTGTCCAGGGCAATGGCCAAGCGCATGATGACCTCAGTAGAGGGAATGGAGATCCCGCGCTCAATGTTTGAGAGATACTTGTTCCCAATGTCGGCCAGCTCCTCCACCTCTGCCTGCTTTAGCCCCAGCTGCTTTCTCCGGCGGGCAATTCGTTTCCCGATCATAGCGTAATCCAAGTCCATAAGACACCTCGCAATCCGCTGCCGTTATGACCTATCCTATCCGATCTTAGGCCGAAATAAACAGATGAAAAAATGGAAAACGTCTTGACATACGCTAAAATCATATTTATAGTCGAATGATCAACGATAAAGCGGGTGAGATAGGATGAGAGAAGAAGTGGAGAATATTTTGCAGGCGTGGAAAATCCCCAAGCGCTATGTGGGATACGGCCATCTTTTGGTGGCCGCCGAGCTCTATGAACAGGGGGAGCCTGTGTCGCCCATTCTGCTGTATAAGGTGGCTGAGATCCGCGGCCGGAGAATCTATCAGGTGCGGATGGCCTGCTACACTGTGCTGAAACACTTTGAAACCACAGCGTTTGGCCGGGAGTGGGAGCAGGTCCACGGCCACAAGATCAACCTGTGGGAATTCCTAATCGAACTGTTTGCCCTGGCGGAGGAGCGAAAAGAGGCCAGGGAGAAGGACTAAAGAAAGGGCGCGCGGCAGACTGTTCTGCCGCGCGCCCTTTTGGACGTTCTGTTATAGGCTTTGTTTCAAAATATCCAAGATCTCCTGGTGCTCCAGCACCTTATATCCGGTGTCCATCACAAAGGAGCCGTTGGCGATGCCCTCCAGCATGTCTTCGGTTACCCCCAGCTCAGTTAGGTTCATCACCAGGCCGATCTCATGCATCCAGGCCTCCATAGCCGCCAGACCCTCCCGGCCGATTTCCTCGTCGGTTTTGCCCTCCGGGCGCACATCCCATACGTTTATGGCGAACTTTTTGAACTGGTGCAGGCCATAGGGCAGGATGTGGCGGTAGTAGGGGAGGGAGACCGCCGACAGGGTCATGCCATGGGTGGCGTCGGTGTAGGCCCCCACGGACTGGCCGATCATGTGGACCATCCAGTCGGTGGCTTTCCCTTTGGATACCAGGGTGTTCAGGGCCCAGGTGGCGATCCACATCAGGTTGCTCCGGGCCTCGTAGTTTTTGGGGTTCTCCACGGCGGCCCGGCTGCTGGAAATCAGGGAGCGCATGAGGCCCTCCATAAGGTAGTCGGAGGTGCAGTCGTCCTCCCCAGAGAAATACTGCTCGGTGATGTGATTCATAATGTCATAGATGCCCGCCACCATCTGGTATTTGGGCAAAGTGTAGGTGTACTCCGGGTTCAGGATGGAAAACTTGGGGAAGAGGGTCTCGTCAAAGACCCGGCCGATTTTCAGCTTGGTCTCGTGGTTGGTGATGACGGAGCCGCCGTTCATCTCCGAGCCTGTGCCCACCATGGTCAGCACGCAGCCCACAGGGAGGATCCGGTTGTCCACCGCCTCCATGCGCACGTAATACTTCTCCCAGGGGTCCTCCTGGCACCAGGCCGAGGCGGCCACCCCCTTGGCATAGTCGCAGCAGGAGCCCCCGCCCACGGACAGCAGCAGGTCCACGTTGTTCTCCCGAGCGATCCGGCAGCCCTCATAGAGCTTTTCCACTGTGGGGTTGGGCATGACCCCGGGGTCTTCCACAATCTCTTTCCCGGCGGCTTTCAAAATGGCCACCACCTGGTCATAGATGCCGTTTGCCTTGATGGAGCCGCCCCCATAAATCAGCTGGACGGTTTTGCCGTAGTGGGCCAGCTCTCCGGCCAGGGCCTCCAGGGCATTGGGGCCAAAATGGAGCTTGGTGGGGTTGCTGTATGTGAAATTACCTAACATAGTTATGGTTCTCCTTTTTCATAAACTTCTTTGGCCAGGCGCAGAGCGGCCCAGGCCTTGGGCCAGCCGGCGTAAAAGGCGGCGTGGGTGAGGATCTCCGCCATCTCCTGGGCGGTGACCCCGTGGCGTTTGGCGTTTTGTATGTGAAAGCCCAGGGAGCTGTCCAAAATCCCGCTGGCCATCAGGGCCGTAACGGTGACAATAGACCGGTCCCGGGGGGAGAGCTGGGCCTCTCGGGCCCAAACCTCTCCAAACAAAACCTCGTCGTTGAGCTGGGCGAACTTCGGGGCAAAGCCTCCCAGTTCATCCCGGCCTGCCGTTATCGTTTCCATGATAAAAGATCTCCTTTCTGCTGTCAATAGGGCATCTCAACGGTGCACTATGGGGTTCCTATTCCGCCTGCCCTTCCACCCGATACCGCAGCCAGAGGGCGTTTCCCTCGCAAACCTCCGCGCCAAGGAGGGAAAAGGACAGGGCCTTGTCTGTGCTCAGCCCTTCCTTGGCCAAAAAGAGGGAGGGGGTGCTCGGGTTTCCATCGGCAGCGGGCGCCACCACCAGGCTGATCTCGTCGCACATCCCCGCCTGGAGGAAGGACCAGTTGAGCACGCCCCCGCCCCCCAGCATCAGAACCTGAATCCCGAAGAGGGTCTTTAGCTTTTCCAGCGCCAGGGCATAGTCCAGGCGATCCCGCCCGGCTATGAGGTAGGAGATCCCCAGCCGCCGCAGAAAGGCCTTGTAGTCGTTGCTGGCCTGCTCGGTGAGAAGCTCCACCACATGGGCCGTGGTGGTCTCATAGACCAGGGTGTCAGACTGCCAGCCCAAGGTTCCCTTGGGATCCACAGACACGTAATACATGGGAGCCCGTTTCGCCACAAAATCCCCGGCGGGCACTGTGGGGGAATGGGGCACCAGGGCAGGGGCCTGGTAGTGGGTAAAGTTGTCATCGGTGGTCACCCGCCCCGACAGCCACCCCTGGTGGCGGTAAAAGGGGGCGTCTCCAAAAGCGATGTCATAAAACAAGCTGCCCGCCGCCTGACAGGCCGGCAGCTCCATGTAGTTGCCCATGATCTTCCCATCCAGGGCGGTGAGCATGTGGCAGAAAATATAGGGTCGGTTCATAGCAAACTTCCTTTCTGAAAGAAAACGGGATCAAAGCCCCAGGGCGTTCAGCCCCTTAGGGGCCGTAAAAGTAAGCAGCCGTCGCGCCGCCGTCGACGAGAAAATCGGCGCCGGCGATGAAGGAACCCCGGTCCCCCATGAGCAGCTCGGCCACGTTGGCCACCTCGTCGGCGGTGCCTGGGCGGCCGGCGGGACAGGTGGCAAACATGTTCTTGTAAAATTCCCCTCGGGGGCCATGAAACTCATCCATGGCCAGGGGCGTGACGATGATGCCGGGGGAGATGGCGTTCAGGCGGGCGCCCCGCCGCCCCCAGGCCACAGCCTCTGCCATCACCCGCTTTTCGTTGCAGCGCTTTGCCATCTGATAGGCGTGGAGGGTGTCTCGCAGCTGGTTTGGCTGCAAAAAGGGGAGCGACAGCAGCTCCTCGGCAGGGGTGCAGGCCAGCTGGCGGTCCTGCTGAGGGGTCAGCTGCTCCATCCGGTGCCCGGACTGACTGGAAATGGTGACCCCCACGCCACCGGGGGCAATGACCTTTCCCACCTCCTCCAGCAGCACCGCCGTGCCGTAGAGATCCACCTGGAGGATGGTCTCCACCGGGGCCTGGCTGGGGGAGACCCCGGCGGCGTTTACCAGCATGGTGATGGGCCCCTGGGCCTGGGCTTGGACGAGGAAGGCCTGAATGGAGGCCCGGGAGGCCAAATCCACCTCCAGGGCCAGGGTGTCAAACCCCGCCTGGGTCAGCGTCTGAGCCACGGACTGGGCGTGGGAGAGGACCTTGTCCCCGATGACGAGCTTCCTGCCCGCCCCCATCCGGCGGGCGATGGCCATGCCAATCTGCCCGGCGCCCGTTAAAAGCAATCCCTCTTTCATGGGGACCTCCTTATTTTAGACGGTTGTATTCCGCCGGGTCCACCGGTTCGCACCACTGGCTGCCGGTGTCCTGGCCGGGAACCTCAATGGCCAGGTGCTGGAAGGGGCTGTTTGGAGCCGCCCCATGCCAGTGCTTCACGTTGGGGGGAATGTTCACCACATCGCCGGGATGGAGCTCCCGAGGAGGTTGGCCCCAGGCCTGGTAGTAACCCCGGCCGGCGGTGACCAGCAGGATCTGCCCGCCCCCTTGGCTGGCCTTGTGGATGTGCCAGTGGTTCCGGCAGCCGGGCTGAAAGGTCACGTTGCCAATGACCACCTGGTCTAGGCTGAGCAGATTCAAGTAGCTGGTGCCGTCAAAGTAAGGGGCAAAGGAAGTGTTCTCTTCCCCCACAGGGAAGAGGCTGTTTTCTTTGAACGTGTTCCAATCCATGGTGTTACCGTCCTTTCTGGATCCAGGCTTCCAGGGCTCGCTCTTCCCGGCACACGGCGGAGCCGTGGATGGCCAGGCCCCTGGCGACCTTGGCCCCGGGGCACAGGCGGCGGATATCGGCCTCACTGCGGCCCAGGCCGCTGCCCTCGTGGGTGCAGAAGGGGAAGAGGGTCTTGCCGGTGAAATCAAAGGCCTCCAAAAAAGTGAAGACACACATGGGCATGGTGCCCCAGTAGTTGGGGTAGCCCAGGTAGATGGTGTCGTAGCCATCTAAACTGTCGGGGCAGGCCTTCAGGGCCGGCCGGGCGTCCCGGCGCTGATCGGCTTGGGCCTCTTCAATGCACTGGTTGTAGTTGTCGGAATAGGGCTGGGCGGGCTCCAGCTGGAACAAATCGGCGCTGGTCAGGGCCTGGAGCCGCTGGGCCACGGCCTCGGTGTTCCCCACGGCCAGGGTGCGGATGGAACCGCTGACATAGTTCTCTCCCCGGCGGGAGAAGTAGACGATAAGTTGTGCCATCATTGACCTCCTTGTGGTGCGGGATCCCTTTGTTTGCCCTTATTTTACCGCCAGTTTTCTTGACAGGGAAGGATCGATCTAGTACCATGGTTATAACCAAAAGTTTTCGCCAAAGGAGGGACCCGCCGTGTATAACAGCCAGCTTGCCGCCTTCGTCCAGGTGGTGGAGAGCGGCAGCTTCCACAAGGCCGCCGAGGGCCTGTACATTTCCTCCACGGCTGTCATCAAGCAAATCAACGCCCTGGAGCGGCACCTGGAGCTCCAGCTGCTCAACCGCACCAACCACGGCGTCACCCTGACCCCGCCAGGGGAGGTCATTTACCGCCACGCCAAGGCCATGATGGCGTATTCAGACAAAGCCATCCTAGAGGCCAAGCTGCTGACAGAGGAAGCGGAGACCACCTTCTGCGTGGGCACATCGATCCTGAACCCCTGCAAGCCCTTTATGGACCTGTGGTACCAGGTGGGGCACCAGATGCCGGGCTTTAAGCTCCACATTGTCCCCTATGAGGATGACCACGCAGGGATTCTGGGGGAGATTGCCGCCTTGGGAAAGAAGTTTGACTTTCTCATCGGGGCCTGCGACTCCCGCCAGTGGCTGGACCGGTGCAATTTTCTCCCCCTAGGGGTCTATCACCACTGCGTGGCCCTCCCCCGGGACCACCCTTTGGCCCGGAAGGAGAAGCTAGCCGTTGAGGATCTCTACGGCCAAACCCTAATGATGGTCAAGCGGGGGGATTCCAGCTCGGTGGACCAGGTGCGAACCTTTGTGGAAGCCCACCCGGCCATCACCATTGAGGACACCCCCCAATTTTATGACATGGAGGTCTTTAACCGCTGTGTCCAAACCCGCAACCTCTTAATGACCCTAGATTGCTGGCGGGAGGTCCACCCCGCCCTGGTGACCCTTCCGGTGGACTGGGACTTTACCATCCCCTATGGTATCCTCTACCCCCTAGCCCCCGACCAAGACACCCTGGATTTCCTGGCGCTGGTCAAGGCGCAGGTGGGAGAGCAGGGGGAGGACGGCTGAAAAAAGCAGAATCCCCTTGACAAATTAGGACTATCGTGCTAAACTTTTCTTAGCACGATAGTCCTAATTTTTTTGAGGAGGCATCTCACATGAAACCAAATGGACCCAACCCCCGCCAGACTATGCTGGCCACCGCGCCCATCAACAAGCTGATTTGGACATTCGCCCTCCCCGCCATCATCAGCCAGGTGGTCACCGCCATGAACAACATTGTGGACCAGACTTTTGTGGGCTGGGGCATCGGGGACCTGGCCATTGCCGCCACCAACATCGCCTTCCCCCTCACCAGCCTGATTACCGCCCTGGCCTGCCTCATCGGCATGGGCAGCGCCTCGGGGTTTAGCATTTTCCTGGGGAAAAAGGACCAGGCTTCCGCCCGGAAAAACCTGGGCAACGCCGTGGTGCTAACGGTGGTGCTGGGCTGCCTGCTGGCCCTGCTGGCGGTGGTCTTCCTGGAGCCCATGCTCTATCTCTTCGGCGCCACCGACGCCATTATGGTCTATGCTAAGCCCTATGCCCTCATCATCAGCCTGGGCGTCCCCCTGGGGATCTTTTCCACCTCCATGGCCCACTTCATCCGGGCGGACGGCAGCCCGAAGGTCTCCAGCGTCGTTCTGCTCTCCGGGGCCATTTTTAACATGATCTGCGACCCTATCCTGCTCTTTGGGTTCCACCTGGGCATCCAGGGCATCGCCCTGGCCACGGTGTTGGGCCAGGCCCTGTCCACCGTGCTGGCCATTCATTACCTGGCGAAAAAGCTCCAAATGGTCAAGCTGGAGAAAGAGGACTTCCGCCCCACACCGGCCACGATCAAGGGGATCTTCGCCCTGGGCGGCCCCACCTTCTTTAACCACATCATCATGGCTGCCGCGCAAATCCTTCTGATGAACATGCTCCGCACCTATGGCGCCCAGTCCATCTACGGCAGTGAGATCGCCATCGCCGGCGCCGGGGCCATGGGCAAGGTGATGATCGTCCTCTTCAGCTGCATCATCGGCATCGCCCTGGGCTGCCAGCCCATCTTCGGCTTCAACTACGGCAGCCGGAACTATGACCGGGTCATCAAGGCCTATAAAACCGCCCTCCGCTATGGCACCACCGTGGCGGTGGTGATGTTCCTGGTGATGCAGATTTTCCCCCAGCAGATCGCGGGGCTCTTTGGCTCCAACGACCCCCTGTTTTATGAATTCTCCACCCACTACATCCGCATCTATCTGCTTATGACCTTTGTCAATGCCTTCCAGCCCATCACCTCCAACTTCTTCACCTCCATTGGCAAGGCCCAGCTGGGTTTCTGGATGGCCCTCATCCGGCAGGGGGTGCTCCTCATCCCCATGCTGCTGATCCTGCCCCGGTTTTTGGGCCTGGACGGCGTCCTGTGGGCCGGGCCCATCTCTGACGGGGTGGCAGCCATTGTGGTGTTGTCCCTGGGCTTCCGGGAGGTCCGCCGCCTGGCCCAGCTCCAAAAAGCAGAAACGGAGGCCGCCCATGAAGCGTGACACCCGCCAGGCCATTTTAGACACCGCCAAAACCCTCTTCAGCCAGCAGGGCTATAATGCCGTCTCCATCGGGGAGATCGCCCGAGCTCTGAACATCAGCAAGGGGAACCTGACCTACCACTTCAAAAAGAAAGAGGAGATTATGGAGGCCATTCTGGACTCCCTAACCCCCACCTATCCAGACGATCCCCCCCAAACCCTGGCAGAGCTGGACGCCTGCCTGCTGGACATGGAGCAGGCCCGGGAGAACAATGCCTTTTACTTCTGGAACCACACCCAGCTGGGGCAGCTTTCCCCCAAGATCAAGGGCACCCAGCAGGGGGTCTATCAGCACCACTCTAAGATGCTGACCCAGTCCTTTCACGACCTGCATGCCAAGGGCCTGTTGCGTCCGGAGGAGTTTCCCGGCCAGTACGCCCGGCTGGTGGATGCTGTGCTGCTCACCAGCATCTACTGGCTGCCCTTCTCCACCATCAAGGAGACCGAAGAGAGCTTCCGAAGCCAGGCCTGGTCCCTTCTCTACGACCACCTCACGCCCTCTGGGCGGGCGGCCTTTGCCGAACTGGGTATTTCCATCACCCCCTAACCAGAAACCGGACAGAGCCCTAAAGCTCTGCCCGGTTTCCGTTCTTTGGATCTTATAGGGGAAGACACCAGGCCATCAGCGACGAGATGGCCAAGGCGAGCAGCCCCGCCCCCAACGCCAGAAAGGCTTTCTGGTAAGGCCGCTTGCCCGCCTCCTGAGCCTTTGCGATTTCGTCCAGCCCCTTTCCCTCCAGAAAGGCCGAGATTTCCCGGTAGGTCTGCACGTCAAAAGCCTGCTTCAGCTTCTCCACCCGGTGGGCAGCATACAGCGACACCGCCGCCAGCAGGGCCCAGAGGGCGAAGCCGGCCCAGTCCAGAACATACATCAGGGGAACGGGGGTGAGGAGCATCGCCAGAAACAGGAGGGTGAGCACGGTGCCCATCTTCTGAAACTGCTGTCTGTTTTCCTGCCCAATGGTTTCTTTCATGGCTTCCCTGTCTCCTTTGACCAGCGTGTCCAGAGAGACCTGAAAGACTTCGCTCAAGCGAAGCAGACTGTTGAGATCCGGATAGCTCTTATCGTTCTCCCAGTTGGAGATGGTCTGCCGGGAAACGTAGATCCGTTCCGCCAGCACATCTTGGGAGAGCCCCAGGGCGCTCCGGCGGGCCTTAATCTGCTGCCCAAGGTTCATCTTGCATCCTCTCCTTTTGGGTTCATCCTAACCAAAGGGGGCAATTTTGTCTATCAAATGTCTTTGACAAGGCTCCTTTGCGGGGGCAAGCCAGCTTGACTTATCTCCCTTTTTAGCCCGGCCGACCCCAAAAAAACACCTGAGAGCGCCCCTCTCAGGTGTTTTGTGCCTCCCAGGTCTCCAAGTAGGCCAGCTGCTCCGGGGTGTGGAACCAGTGCTCCCCGCCGGGCATCACCGTGAGCCGGCGGCCAGGTCGCTGGGCAAAGGCCTCCATGGTGGCAGGGGTGGTCAAGGGATCCTTTTCCCCATACAAAATGGCCGTGGGAACGGCCCAGCCGGAAACCGGATGGGCCCTGGCATACTGGAGATACCGCCAGGACAAGGTCTCACCAAAGTCCGTGGGAAGCTCTCCCGCCTGGGCCAGTGCTGCCTCGGAGACCCCCGCCCAGCCCATCATGGTTTCAATGAGCCCCGCCATATCCACCACCGGCGAGAGAAACAGCGCCCCCTCCAGAGGTGCCCCGGCAAAGGCCACCATAGCAAACCAAGCCCCCAAGCTGGTGGCCCGCAGGGCAACGGACGGCCAGCGCTCCTGGGCGTATGCCAGCACCCTTTGCAGCTCCGGCACCACGTGCCAGGGGTCGAATCCAGGTTCCTGGGCCCGGGCGCCGTGCTCCGGCAAATCGAGGCTCAGCACCTGCCAGCCCTTGGGGCAAACCACCCGGGCAAAGGCTGCGCCCTCCTCCTTGCACCCCATTTTTCCGTGGAGGAAAAGGAAGAGCTTTTCAGAATGTTCGCCATACAAAATGGCAGGAATTTCAAATAACGTAAAGCCTTCTTGCTTTACAGCGTTTTCCATCAAATCAGCACCCCATTGCAGTGGTCAATCTCGTGCTGGATGATCTGGGCCGTCCAGCCGGTAAAGGTCTTAAACCGGGTCTGGAACTTCTCGTTCTGATACTCCACTTTGATGGACTGATACCGCTTGGTCTCCCGCCGGCCCGCAAGGGAGAGGCACCCCTCTTCGGTCTTATAGGGGCCAGAGCATTTCACGATCTTCGGGTTAAACATCAGGGCATAGGTCCCTTCGTTGTCAAACACAATGATCCGTTTCAGCACCCCGATCATATTGGCGGCCATGCCCACGCAGCCATCGGCGTGGGCGGCCAAGGTGTCCAGCAGATCCTGCCCCACAGCCAGGTCTTCTTCCGTGGCCGGGGCCGAGGTTTGGGCCAAAAAGATGGGGTCTTTCATAATCGGTTGTACCATGGGCGTTCCTCCGTGTTTCATCAGGGTGTTTCAGCGGCGCTTCCCCTTGGCCTGGGCGAAGTCATAGGCCTCCCGCACCCAGGATAAAAGTTGACTGTCCAGCTCTGTTGGCGAAGAGAGCTGGAAATGATGGGTCCAGCGGCCGGGGTAGGGCGCAGTGGCCTGATCCACCCGAGGGGAGTCCAGGCGATGGGGCAAGCCCAAGGTCAGAGTCAGCCGGTGGGCTTTTCGGTCCCGGCTGCGGCGTGGGAGGGAGAGCGCTGCAAAGCCGTGGCGGCCGGTCAGGGTGATCTGGGTTTTCTGAACCCGCACGGCTGTTTCCGGTAGGGTGGTCAAAATCTGGTCCAATAGGGCGCAGGCCAAGTTGTATTCTTCTGGCAAGCCGTCAAAAAAGAAAAGGAGATCAGGGATCAGGTGCTCGTCCATAGAGGCCCCCCTTTCACTTGGCACGCAGCTGCCAAAAAGCCACCGCGCTGGCGGCGGCGACATTCAGGGAGTCCACCCCATGGGACATGGGGATGCAGGCCGTGTAGTCACACTGGGCGATGGTGGTGGAGGAGAGCCCATCCCCTTCCGTGCCCAGGAGGATGGCCAGCTTGTCCTCGGCCATAAGGCGGGGGTCGTCGATGCCCACGGCGGTGTCGCTCAGGGCCATGGCCACCGAGCGAAACCCCAGGGCCTGGAGCTGCTGGAGGCCGGCCTGGGGCCATTGGGCGGGGCTCTCTCCAAGGCGGGTCCAGGGAATTTGGAAAACCGTTCCCATGCTCACCCGCACGGCCCGGCGGTTTAGGGGGTCGCAGCAGGTGGGGGAGACCAGCACGCCGTCCATGTGCAGGGCGGCAGCGGAGCGAAAGATGGCCCCCACGTTGGTGGTGTCCACAATGCCCTCCAGCACGGCAACCCGCCGGGCGTTGGCGCACACTTCCTCCACCGAAGGGAGCTTGGGCCGTTTCATGGCGCACAGCACCCCCCGGGTCAGGGGGTAGCCGGTGAGGCCGGCCAAAACCTCCCGGTCAGCGGTGTAGACAGGGATGCCGCCGCAGCGCTGAATGATCGCTTTCCCCTGGCCCTCCAGATGCCGGCGCTCCATCAGCAGGGCCACCGGCAGGTGGCCGGCGTCCAGGGCCAGGTCAATGACCTTGGGGCTTTCGGCGATGAAAACTCCCTTTTCCGGCTCGATCCGGCTGCGCAGCTGGGCTTCCGTCAGCCGGGCAAACAGGTCCAGTTGGGGGTCTGCAATCTCTGTAATCTCAATGATGTTGGCCATAGGGCTGCCTCCTTTGCTGTTAAAAGCATGGTATCGCAAATGGCGCCCGGTGTCAACGGCGGCCTGGCCCTTCTTGGCCTTGCAAGTTGGGGGTTCAGGGGCTATACTAAGAGAAAACCCAAGGAAGCGATTGGGAGGAATCGATATGAAGCGGCTGACACAATACATCGTGGACGCATTCACCGACAAGGTGTTTGCGGGAAATCCCGCTGCCGTCTGCGTGCTGGACCAGTGGCTCCCAGAGGAGACCATGCTGGGCATTACCCGGGAGAATAACCTATCGGAAACCGCCTTCGCCGTGAAGGAAGGGGAGGACTATCATTTGCGCTGGATGACCCCCGGCGGGGAAATCGACCTGTGCGGCCACGCCACCCTGGCCACGGCCTTTGTCCTGCTGCAGTTTGTAGAGCCCCAGCGGGAGAAGGTGACCTTTACCACCCTCAGCGGCCGGCTGACGGTGCAGAAAAAGGGGGACCTCTATGAGCTGGATTTCCCCAGCTATTCCCTGCGCCCGGTTCCTGTGACCGAGGCCATGGAGCGTGCCATGGGGGCCCGCCCCCTAGAGGCCTGGATGGGCCGGGACCTGGTCTGCGTTTTCGAGAATGAGGCGCAGATCGAGGCCATGGAGCCCAACCTGGACCAGGTGGCGGCGCTGGAGGGCCTTCTCCTCCACGTGACCGCCCCCGGCACAGACTACGCCTGTGTCAGCCGGAGCTTTGGCCCCAAGCTGGCTGTGGCAGAGGACCCGGTGTGCGGCTCCGGCCACTGCCACATTGCGCCCCTGTGGGCGGATAAACTGAGGCAGACAGAGCTGGTGGCCCGGCAGGCCTCCCGGCGGGGTGGGATCCTCCACTGCCGCATCCAAGGGGAGCGGACCTATCTGGCCGGACAGGCGGCGCTTTTCTCTGTGGGAGAGATTTTCCTGCCGGAGGAGGAAGAAGGGGGGCGTTAACGAAATTCCACGTGGAGCATAAAGCTCATGTGGAAGGTCCGCATGACCCAGGAAAAAAGCTTGGAAAGGACGGTTTTCCGATAGCCGCCCTGCAGATAACCATCGATGTAGTCTTTCTCCACCACGTTTACAATGTGGTCAGACCATTGCTCCAGCTCCTCTTTGGGGCGCTCCAGGGAGAAATAGGATTTGGTGGCGTTGCCGGCCAGCTTGACCTCTGCGTTTACCCCCTTTAATCCCTTGGCATTGACTGCGTCAAAGGTGAGCATCCCCCCAGAAAAGTGCTCCGCCATGGCGCAGAAAAGCCGGCGGACCTGGTCCTTTTCAAAGTAGTAAAACAGTCCCCCAGCGGTAAAGACAATGCCGTCTTCTGGATGGAAGTCAATTTGGTCAAACCAGGAGAAGTCGTTTAGGTCACAGACGATGTTGTGCTCGTGTTCCCCCTTGGGAATGTGGCGCTGGCGCAGGGCGATGACGTTTTCCATGTCTAAGCAGTACCAGGGGTTGGTGTCGTTCCCCATTTCCCGGCGCAGGCAGGAGAGGCCGGCCCCCAGCTCCACCACCGCCGCCCGGGGATGGCGGGCTAAATAGTGCTCGATTTCCCAAGCCAGGTTATACTGCCGGATCAGGCAGTTCATCCACATGTATTGAAACCTGTAAAGGGTCTTATCCGACAGGTCCACCCCCAGCTCTTTCACAATCCGGCCGGCGTCCTGGTCCGGGAAGAGGTGGGGGTAGTTTTCTGCCGCGATCATCCGTCCCCAGAGAGGAAGGCAGAGGGTGTGCTGCACGGTGTTTTCCTGTAATGTGGCCATAAGGGAGCCCTCCTTATATGCTGTTAGCGTGAACTAACTATTATGGCCCAAAGATAACAGAAAACCATTGCTTTGTCAAACCCTGTGGGAGACAGAAGGGCGTGGCGCTGCGGAAGGCAGGGCGAGCAAAAGGGGAAAGGGAGTCTTTTCCGCCCGACAAGGGTGTCCCGAGGAGAAAAAACGGCAGATTCTCCTTTTGTGTCGTGTTTTCTGCAGGTGAAAAATGGTATGCTTCCCAGGAAAGGAGGTCATCCCTATGGATCAAATGAAAATCGGAAGCTTTCTCAAAGAACTTCGAAAAGAAAAGGGGCTGACCCAAGAGCAGCTGGCAGAACAGCTGAACATAGCGGGCCGGACGGTATCCCGCTGGGAGACCGGGCGGAACATGCCCGACATCAGCACCCTGGTGGAGCTGGCGGACTACTTTCAGGTCAGTCTTACGGAAATCATAGATGGGGAGGGGAGCCAGAAGAACATGGAGCTGGAGGAAAAAGAAACGCTGTTAAAGATCGCGGACTATAGTGAGAATGAACGCAATGTGCTGATGAAACGGGTCCTTTTCATCAGCGTCCTCGGGTTGGCGGCGTTGCTGCTTGGGCTGCTGCTGTCCTTCCTCGGCGTGGGGGAATGGAATTCGGTTCTCCTGTGCCTAGAGGGCATCTGCTTTGGCTTGGCCGTGGGAGCGCTCATTACCAGTGTGTTCTTTACCGCTGGGGTTTTGTCAAAACTCAGAAGCCATGCCCGGGTAAGAAACCTCGCCCGGATTCTGCGGATCATCTGCCCGGTGATCGTGGCCCTCTGCCTTGTGGTGTGTATGATTGCCACGGTGTGCAATTAACGACTGCCTTTTCGTAAAATAAAAAAACAGATGGTTACCCGGCTTGCCCTGTGTGCGATGAATGTTCTGGGGCAAGGAAACAAGCCTTTTAAAATGAAAACGCAGCCTGTCTGGCTGCGTTTTTATCGGGAGAGATACCGTTCCCCCAGAAGATCAAAAAGGAAAACGCCGGGAAAACCGACGCTTGCTCCCTTACCGGTCACTGACAGGGGGGACATCGGATTCCCAGCGAAAAATAAAATCGTCCAGATCCCGAGGTGGCGGTGGGGGCGGCAGGGTGCGGGGATTGGGTTCAGCCATGACGAAACCTCCTTTCAAAGGGATATACGACCTATTCTATGCCGCTTGCGGGAAAAAATGTGCAGAAATTTCTGCCAGGGATCTTAACAATGGTTTCCGTTTCGCGCAATCATTGCACGCTGCCGGCGGGTATGGAACCGACCCCGGCGGACAAACTATGCTCGGGTGATGAAGATGAAATATGAAGATCCCCGGATGGAAGACTATTTTAACTCCCTTCCCTCCAAGGTGCGGGCCTTTATCCGCAACTCTCGAGCCGATATCAGCACCCCCGGCGAGCTGATGCTCATCGGGGAGCACTTTCGAAATAGCTTTGGGGATTCTGAGAAGGAATCCCAAGGGAGAGCGTAATCTAAGTGTCACAGTTCCCCCGAGCGCCTTATTCTTGGCGTTCGGGGGCTCGTTTTGGGGGGAAACGGAAACACGGCGCCCCAAAAGGGAGGAGGTCCACCGGCAGCATGCCCCCTTGC
>DBEYYM010000092.1:0-34501 GCA_048184675.1 Evtepia sp. | reverse complement strand
TTCAAATTTCTTCGTTTATCAGCTTTCCCTGGTGGATGTGGAGGCTCTTTCCCCGGGAAAACTCCCCCCGGGGGGCCTCGCAGCCGGTGATGAAAACCTGGCCGCCGGTGATCCGCTGCAGAACGAAATCCTGCCGCTTGGCGTCCAGCTCAGACAGCACGTCGTCCAGCAACAGGACGGGCCACTGGCCGGTGTCATCCTGGAAGAGCTCCCGCTCTGCCAGCTTCAGGGAGAGGGCCGCCGTTCGGGTCTGGCCCTGAGAGGCAAACTGCCGGGCGGGCTGGCCGTTGATGTGGGCCACCAGATCGTCCTTGTGGGGCCCGGAAAGACAGGACCGGGCCTCTAACTCTGCCCGTCCATGGCTGTCTTGATGGCGGCGGATGTCCTCGTACAGTTCCACCGTGGGGCCCAGAGGGTCCCGAACGGTGCTCACCGTCTGGTAAGACAGGGTCAGCTCCTCCCGTTCCCCGGAAAACTCCCGCTGGATCTGGGCGGCCTTTTCCGCCAGCTTCCTCACAAAGTGGGCCCGGTAGTGGACCACCAGGGCGCCGGCCCGGGCCATGGCCTCGTTAAAGTCCTCCAGCACGTCCAGCAGACTGGGGTTTTTCTCCCAGTCCCGCAGGATTCTGGTTTTGTGCTCCAAGAGCTTGTGATACTGACCCAAGGCCTCGGCATATCTGGGCCGCAGCTGGCAGATGGCGTGGTCCAAAAAGGCCCGCCGCTCCGCCGCGCCGGATTTGATGAGGGCCAAATCCTCTGGGCAAAAGAGAACGGTTTGGACGATCCCCGCCAGCTCCCCGGCGGTTTTCAGCTTCACGTGGTTCACAAAAAGCTTCCGCCGGGCCCCTCGAAAAAGCTGGGCCTCCAGCAAAAAGTCCCGTCCCCGGCTCTCGGCCTGGGCGGTGATGGCGGCTCTGTCCCGCTGGAACCCGATGAGCTCCTTATCCCCCCGGGCCCGGTGGGATTTGGCCCCCGAGAGAAAGCCGATGGCCTCCAGCAAATTGGTCTTCCCCTGGGCGTTTTCCCCCCAGATTACATTGACTCCGGGGGCAAAGTCGGCGGAAAAGTCCTCGTAGTTGCGAAACCCGTCCAGCTGGATGGAAGAGATCCTCATTGCACCTGGAGCTCCTGGCCAGCGAAGGAGACCACGTCTCCCGGCCGGAGTTTTTTGCCCCGCATGGTGCACACCTGGCCGTTGACGGAGACCTGGCCGTCCTGGATGAGAACCTTGGCCTCGCCGCCGCTGCCTACCAGGTTTGCCAGCTTGAGGAGGGATTCTAGTTTGATAAACTCCGTTGTGATGGAGATGGTTTGTTTTTCCATAAAGACTCTCCTTTTGGGTGGTCGCAGCCCGCCACATGGGGGTGCCGTACCCTACGGCTGGGTGGTCCGGCCCTTGCGGGCCGGGTACCGGCATTGGAGCACCCTGCTCCGTAGGGGCGCCTGCCCGGCGCGGGGGCCCTCTTTCTTTCAAGAAAGAGGGAAAAGAAGACCGGGGGAAAGAGGTTCTTTCCCCCTGGACCCCCAAACTCTGGTTAGTGTGAGACTTTGGGGCAGTGGTCCTGACGGGATTGACTGGCCTGCGGCCCTGACCCTTTAGGCTCTACGGGCCCGCCCACCAGCTAGGCGGGCTGGGGCAGTTTGTAGAAGACTGCTAGGGAAGGGCAAAAGACAGCAACCATATTTTTCTACTTTGCAATGCTCTGTATCAGGAGAGAGCAGGCGGTTGAAGATTTTGTAATGTGAAGAAAGACTTACTTACGCCTTTCCCGAAGTGTCACACCCACAACCCCTGCACGCCGAGCCGGCAGGCGCGCACGCTTCCCACCTGACGCGCTTGGGCCGCAGGCCCGTTACCAGGCCACGGTACAGCCCGAAGGGCCAAACCCACTAGAGAAGGGGGGTCCAGGGGGGAGGAAACTCCTTCCCCCTGGGGTTCTTTCCCCCCTTTCTTCTCAAGAAAGGGGGCCCCGCGCCGGGCAGGCGCCCCTACGGAGCAGGGTGCTCCAATGCCGCTTCCCGGCCCACAGGGCCGGATCACCCAGTGATAGGACACGGGCACTCCCACGGCGCAGTGTGCGCCTTGGCCGGATCACCCAGTGACCAGGTCCCCAAACAGGGCCCAGGTAGAGGCATCCGTAATCCGCGCCACCTGCCAGGTCCCGATCACCGCCGGGTCCCCGGCCAGGTGGATCAGCCGACCCCCGGCCGTCCGGGCAGTCAGGCGGCCGTCGGTTCCCTGGCCGTCCACCAGGCAGCGGTAGGTCTTGCCGATGTACGCCCGGTGCTTTTCCCCGGAAATCTCGTTCTGCCGCTGGAGCAGCCGCTGGAAATTGGCGCTCTTTTGCTCCTTGGGCATGGGGTCCTCCAGCTTTTCTGCCGGGGTCCCTCGGCGGGGGGAGAAGATAAAGGTAAACAGGGCGTCGTAGCGCACCTGCTCGATGAGGCTCAGGGTCTCCTCAAACTCAGCCTGGGTTTCCCCGGGAAATCCCACAATGACGTCGGAGGTGAGGACGATATCCGGGATCCGGGCCCGGAGCTGGTCCACCAGCTCCAGGTAGTGCTCCCGGGTGTAGCCCCGGTTCATGGCCTTCAGCACCCGGCTGCTCCCCGACTGGAAGGGGAGATGGAGGACGGGGGCCACCTTTTCACAGGCGGCCATGGCGTCAAAGAGCCGCGTGCCGGCGTCCTTGGGGTGGCTGGTCATAAAACGGATGAGGAAATCCCCGGGGACGGCGTTCACCTGCTCCAGGAGCCAGGCAAAGTCGATGCCCCGGTCCAGGTCCTTTCCATAGGAATTCACATTTTGTCCCAAAAGGGTGATGTCCTTGTACCCCTCCTGGGCCAGCTGGCGGACCTCGGCCAGGATATCCTCCGGCTGGCGGCTGCGCTCCCGGCCCCGGACGTAGGGGACGATGCAGTAGGTGCAGAAGTTATTGCAGCCGTACATGATGGACACCCAGGCCTTCTGCCCGTTCTGCCGGACCACGGGGATCCCCTCGGCCACGGTGCCGGGCACGTCCTCGGTGGCGAAGACCCGCTTGCCGTCGGTGAGCTTTTGCAGCAGCAGCTGGGGAAACTCCCACAGCCGCTGGGGGCCGAAGACCAGGTCCACATAGGGGAAGGATTTCTGCAGCCGCTGGGACACGTGGGCCTGCTGGGCCATGCAGCCGCAGACGCAGATGACCTGCTCCGGGTGCCGGCGCTTGGTGTGGGACAGGGCCCCCACGTTGCCAAAGACCCGCTGCTCGGCGTGCTCCCGGACAGCGCAGGTGTTCAGCAGGACCAGGTCGGCCCCCTCCTCGGTGTCGGAAAAAGCATATCCCATCCGGGCCAAATAGCCCCGGAGGCGCTCGGAATCGGCTTCGTTTTGCTGGCAGCCGTAGGTGTCTACAAAGGCCAGCTTCTGGCCGGGGCGCTGGTCCAGCAGGGCATGGATCTGGTCACACAGGGCCAGCTGGCGGGAGATTTCCGCCTGGGAGATGGTCTGGGTTTTTCTCAAGGTCGATTCCTCCGGGTGAATGGATTTGGGGTGGGAATGGGGGATTGGTAAAGATAGCGATACAGAGTATAGTATAGCATAGTTCGACAGGGTTTTCAAGGCGAAAGGGGTTGAGAAAACCAGGACGGAGGGGGCTCCGTCCTGGTTGGGGTTGGGGATCAAGGGGGGCGTATGGGCCCCTCTGGGACCGGCTTTACGCAACGGCCTCCGCGCCCACGGTGTAGTCCCCCCAGCTGCCGTCCTTGGCCTGCTGGGCGGTGCAGTCGGTGAAGAAGTAGGCCCCCAGCCCGCTGCGCCACTTTTGCACGGTAAAGGTAAGCTGGTCTGCCTGGGGGTCCTCCTCGGTGATGGAGAGGAAGAGGCCATCCTCCCAGACAAGGTTCTCCTGGTCAATGTCGCCCTGGTCGGCCAGCTCCTGCCAGGTGTTTTGGAGGACGGGAAGGCCCTGCTGTCTGCCAAAGGCCACTGCCACGGCCCCTTGCTCGGCGGGGGAGAGGCGGGTTTGGGAGAGATCCATGCCCAGCTGGACAATGTCACGGTTTAGGGCCTCGTCCACCTCCCACAGGTCGGCCAGGGCCTGGAGGTAGAGGGCGCACAGGTCATCCCGGCCGTCGGCCTGGACCTGGATGGCTTCCACCTCTCCCAGCTGGGCGGGGAAGGTCTCCTCCACCATACCGTTGAAGCCGATCTGGACCAGGTCCCCGGGCTGGATGGCGGTTTGGCCGGGGTCCTCATAGGTTACGGGCGTCTCTCCCACGGCCAGGGTGTATACGTCGGTGGCGCGGCCGTCCTCCTGGGCCAGCAGGAGCTGGCCGTCCTGGACGGTGACCACCCGGCAGGTGAGGACTGTCTCCCCGGCCAGGGGCTGCTCCCCAGTCCCGCCGTCCTCCGGGGTCTGGCCGCAAGCGGCCAGGAGCAGGGCGCTTAAGAGCAGCCCGAGGAGCCAAGGTGTGTGTTTCATAGGGTTTCCCTCCTTTGGTGTTTGCCCGCCCCAGACAGGGGAGGGTCTTATTCATTTAGACGGGCTACCTGGGAAAAAGTTCCCCTCTCCCCACAAAAAAGCCACGCCGGACCCAATGCCGGCGTGGCCTGTGGCGGGATTATTTCAGGTTGTCTACCATCCGCACCGCGATAATCAGGGCCTGCTCCCGGGTGGCGTTGGCGTAACCCACGGCGGCGTCCTTGTCGGTGATGTTTTGGGGGCGGAAGGTGCTGTCCTCAAAGCCCAGGATGATGTTGTTGGCCGCCATGAAATAGACGCTGTCTCTGGCATAGGCGGAGATCGTTTGGTCATCCCGGAAGGGGGTGGGCATGGTGTAGGGCAAGGTAAACTGGCTGTCGGTCTCCAGGGTCCAGCCGGGCATGGTCACCCGCTTAAAGGTCCGGGTGAGCATGGTGGCCGCCTGCTCCCGGTTCAGGTACTCGTAGGGGGCGAAGAGGCCGTTGGCCATGTCCACGCCGTTGGTGATGCCCACGTTATAGGCCTTCAGGGCCTCCAGGTCCTTGCAGTCCACAAAGGGGTTGGTCACAGCGGGCAGGGCTTTGGTGCCCGACAGGTTTTCATAGACCTTCACACACACAGCGGCAAACTCCTGGCGGTTAATGGACTTGGTCAGGTCCGTGTTATAGAGGATCGCTGGGATCAGGTCCATTTCCTGGGCTCTCTGCAGATCCGGGGTGGACCAGTTGGAGGCGTTGCTCCAGGCGGGTTTCGTATCCCACTCGCAGATGTAGCGGTAGGAGCTGTTGGTGTCGTCGTCCCACTGGCCGAACTCGATCTTATAGCTGCCGTTGCCATAGCCGATGGTGCCGCCGTTGTTGAAGATCACCATATCCTGGCGGTTGCCCAGGTTGTCGGGCTCCATCTCGCCCCAGTTGGTGTAGGTGACGGGCTCTCCGGTGACCCAGGTGTCAAAGCCGGTGACCTGCCGGTGCAGGCCGATCAGGTACTTTCCCCGGAGGTCGCTGTTGTTCTTGTAAGACAGGTAGTTTTCCAGGAAGGTCTGCTCTTCCTGAGAGGTAATGGTCACCAGGTGGCCGCCCAGGGCCTCGCAGGCCGCCTGGGCATTTTCCCAGGACAGACTCTTGGTGTAATACTGGTAGTAGTGGCCGTTAAACTCCACAGCGGTGTCCGGGATCTGCACGGATGCGGTGCTGGCAGCAGATGCGGCAGGCACCAAACTCACCGCCATCAGCAGGGCCAAAACCAGGGCACTCCATCTTTTTTTCATGGTATCTTCTCCTTCTCTCTGGTGGTATGCCAATGATACCGCTAGTATATCACGGCCTTGCCGCCTCTTGCAAGTAAAATACGGGGCCTGGCTGGGCCAGGGGAGCATTGACGTTTTCCCGCCTGCCATGGTATACTAAAGGGCATAATTCTTTTGGATAAAATCTAACCATTTCAGGAGGAAATACCATGCGCGCAGTGGTTACAAGAGTGTCCTCAGCCTCCGTCGCCATCGGCGGGGAGACTGTGGGCGAGATCGGCACCGGCTTCCTGGTGCTGCTGGGCGTGGGCCCCGACGACACGGAGGCCCAGGCGGAAAAACTGGCAGATAAAATCTGCGGCCTGCGGATCTTTTCCGACGAGGCCGGGAAGATGAACCTGAACCTGGAGGCCGCCGGAGGGGCCCTGCTGGTGGTCTCTCAGTTCACCCTTTACGCCGATATCAAAAGCCGCCGGCCCGGCTTTACCAAGGCTGCGCCGCCGGCGGTGGCCATCCCCCTGTATGAGAAGTTCATGGACCTGTGCCGGGCCCGGGGGTTCCGGGTGGAGCACGGGGAGTTTGGGGCAGATATGGCGGTGAGTTCTGTCAATGATGGGCCTGTGACCATCTGGATGGATACGGACGCTATGTGATTAGCTGCCTGGGTATAGGGCTTGCCCTATAGCTGGGTGATCCGGCCCGGAGGGCCGGGGACCGAAGAGGGTGTGGCCCTGCCACGTAGGGGGTTTACCCTTTGGGATTGGGGTCGGCCCCAGGGCCGGTACGGGGCGTCGGCGCACACTGCGCCGTGGGGTTTGCGCCGCCCGGCGCGGGGGCCCCATTTCTTTCGAAGAAATGGTGGAAAGAAGACCGGGGGAAAGAGTTTCTTTCCCCCTGGACCCCCAATCTCTGGATATTGAGATCCTTTGTGTTGGGGGTCCTGACGGGTTTCACTGGCCTGCGACCCTTGCCCTCTAGGCTCTACGGGCCCGCCCACCAGCTAGGCGGGCTGGGGCAGTTTGGGGAAGACTGCTAGGAGAGGGTGGAAGACTGCAACCATATTTTTCTACTTTTCGATGCTCTGTAACAGAAGAGAGTGGGCGTGGTGTTTTTTGTAATGTGGAGAAAAACTTACTCACGCCTTACCCGAAGTGTAACCCTCACACCCCCTGCGCGCCGAGCCGGCAGGCGCGCACGCTTCCCACCTATCAGAAATGGGCCGCAGGCCTGCTACCAACCCACGGTACAGCCCAAAGGGCCCCGCCCACTAGAGAAGAGGGGTCCAGGGGGGAGGAAACTCCTTCCCCCTGGGGTTCTTTCCCCCCTTTCTTCTCAAGAAAGGGGGCCCCGCGCCGGGCAGGCGCCCTTACGGAGCAGGCTGCTCCAATGCCGGTACCCGGCCCGCAGGGCCGGATCACCCAGTGATAGGGTACGCCCCCCACGTGGCAGGGCCGCGACAACTCCCCGTACCCGGCCCAAAGGGCCGGCCCCCCCCAGCCACAGGGCACACCCCCGGCGCAGCATGCGCCCCCAACCCAACCATTCCTCCCCCACCGGGGGACCAAACGAGGTGACCATATGTTACAAATCAAACGCATGCCCGTGGGCCAGATCGGCACCAACTGCTACCTGCTGGAAGACCCCGAGGCCAAAACCTGCGTCGCCATCGATCCCGGCGACCAGCCCAACGACATCGACCGCGAGATCCGAAAGGCGGGGCTTTCCCTCACCATGATCCTCATCACCCACGGCCATTTTGACCACGTGCTGGGGGTTCCTGGCCTGCTCAAATTGTGGCCGGGCATTCCCGTCTATGTCCACGAGAAGGAGGTCAACTGGACCGGCGCCGGAGACCAGTACATGCTCCTGGCCCCTCTGGACGAGATTAAGACCGTAAAGGAAGGGGACGTCATCGACTTTGGCGGCACCCCCATTCAGGTTCTCCACACCCCGGGCCACTCTCCCGGGTCTGTGACCTATCAGGTGGGGGACGTTCTCTTCTGCGGGGACACCCTCTTTGCCGGCTCCTGTGGCCGCACGGACTTTGTGGGGGGGAGCTATGGCCAGATCCTCCAGTCTTTGAAGCGCCTGGTGAGCCTGGAGGGCAACCTGCGGGTCTGCCCCGGCCATGAGGGGACCTCTACCCTGGACCGGGAGCGGCAGTACAACCCCTTCGTCCGGGAAGCCCTGCGATGAACCTCTTCTTCACCGGCCACCAGGAGAAGTACGCCGTGGAGCAGACCCTGCTCACCCTCTTTCCCCAGGAGCGGCCGGTCTATCCCGATGCCAGGCCCGGGGGAGACAACGAGCTGGAGCTGGCCTTCTCCCGAGGGCCCCAGTGGTGCACCGCTCGGGCGGTCCTGCGCCGGGGGGGACAGACCTACACCCGGCAGTGCCGGGTCCAGACCAGCCAGCTGCCCCAGGATGACCCGGTGGTGGCCACCCGGCTGACCCGGCGGACCCTCCAGCGGGCCTTTTACCTGGCCGCCGTGGACTGCCTAGGCACCGAACCCCCCTGGGGGATGCTCTCAGGGGTCCGCCCTGTGAAGCTCCCCACCCGGGCCATGGAGGAGGGGGCCACCCCCCGCCAGGCGGAGGCCATGCTGCGGGACCGGTACCGGGTCTCTCCCATCCGCCGGCAGCTGGCCATGGACTGCGCCCAGGCCAGCCTGGCGGTGAAGAGGGCTCTGAAGCCCCAGGAGGTCTCCCTGTATGTGGGCATCCCCTTTTGCCCCACCCGGTGCGCTTACTGTTCCTTCATCTCCTCCTCGGGGTCGGCCAACAAGCTTATCCCCGACTACCTTCGGGGCCTTCATGGGGAGATTGACGCCGCCGGCGCGGCCCTGCAAAGGGCAGGGAACACCGTGCGCACAGTGTACATCGGCGGCGGCACCCCCACCACCCTGTCTGCCCAGCAGCTGAAAGACCTGCTGGACCGGCTGCGCACCGCCTTCCAGCTGGCCCCCGGCACGGAGTTTACCGTGGAGGCCGGCCGGCCGGACACCATTACCCGGGAAAAGCTGGAGGCCATCCGGGCCGGCGGGGGCAACCGGATCTCTGTCAATCCCCAGACCATGTCTGACCAGGTGCTGGAGACCATCGGCCGCAGCCACCGGGCCCAGGATATCCGCCGGGCCTACGCCCTGGCCAGAGAGAGCCAGGTGGGGGCCATTAACATGGACCTCATCGCCGGCTTGCCCGGGGACACAGCGGCGGGCTTCCAGGCCACCCTGGAGGAGGTCATCGCCATGGCCCCGGAGAACATCACCGTCCACACCCTGGCCCTGAAGCGGGGGGCCCGACTGCGCCAGGAGGAGGCCATCCTGCCCCAAGGGGACCAGGTGGCCCAGATGCTGGACTTCGCCTGGGCCGCCCTGCGCCAGGCCGGCTACCTGCCCTACTACCTCTACCGGCAGAAATTCATGTCGGGGTCCTTTGAAAACGTGGGCTGGTGCAAGCCGGGGTTCCAGAATGAATACAATATCTGCATGATGGAGGAACTCCACACCGTCCTCTCCCTGGGGGCGGGGGGCGTGACGAAATTCATCGGCGCCGGCTCTGTCCGCCGCCTGGCCAACCCCAAGTACCCCCAGGAGTACATCCACACCATCGACGCCATCCTGGCGGAAAAGGCCGCCTGGTGCCGGTGAGCCGCCACAATTTTGCAATGATTACGAGGATTTTCCTCTTTTTGTGACTTTATTCCTTGACGTGCCGGAAAGGAGGCATTAGAATGTCCTATCAGCTGCAAGAAATCAACCGGAAGATTGACCAGGACGTGAAAGGCTTTTTGGAGGAGTGCGACGCCCAGTACGCCGAAAAGGTCAGCCAGGCTGCCGACGCCATCCTGAATAACCTCTCCCTGAGCCCCATCGTGCTGCTCTCGGGCCCCTCGGGCTCGGGCAAGACCACCACCGCCCTGAAGATCGAGGAGGAGCTGGAAAAACGCGGGGTGCTCACCCACACCATCTCCATGGACAACTACTTCAAAACCCTGGACCCCAAAACCGCCCCCCGCACCAGCGAGGGGATGGTGGACTTCGAGTCTCCCCTGTGCATGGACATGGACCTGCTCACCACCCACTTTACCAAGCTCTCCAAGGGGGAAACCATTGTGGTGCCCAAGTTTGAGTTCGCCCGGCAGATGCGCAACGACCACCGGGGCACCCCCCTGCGCCTGGGCAAGAACGAGATCGCCATCTTCGAGGGCATCCACGCCCTCAACGACGACTGCGCCGGCCGGCACCCTGCCGCCACCTGCCTGTACATCTCCGCCCGGTCTGACGTGCTGGAAGGGGAGGACCTCCGCTTCAAGGGCACCTGGATGCGCCTGACCCGCCGGGCCGTGCGGGACTATAACTTCCGGGGCACCGGGGTGGCGGAAACCATGGACATGTGGGCCAACGTCCGCCGGGGGGAAAAGCTGTACATCTCCCCCTTTAAGCACCGGGCCAATTACATCTTCGACTCCTCCCTGCCCTACGAGGTGTCGGTGATGAAGCACTACGCCATGCCCCTGCTGGAGGCTGTGCCCCAGGAGAACGTCCGCCGGCGGGAGCTGCTGGACCTGATCCACGGCTTCGAGCACTTCCTGCCCATTGACCCCGACCTGGTCCCCGCCGCCTCCCTGATCCGGGAGTTCATCGGCGGCGGCAGCTATGAATATACTTGATCCTAACCTCTGCAAAAATAGGACGGATAACCACCGCCCCGGCAGGGTAACAATAGGATAGACCCATCGGGCCCCTGGCCTGTTATCTTAAAACACGGAAAGGATGTTTGTTATCATGTCTGAAGAATGCACCCATGACTGCAGCACCTGCGGCTCCGACTGTGGACACGTGGATGCCAAGGATCTCATCGCACCCCTGAATAAAGACTCCTCCATTAAACATGTCTACGCCATCATGTCTGGCAAGGGCGGCGTGGGCAAAAGCTCCACCACCGCTTCCCTGGCTGTGGCCATGGCCAAGCGGGGTTACAAGGTGGGCATTATGGACGCCGACATCACCGGCCCCTCTATCCCCACCGCCTTTGGTCTGAACACCCGGGCTGTGGGCGACGGGGAGAGCATCTTCCCTGAGCTCACCAACACCGGCATCAAGGTCATCTCCCTGAACCTGCTGCTGGAGAACAAGGGCGATCCCGTGGTCTGGCGGGGCAGCCTGCTGGGGGGCGTGGTCAAGCAGTTCTGGACCGACGTGCGCTGGGGCGAGCTGGACTATCTGTTCATCGACATGCCTCCCGGAACGGGGGATGTGCCCCTGACCGTCTTCCAGTCCATCCCTGTAGACGGCATTGTGGTGGTCACCTCCCCCCAGGACCTGGTCTCCCTCATTGTCACCAAGGCCGTGCGCATGGCCGATATGATGAGCAAGCCCATCCTGGGCGTGGTGGAAAACTACAGCTATTTCCAATGTCCCAACTGCAATGAGAAGCACTACATTTTCGGCAAGAGCAACCTGGAGCAGGTGGCCGCCGACCTGAACGTGAAGGTGCTGGCTCAGATCCCCATGGACCCCGCCATGGCCGCCGCCATGGACCAGGGCGCCGTGGAGACCATGGAGCGCAACTATCTGGAGCCTGTGGCCGACGCCATCCTGGCCCACGAGGGGAACTAACCCCACCCAAACACCGCGCCGGCGGGGTGAGAGACACTCGCCCCGCCGGCGTTTTACCCTGTGAGAAAGAGAGGACCGCCTACTTATGAAACTCATTTCCTGGAACGTCAACGGCCTGCGGGCCTGCCTGAAAAAGGACTTTATGGCCTCCTTCGAGGCCCTGGACGCAGACATCTTCTGCCTTCAGGAAACCAAGCTCCAGCACCACGCGGGGCAGATCGAGCTGGAGCTGCCCGGGTACCACCAGTTCTGGAACAGCGCCGAGAAGAAAGGCTACTCCGGGGTGGCGGTCTTCACCAAGGAGGAACCTCTGTCGGTGACCTACGGCCTGGGGATCCAGGAGCACGACCAGGAGGGGCGGGTGATCACCGCCGAGTACCCCGGCTTTTACCTGGTCTGCTGCTACACCCCCAACGCCCAGAATGAGCTTAAGCGCCTGGATTACCGGATGACCTGGGAGGAGGCCTTCCTGGCCCACCTGCAAAAGCTGGACGAGACCAAGCCCGTCGTCCTCTGCGGGGACCTGAACGTGGCCCACCAGGAGATCGACCTGAAAAACCCTAAAACCAACCGCCGCAACGCCGGCTTCACCGACGAGGAGCGGGAGAAGATGACCCAGCTCCTGGCCGCCGGCTTTACCGACACCTTCCGGGCCCTGAACCCCGACCTGGAGGGGGCCTACTCCTGGTGGAGCTACCGCTTCCACGCCCGGGAAAAGAACGCGGGATGGCGAATTGACTACTTTATCGTCTCCAACCGCCTGATGGCCCAGGTGAAGGGGGCCGCCATCCACAGCGAGATCTACGGCAGCGACCACTGCCCGGTGGAGCTGGTGCTGGAGGAGGCATAAAACCGCCCCCGGTCCGCTTCTTGACAACCGGGGGCGGGGATGGTATCCTACAGACAAAGGGGCGCCGATGTGACGGCGGTTCGCCCTTACAGTGAACGAAAAAATTTACGCTGACCGCTTGGATTGCCGCCGAGCGGTCAGCACGCTTTTATGGTCAGTATGTAGGCCACAAGGGCCAAGCACACCAGAAACCGCAGAAATTGCTTTCCGAAGTCTCCCATCCAGCACCACCGCCCTTCTCAAAAGGGAAGTGGCTCACCGCCGAATCACAACGACGCCTTACAAGTCGTATCGCAAACCCCGCCGAAGCCTGTCAACAGACAGGCCCCGGCGGGGTTTCTTTTTGTCAAACGACGGGGATCAGAATACCTTTTTCCTGCGCAGCACCAGGTACATGACCAAGCAGATCACCGCCGAGAAGGCCGAGCCCACCGGGGCGGCCACGCCCATGGGGAAGAGGGTATCGGGGTAGAGGATCGAGGCCAAATAGGCCCCCGGGATTCGAACCACGATGATGGCGGCTAGGTTGTGGATAAAGGAGAGGATGGACTTCTCATAGGCGCAGAAATAGCCGCTGAAGCAGAAGTGGATCCCCGCAAAGGCGCAGTCGAAGACGTAGGACCGCAGGTACTGGCCTCCCATGACCACCACCTCTGGAGACTCCTTGGCAAAGAGGGCGATGATGGGCTCGGCCCACACCTGGCAAATCAGGGAGAAGACCAGACCCATGGCCACGGTGATCACGATGCCATAGCCCAGGGCCTGCCGGCCCCGCTGGTGGAGGCCCGCCCCGGCGTTCTGGGCGGCCATGGCCGAGACCGTGGAGAGCATAGCCGAGGGCACCAGGAAGAGGAAGCCGATGATCTTTTCCACAATGCCCACAGCGGCGGCCACGTCCACCCCGCGCCCGTTGGCGATGGCGGTGATGACCAGGAAGGCGATCTGGACAAAGCCGTCCTGGAGGGCGATGGGGAAGCCGATGCGCAGGATGATGGACAGGCGGTTTTTGGTGGGCCGCAGGTCCTGCCGGTGGAGGGAGACCCCCATGTCCTTTTTCCGCAGCCACACCAGGGCCAGCAGAACGCTGCACCCCTGGGCGATGACCGTGGCCAGGGCCGCACCGGCGGCGCCCAGGGCCATGGGGCCGATGAAGACATAGTCCAGGGCCACGTTGATGACGCCGGCGGCGGCCACGAAGTACATGGGGCTTTTGGAATCCCCCAGGCCCCGGAAGATGGAGCTGATGACGTTATAGGCGGTGATGAAGGGGACCCCCACAAAGCAGATGATCAGATAGCTCCGGGCCTGGGCAAAGGCCTCGGTGGGGGTGGACAGCAGGGAGAGGATGCCGTTTACCGACAGCACCAGAATCACCGTGGCCCCCACCGCAAAGACGGCAAAGATGGTGATGGTGTTGCCAATGGTCTGCTCGGCCCCCTGTCTATCCCGCGCTCCCACCGCCCGGCTGATGGTGACCGTGGCTCCCATGGCCAGGCCCACGATGATGACGGTGAGCATATGGGTCACCTGGCTGCCCACAGAGACGGCGGTGATGGTGCCGGCCCCATTATACTGGCCGGTGATGAAGAGATCTGCCAGGCCGTAAAAGGTTTGCAGGAAACAGGAAAGGAGATAAGGCAGGGAGAAGCGGAGCATATTCTTGATAACGCTGCCCTCGGTGAGCTTATTTTGCATGGCCCTTCCCCCCTTGTAAACTTCCTGTCTCTGGAAAAATTTGATGGTCGAACAGTTTTAGATTATAGCACGATCAGAAAAAAGAGACAAGTTTTCTGGGAAAAAAAGAATTGACTAAAATCGTCGGGTGTGATACCCTGTAAAAAACCGACGTTTTTAGTCAACACAGAAAGGGGAGGGTGTTTTTGAGCGACACCAGGAAGCACCAGCAGATCATGACAGCCGCAGCGGGGATTTTTGCCAAGTACGGCTATCGAAAGACCACCATCGATGAGATCGTGGCCGCCGCCGGCATTTCCAAGGGGCTGTTTTACCACTACTACCCCAGCAAAAAGGACCTTTACCTCCACCTGTACCACACCTACACCGACCTGCTCAGTCAGGCCATCCAGCAGGAGGTGGACACCCACCAGACCGACGTTTTCGCCCGGCTGCAGCAGATTTCCCACCTCCGCATCCGGTTTATCCAGACCCACCCCGACCTGTGGGGTTTTCTGTTTTCCGCCTATTATGAGAGGCACCCGGACGTAGCCCCGGCCATTGGGGAGAAGAACCAGGCCCTCCTCCAGGCCAGCGCCGCCGGCTCCGTCGCCAACCTGGACTGGTCAGGCCTGCGGAAGGACACCTCCCCCCAGGAGGTCATCCAGCTGGTGACCTGGCTGGCAGAGGGCTTTGTGAAACAGGTCAACGCCCAGCAGCTCCAGGTGGGGGAGGAGGCCTACCAGGCCTTTGACCATTACCTGGACCTGCTGAAAACAGGCCTGTATGAGGGATAGCCCATGCCATATTTTGAACACCGGGGCGCGAAGCTCCACTATGAAGAGAGGGGAACCGGCCAGGCCCTGGTCTTTCTCCACGGGGCCAGCTGGGATCTGCGCCAGTGGCAGCGGCAAATGGCCCATTTCTCCCCCCGCTACCGGGTGGTGGCCTTGGATGCCCGGGGCCATGGGCAGTCCACCCTTCCACCGGGACCGGTGCCGCCGGAACTCTTTTGGGACGATGTCAGGGCCCTGCTGGACCACCTGGCCATTTCCCAGGCTGTGCTCTGCGGCCTGTCCCTGGGGGGACACACCGCCCTCCAAACGGCCATCCACGCGCCGGAGCGGGTGAAGGCCCTGATCCTGCTGGGCACCCCCTGCACCAACCGGTTCAACGCTTTCGAGCGGATCTGCGTGCCCATCAACCGGGCCTGCATGGGGTGGATGCCTATGAAATGGAGCGCCTGGTGCATCGCCGCGGCCCTGGGGGGCTCCAGCCCGGCGGCCAGGGCCTACATCCGGCAGGTGGTGTCGGCCATGGACCACGATGTCTTCAACCGGGTGTGGAAGGCAGCCACTACCATGGAGAGCCGGCCAGGCCTCTGCCAAATCACCTGCCCCACCCTCCTTTTGATCGGCGACCGGGACAAGATGACCGGGCGCCAGCAGGCCTTCCTCCACCAATCCATCGCCGGTTCCACCCTGGTCACCATCCGCCACGCCAACCACGGAACCAACCTGGATAACCCGGACCAGGTGGAGGCGGAGATGGAGGCCTTTTTGGCGGGGCACCAGTTATAAGCAAAAACACCCGGACAGCGTTTGCTGTCCGGGTGTTGCTGTACTCCTTTGCTTTGTGGGGAAGTTACTCCGCTTCAGCAGCTTCTTCTTCCACTCTCGTCACTGCAATGGCCAAATCGTCCAGCTGCTTCTGATCCCTCCCCGCCCGGTGGGCCGGGTGGGGGACCCCGTAGAGGATTTTACTTCCTCGGCGGAAGTGAATTCCGCCTGCGGCAAGGGTTTGCCGGGGGCAAACCGCTTGGGTGGTGGATCAGAAGCTGAGAAAGGTTATTCTGCTTCGGCAGCTTCTTCTTCCACTCTCGTCACCGCAATGGCCAAATCGTCCAGCTGCTTCTGATCCACCACGTCCGGGCAGTTCATCATCAGGTCGGAGGCGTTTTGGACCTTGGGGAAGGCGATGACGTCCCGGATGGAGGAGGCGCCGGTCATGAGCATGACCAGGCGGTCCAGGCCGTAGGCCAGGCCGCCGTGGGGGGGTGCGCCGTACTGGAAGGCGTTCACCAGGTGGCCGAAGCGCTCCTGGATGTCCTCCTCGGAGATGCCCAGGGCCTCGAAGGCCTTGGTCTGCATCTCGGGGGTGTTGATTCGGATGGAGCCGCCGCCCAGCTCGGTGCCGTTGAGGACGATGTCATAGGCCCGGGCCCGGCAGTTTGCCTTGTCGGTGAGCATCTTGTCCTCGTCCTCCAGCATGGGGGCGGTGAAGGGGTGGTGCATAGCCTGGTAGCGGCCCTCTTCCTCCGACCACTCGAACATGGGGAACTCGGTGACCCACAGGAACTTGAAGTCCATGGGGTCCAGGATGTCCAGCTGCTTGGCGCACTCGATGCGCAGGGCGCCCAGGGAGGCGAAGACCACCTCGTCCTTCACGTCGCCCACGATGAGGATCAGGTCCCCGTCCTTGGCGCCGGCCCGCTCCAGGATGGCGGCGTTTTCCTCCTCGGTCAGGAACTTCTGGTAGGAGGAGGTCACCTTGCCGTCCAGCATCCGGGCCCAGGCCAGGCCCTTGGCCTTGTAGGTCTTCACAAAGTCTCCCAGCTTGTCGATCTTCTTCCGGGGGAAGTCCTTGGCGTGGCCGTCCACGTTGATGAGACGGACGGAGCCGCCCCCCTGGACGGCGCTGGAGAAGACACCGAAGCCGCAGTCCTTCACGATGTCGGAGATGTCCTTCAGCTCAAAGCCGAAGCGCATGTCGGGCTTGTCCGAGCCGAAGCGGTCCATGGCTTCCCGCCAGGGCATACGCAGGAAGGGGGTCTGGACCTCCACATCCAGGATCTCCCGGAAGACCCGCTGCAGGAAGCCCTCCTGGATGGTCTGGATCTGCTCCTCGTCCAGGAAGGACATTTCCAGGTCGATCTGGGTGAACTCCGGCTGGCGGTCGGCCCGCAGATCCTCGTCCCGGAAGCAGCGGGCGATCTGGAAGTAGCGGTCGAAGCCCGAGAGCATCAGCAGCTGCTTATACTGCTGAGGGGACTGGGGCAGGGCATAGAACTTGCCGGGGTGGACCCGGGAGGGGACCAGATAGTCCCGGGCGCCCTCGGGGGTGGACTTGGTGAGGATGGGGGTCTCGATTTCCAGGAAGCCCTCCTCATCGAAGTAGTCCCGGCAGATTTTCACGATTTTGTGCCGCAGGGCGATCATCCGCTGCATGTCGGGGCGGCGCAGGTCCAGGTAGCGGTACTTCAGGCGGACGGCATCCTTCACGTCGGAGTTCTCCACGATCTCGAAGGGGGGCGTCTCGGCCTTGGCCAGAAGGCGGAGCTCGGTGACCTTCACCTCAATGTCGCCGGTGGGCAGGTCGGGGTTTTTGGACTCCCGCTCCCGGACCAGGCCCTTGGCGGCGATGACGTACTCGCCCCGGAGGGAGGCGGCCTTTTCAAAGATATCCTTGGGGGTGCTGTCGTCAAAGGACAGCTGGAGCAGGCCCGTGCGGTCCCGCAGGTCCACGAAGATCAGGCCGCCCAGGTTCCGCTGGCGCTGAACCCAGCCACAGACGGAGATCTCCTGGCCGATGTTCGCGGCGGTGAAGGTGCCGCAGTAGTTGGTGCGGCGGAAGTTTTGCAGATTGTCCATTCTTTTCACTCCTAAAAACATGAAATTTTGGACCCGCTGCGCTGGGCTCCAAAATTTGAGGGATAACGGCCCGATCTGCACCTGGCCTAGTCAGGTGTGCCCGGACCGGGAAACCTTTTCCCCGGCAAAGCCGACGAAAAAATGGGGGTTTTGTTTCGCCCGCTGGGATGGGCGGAAGGCGCAGAGGCTGGTGGGGCTATGTTCTGCCTGGCCCCTCCGCCCGCCTTCCGCCAGGGCAGGGCAGTTACTCCCCAGTAGTGTACTCCTGTTCCAGCAAAAAGTCCAGCACGGCCTGCTGAAAGGCTAGACCATCCTTTAGCTGGAAGGTCCGGTCCCGGGTGTCCTCCCCGGCGGTGTCGATGGCCCGGGAGCCCGAGAAGGCATAGGTCCGCACCCCCTTGCCCTCAGGCTGGGTAAAGAGGATGGTCACCCAGTAATCCAGGGTGATGTCCCGCTGCTTGCCGTTGAGGTAGTAGGGGAAGTAACGCTTGCTTTCCAGCAGATCTATGAGCTGGTCATAGGCCTCCTGGCCGGGGGTAAGGGTGATGCTCCGGTCGTCTCCGGCCTTCTCCCCTGTGCCCTGGAGGAGGATCTGGACCTTTTCCATCGCTGCCGGGTCAAAGGACCCGCCCATGGCCCCGCTGAAGGTCCGGGGATAGAAGAACGCCAGGGCCACCACCAGGGCGATGGCCAGCTCCACCAGGGCAATTTTATGTCGTTTGGTCAGTTTTTTCATGGGGTTTGCTCCTCATAAGGTTGGGCTAGAAGGAGGTCCAGCAGCTGTTGCTGCTGGTCCTGGCTGAGTTTGTAGGTTCCGGCTTTGCCGCCCGTCCCGGCGATCTCAATGTGGGGGTAGCCGTCAAAAAAGAGGGTCCCAGCAGGGTAACCATCCTCCTGCTCCTGAAAGACCATACAAAGGCTCACACGGTAGTCGAAGGGGATGGCGTAGCCCGTGGTGGAGCCAATCTGGTGAACAGGGGTGTAGGTCCAGTCCTCCAGCAAAGACAGCAGCTCCTCCGTGGCGGGATCCTCGGGGGGCAGATCCACGACACGGGTACGGCCGGCCTCACTCACCTGGGAGAGATAGACCGTGATCTCCCGGAGCTGGTCCGGGTCATAGTCCTTCCCCATGATCTGGGGAAAGGATCTGGGCCAGAAGAGAAGGGCCAGCACCACGGCAACGACGGCCAGAAGGATGACACCGGTGAGGATCTTGGATTTCTTCGTCATAGGGGACTCCTTTCCTGTTGTAACGGCGGTTGGTTCTCTGGGCAGCCTGTTATTCTGCCAGGGTCAGGCAGTAGTCCAGGATCTTTTGCTGGGTGGCTTGTCCGTCGGAAATCTGATAGGTTTTCAGGTTGTCTGTGACGCCGGCCTGCATGAGCTTGCCCCCTTGGCAGTGGTAGCTCCAGCTTCCCTCTGCCCCGTCGGTAAAGGTGATATCCACCAGGTAGTCCAGGGTGATCTGGTCATCCTTGGTGTTGGTACGGGAGTAGGAGGGGTCCTGGAGGACGGCCAAAAGGTGGGCAAACTCCTCGCCGTTCCCGGCCAGGGTGGCCGTAAGGGGGTCGCCGCCGGCGGCGGGGGTCAGGGTGATGGTGACCTGGGCCACGTTGGCCGGGTCAAAGCCCCCGCCCAGGGCGGACTCCAGCCCCTTGGGCCGGAACCCCAGAACAGCCACCACCACAATGATGGCGATGAGGATGAGGCCAATGGCCCCCTCTTTTTTCATGCCTTTTCGTTCCATGGAGGTCCTCCTCTCTCAGTCCTTTTCCCGGATGGGCTTGCCCTGGGCCCGCTGCTCCATGGCGGCGGCGATGGCCTCGGCCGCCTGGGCAGGGGAGAGGGCCTGCTGGTCGCCGGTCATCATGTCCTTGACCTTGACCACTCCCTGGGCAATTTCGTCCTCTCCCAGGAAGACCACATAGGGGATCTTTAGCTTGTCGGCGTAGCTCATCTTGGCCTTAAACTTCTTCTGCTCCCCGTAAATCTGGGCCCGGACGCCCGCCTGGCGGAGCTGGGTGGCGAAGGAGATGGCGGGGGAGAGGTCCTCGGTCATGGGCAGGATGAGGGCGTCGGCTGGGGCTGTCACCAGGTCGTCGTTGAGATAGCCCTGCTCCCCCAGCACGTAAAACAGCCGGGTCAGGCCGATGGAAATGCCCACGCCGGGGAGCTTTTTGTCGGTGTAATATTCGGCCAGGTTGTCATACCGGCCGCCGGAGCAGATGGAGCCGATTTCCGGGTGGTCCAGCATGACGGTTTCGTACACGGTGCCGGTGTAGTAGTCCAGGCCCCGGGCGATGGTGAGATCCACGGCAAAGTGGTCCTCGGGCACCCCGAAGGAGGCCAGGTACTTCACCACGGCCCCCAGCTCCTCCAGGCCCTGGTCGAAAATCTCGCTGCGGCCCCGGTAGGCCTCCAGGGCGGCCAGCACCTGAGCGTTGGTGCCGGTGATGTCGATGAACTTCAAAATCTCGGCGGCGGCTTCCTCCGAGACCCCCTCCTCTATGAGCAGGGCTTTCACCTTGTCCGGGCCGATTTTATCCAGCTTGTCCACGGTGCGCATGATGTCCCCGGCCTGGGCGGCCAGGCCCTGCATGTCGTAGAAGCCGGTGAGGATTTTCCGGTTGTTCACCCGGATCTTAAAGCGCTCTAAGCCCAGGGAAGTGAAGGCCTGGTAGATGATGGCGGGGATCTCCGCCTCGTTGGAGATATCCAGCTTGCCGTCGCCGATGACGTCGATGTCGCACTGGTAAAACTCCCGGAAGCGCCCCCGCTGGGCCCGCTCCCCCCGGTAGACCTTGCCAATCTGATACCGGCGGAAGGGGAAGGCCAGCTCGCCGTAGTGCAGGGCCACATACTTGGCCAGGGGCACGGTTAGGTCAAAGCGCAGGGCCAGGTCGCTGTCCCCCTTGGTAAAGCGGTAGATCTGCTTTTCCGTCTCGCCGCCGCCCTTGGCCAGCAGGATCTCTGCCGACTCGATGACGGGGGTGTCCAGGGGGGTGAAGCCATAGAGGCTATAGGTGGCCCGGAGCTTTTCCAGCATGCGCTCAAACTGGGTCTGGGGGGCGGGAAGCAGCTCCATAAAGCCGGACAGGGTCCGGGGTTTCATGCGGGTGGTTTTTTCTTTGGTTTCCATGGGTTGAACCTTTCTTTCCGTTAAAATCTAGGGGGTAGGATACCGCGGGGGACGGCCGCCGCCGGTGCCCAGGCCCCCACCATGAAAAATGCGCCTTCGTCCCTGGCCAAGCCGGAACGAGGACGCATTTTTTGCTCTGAAACTGTCAGCCTCAAACAGTGACCGGCTTGAGGGCAGGGTTGATGATCTCTCTCCAGTCCAGATCCCCTCGCTCCAGGCCGTGGATGAGGATCTCCGCCGTGGCAGCGTTGGTGGCAAAAGGAATGTTGTACTGGTCGCACATCTGGTTGATGTATTTCAGGTCAGGATCCAGGTCGCTGGACTGGGGATCGGAGAAGAACAGCACCATATCGATCTCGTTATAAGCGATACGGGCGCCGATCTGCTGGCTGCCGCCGTGGGCGTGGGACAGGAACAGACGGACAGGCAGACCCGTGGCCTCTGCCACGAGACGGCCCGTGGTGTTGGTGGCACAGACGGTGTGCTTGGACAGCACGCCGCAGTAGGCAATGCAGAACTGGACCATCAGCTCTTTCTTGTGATCGTGACTCATCAAAGCGATATTCATATGACTCATCCTTTCGCGGTGTGTGACGTCCCGGCTTGGTCTCCAGGAGAGGTCACGTGGAAAACTAATGGGAGAAATGTAGGGTGGTCCCTGCCCGCTGTTTCAGCGTATTCTCATCAGGGGCACTTGCTGGCCGGCCAGGCGGCGGGCGATGTTGCCATAGGCCTGGGCGGCCCCCCGCTGGGTCAGCTGGGAGACCAGGCGGCCGCTGCTGGCTGCCAGGACCACCTTGGCATCCTCGGGCACCAGGCCCAAAAGGGGCAGGCCGGCGGTGTCCATGGCGTCATCAATGGTGGCCCCTTGCCGCCGGAGCAGCCGGGGACGGACCCGATTGACCACCAGATGGACCTGCTCCAGCCCAGACAGCTGGCTGACCACCCGCTGGGCATCTCGGAGAGAGGAAGGATCGCTCACCGCTACCACGATGGCCCGGTCTGCGCCGCAAACTGCCAGGTGAAACCCTGGGCCAAGGCCAGCGGGGGAGTCGATGAGAATGTAATCATAGGCCTGGCGGGCCTGCGCCAGCAGGTCCTGAAAGCCGCTCTCTCCGGGGAAATCCCCCGGCAGGGTAAAGGGCGCTGTGAGAAGATACAAATTAGAAACAGAGGGGTGGGGTGCAACGGCCCGGCTCAGCTCACACCGGCCGGCGATGACATCGCTAAAATCCATCAGCGCTGCATCGGTCATTCCCAGGGTGATATCCAGGTTGCGCAGGCCCACATCGGCGTCGATGCACAGGACCTTGTGTCCCTGGTTGGCCAGCGCGGTGGCGATGCCCCCTGTGAGGGAGGTTTTTCCCGTGCCGCCCTTCCCGGACGTGATGACGATTACGCTGCCCACAGCCATTCCTCCTGAAACTTCTGCTTTATTGTATCATAACCTCACAATCCTTGCAACCACTTTTTGTGCAAAGACACTAAATTTTTGTCTCCTTGATCTTGGTCCATTTCCGGGGATAGGCCCCGGGGGTGGGCCGGCTTTTGAAGACGGTAACAATGCGGTGGTAAACCTCGGTCCCGGGGACGAGATAGTCCATAACGAAGGGCTTTTCTCCCCCCAGGGTTTTGACGATCTCCTCGGCGGCGGCGATTTCCTCGTCGGTCTTGTTGCTCTTCATGGCCAGGAAGAGGCCGCCGGGCTTCACATAGGGCAGGCACAGCTCAGAAAGCATGGGCATGGCGGCCAGGGCCCGGGAGACCGCCACGTCATAGGCCTCCCGGTGGGTTTTCCGGTGGGAAAGCTCCTCTGCCCGGCCCTTGATGAGGACCACATCGGGCAGGTCCAGCTCCTGGCAGAGCTGGGTCAACCAGGTGATCCGCTTGCCCAGGCTGTCTAGCAGGGTCAGGCGGATGGTGGGGTCTAAAATCTTCAGCACCAGGCCGGGAAAGCCCGCACCGGTCCCCACGTCGATGATTTTCCGGCCCCCCAGGGCCTTGGTGGGCAGCAGGGCGGCGCTATCCAAAAAGTGGAGCTTCACCACCTCCGCCGGGTCGGTGATGGCGGTGAGGTTCATCACCTGGTTTTTCTCCAGCAGGCGGTCACAGTAGAGGGTTAGCTTGTCCACCGCCTGCTGGGTATAGGGAACATTCAGGCGCGCTAGGCCTTGACATAGAAGGGTCTTCTCTTGTTCTGTCATAGGTCACCTCAAGCCTTCAAAATGGAGCCGGAAGCAAAGGAATAGGCATACATAATGGTCAGGAAGATCATAAAGGCGATCCCGATCCAGGCCCACATCCGGGCTTTGCGGCTGTATGGTTTGTAGGGCTTCTTTTCCGGGGTGGGGGTGGATTCCTCCTGGGAGGGGGCTTCGTCTTTGCGTTCTTCTGGTTCCATTGCGGCTCTCCTTACTGTTTGTTCTGCTCCCGCAGCAGGTCGCGGATCTCGGTGAGCAGGAGCTCTTCCTTGGAGGGAGCAGGGGGTTCTTCGGCGGCGGCTTCCTCTTCCTTCTTCCGGTGGGCCAGGGCCTCGGCCTTGTCTTTGGCGGCGTTCATGGCCTTGATGACCAGGAAGACCACCAGGGCCACCAGGATGAAGTCGATGATGGTGCCGATGAAGGTGCCGATGCCGATGGTGATGGCCTCGCTGATGACGGCGCCGCTTTCATCCAGCACAGCCGGCTGGAGGACGATATCCAGGGAGCTGGTGTCTGCCGAGCCGATGAAATACTGGATGGCGGGCATCACCACGTCGTTGACCAGGGAGGTGGTGATCTTGCCGAAGGCTGTGGCGATGATGACGCCGACGGCCATATCAATCACGTTGCCCCGGCTGATAAAGGCTTTGAACTCGCCCAGGAAGCCCCGGGCCTTTTTGGTGACGGATTTGGTTTCGTCTGACATAGTTCACAGATCTCCTTTGTCTTTTTTTGCGGGAGAAAACGGGGGACTTTGCCAATCGTCCCCCTTCACCCCAGTGAGGGGGGAGGCCTTGTGCGGGTTTGGAGAACGCCTTTCAGGAAAAACGGTTTTTTCAGGTTTCCTCAACCTAAACGCCTTACTGCTTCCGGCTGATGATCTCCATCCCGCCCATATACTTTTGCAGGACCTCAGGAACCTTAATGCTTCCGTCCTTCAGCTGATTTTGCTCCACCATGGCGGGGAAGATGCGGCTGGTGGCCAGGCCGGAGCCGTTGAGGGTGTGGAGGAACTCGGGCTTGCCGGTGCTCTCCCGGCGGAAGCGGATGTTGCCCCGGCGGGCCTGGTAGTCCCGGGCGTTGGAGACAGAGGAGACCTCTTTGTAGCCCTGCATGGAGGGGATTTGGATCTCAATGTCATAGGTCCGGGCCATGGAGGCGGAGCAGTCGCCGGCGGCCAGCTTCACGGTGCGGAAGTGGAAGCCCAGCCCCTTGACCAGGTTCTCGGCCTTGGTGACCAGCTCGTCGAAGGCGTCGTTGGAGTCTTCGGGGCGGGTAAACTGGAACATCTCCACCTTATTAAACTGGTGGCCGCGGACCATGCCCCGCTCTTCGGCCCGGGCGGAGCCGGCCTCCCGGCGGAAGCAGGGGGTATAGGCGAAGAACTTCTTGGGCAGATCGGCCTCGGCGAGGATCTCGTCCCGGTAGATGCTGGCCAGGGCGGCCTCGGCAGTGGGGAGCATGTAGTGGGTGCGGTCGTCGGTGGGGTTCTGGATTTTATAGACCTCGTCGGCGAACTTGGGGAACTGGCCGGCGGTCTCGCCGCACTGGTACTCCAGCATGTGGGGAGGCAGGATGAACTCATAGCCATCGGCCAGGTGGGTGTCGATGAAGTAGTTGAGCAGGGCCCACTCCAGCCGGGCGCCCAGGCCGGTGTACATCCAGAAGCCGGAGCCGGCCAGCTTCACGCCCCGGGTGTAATCGATGAAGCCCAGGTCGGTGCACAGGTCCACGTGGTGCTTGGGCTCGAAATCAAACTGATGGGGCTCGCCGAAGTAGCGCAGGGGCTCGTTGTTTTCCTTGCCGCCGGGCTTCAGGTCCTCGTCAGGCAGGTTGGGCAGGGAGAGCATCAGGGTGCGGTACTCGGCCTCTACGGTGCGCAGCTTCTCGTCGTTGGCAGCGATCTGGGCTTTCAGCTCGCCCATGCGCTGGAAGACGGGGGCTGTGTCCTCTCCGGCTTTTTTCAGCTGGGGGATGGTTTTGGAGACCTTGTTCTGCTCGGCCTTCATCTGCTCGGTGGCAAAGATGATGTCCCGGCGGGCTCTGTCCAGCTCCAGAATGCGGTCCACTTCTTGGTCGCAGTCCACTTCCTTGGCTCGGAGACCAGCCTTGACCTTTTCAGGGTCTTCCTTGATGCGCTTGATGTCCAGCATTGGTATCACCTCATAGATAATTTGAAAATGAATGTTTCACGTGAAACATAAAAATCGTGTGTTCTCTCTGGCTTCCCGGGGTTAGAAAAGCATGTTGTGGATACTCTCATAGGTCTCGGCAGGGGAGTCGCCCCCCTCCACCACCGATTCTGTGGGGAGGCTATCCTGCAGGCCGGTGGCCTCAAAGGCCTCGGCCAGCTCTCGGGCGGTGGTGTAAGACCGGCGGGTGGCCGCCTCGATTTGGCGGAGCCACTCTAGGGCCTGGGCCTCCTTATCCTTTTCCTCCAGCTGCTTTTCCAGCTGGGTGCTTTGCTCCTGTTGGTCTTCCAGCTCATATTGGAGGCGCTGGTTTTCCAGCTGGAGCTCATTGACGTTTTTGCTTTGGGAGATGGATTGATTCAAATCCTGCAGGACCATGTGGTTGCGCTGCTGCATGACGAAGGAGACCAACAGCAGCAGCAGGGCCACGCAGAACAGGACGGAGAGGTAGACCGTCACCGGCCGGGTTTTGCTTTTGGGCTTGTCCGGTTTTTCCGGCTGGGACGGGGTTTTGGTTTCTTCTTCTTGGCTCACGGCTCGGCCTGCTCCTTTCTGCCGCCCAGGGTGGACAGGGCCCGCATCAGCAGCTCCAGGTCCTCCTGGTCGTAGTATTCCAGGGCGATCTTTCCCTTTTTCTTTCCTTGGGTAATGGTCACCCGGCGGCCTAAGCCGGCGGTGAGCTGGCGCTCGGCCTCCTTATAATAGATCCGCAGGGGAGAGGGCTCCTTGGCCTGCTGGGGCTTTTCCCCCTCCTGAAGGCGCAGGCGGATTTTTTCCTCGGTCTCTCGCACGGAGTAGCCCTTGGCCATAATCTCTTCCGCGAAGGCGATCTGGGTTTCCGGGGAGGGGAGGGCCAGCAGAGCCCGGCCGTGGCCGGCAGAGAGGTTCCCCTGCTCGAGGAGCCACTGGATCTCTTGGGGCAGGGCCAGCAGGCGCATGGCGTTGGCCACGGCGGGGCGGGATTTGCTCACCCGCTTGGCGGCCTCCTCCTGGGTCAGGCCATAGTCCTGGATGAGGGCCCGGTAGCCGGCGGCCTCTTCCATGGGGTTCAGATCCTCCCGCTGGAGGTTTTCGATGAGGCCAAGCTCCATGACCTTCCGGTCGTCGGCCTCGATGATGATGGCGGGGACCTCTTCCAGGCCCGCCTGCCGGGCAGCCCGCCAGCGGCGCTCGCCGGCGATGATCTGGTAATAGCCTGAGGCCAACCGGCGCACCGTCAGGGGCTGCAAAATGCCGTGCTGGCGGATGGACTCGGCCAGGTCGGCCAAGGACTCGTCGTCAAAATGTTTTCTGGGCTGATTCAGGCCCGGTTCTACTTGGGCGATGGGGAGGCTCACGGACCCTCCCGTCTGGGCGCGGAGGGAACTGTCCCCCAGCAGGGCGTCCAGCCCTCTTCCTAAGGCCATGTGGTTATCCTTCCTTTCTGGACAGAGGATTTTTCTGCAGCAGCTCCTCTGTCAATCGCTTGTAGGCCACCGACCCCCGGGAGGAGCCGTCGTAAGCGTTCACCGGCTTGCCGTGGCTGGGGGCCTCGGAGAGCCGGACGTTCCGGGGGATGACAGTGGCGAAAACCTTCCCAGGAAAATGGCGCTTGACCTCCTCCGCCACCTGGAGGGACAGGTTGGTCCGGCCGTCGTACATGGTCAGCAGCAGCCCTTCCAGGTCGATGGCAGGATTCAGGCGGCTTTTGACAATGCGGATGGTGGACAGCAGGTCACTGAGGCCCTCCAGGGCGTAATACTCGCACTGGACGGGCACCAGGACGGTGTCTGCCGCGCAGAGGCAGTTGAGGGTCAGCAGCTCCAGGGAGGGGGGGCAGTCGATGAGGATGAAGTCATAGCCCCCCGCCACCTTAGCCAGGGCGTCCCGCAGGAGATACTCCCGGCGGTCCATGGCGATCATCTCCACCGAGGCCCCAGCCAGGGCCTTGTTGGCGGGGAGGAGGTCGCTGTATTTGGTGTGGACAATGGCGTTTTCCACGGGCGCCCCAGCGATGAGCACATCGTAAATGGTGGGGAAGACCGCTCCCTTGTCCACCCCGAACCCTGAGGTGGCGTTGCCCTGGGGATCGAAATCACAGACCAGGACCTTCGCCCCGGCGGCCCGAAGGCAGGAGCCCAAATTCACACAGCTTGTGGTTTTGCCAACGCCCCCCTTTTGGTTGACGAAGGCGATGGTTTTCGCCATGGCAGGTGGCCCCCTTTCCTGGGTTAGGATACGGTGATTTTCTTGCAAAAACCGTTGATAGCGTGGGATTTTTCACCAGCTGGATAGACTGGTTAGGTTTTCTATTATATGCGCTTTGGCAGGGTTTTGCAAGATGTATTTGCAGGAAAGGATTGTGGAAAAATTCCGGCGGGCGGCGGGCTTTGGGGGAAGCGGTCCTTCCCACCTGTCCCCTGAAAAAAGATGGATGTTTCACGTGAAACATCCATCAAGCTGAAAGGATATGCAAGGAAAACTCAGGCCGGCTCGCTGGGAGCCTTGGCCTTCGGGATCCGTATGGTGAGCAGGATGTCGTCCCCTTCCTCCTCCTGCTTGCACTGGGCATCCACCCCCGCCGAGCGCATGACGGTCAAGCTGTGGTCCAGGGAGTTGAGGAAGAAGCGCACATCCCGGATGAACAAAGGCCGCCGGGCCTTTTTCTCCTTGGTCTGGGCCCGGAGAACCTCCTCCACGTACTTTTCCGTGCGGGAGACGGTCCAGCCCTCCTTCACAATGTGCTCCGCCCCTTCCCTTTGGGCCTCGGGGCTGGGCAGGCGAAGGAGGGCCCGGGCGTGACGCTCGGTAAAGCCGTTTTTCCGCAGGAGAGACAGGACCTCCTGGGGCAGACGAAGGAGCCGCAGCTTGTTGGCCACCGCCGACTGGGATTTGCCCACCTTGGCGGCAGCCTCCTCCTGGGACAGGCCATAGACGGAGATGAGCCGCTCCAGGGCCTTGGCCTCTTCCCAGAAGTCCAGGTCACGCCGCTGGAGGTTCTCAATGAGGGAGAGCAGACAGGAACTCTCCCGAGAAACCTCCAGCACCAGACAGGGGACTTGCTCCAGACCGCAAATCATGGCGGCCCGCAGCCGGCGCTCCCCAGCGATGAGCTCATAGCGCCCACCGCCCTTACGCCGGACGGAAAGGGGCTGGAGAATTCCGTGGACCCGGATGCTTTCCGCCAGCTCCGTAAGCCCCTCGGGGTCGAAGTAACGGCGGGGCTGGTCGGGGTTGGGGGAGATGTAGTCCGGGGCGATCATGGTCACCCGGGTGCTTTCCAAAAGCCCGCGCTTATATAAAACCGGCATTTCTCTGGCCTCCTTTCTAAGAACAGCTAAAGTTTACCATTTTTTGGAAGCCGTGTCTTGAAAAGCCTGTCGAAGGGGATGAGGGGGATCAAAAAAACCTGGGGGTTTTTTGATTTTTGTTGCGGGGGGTGGTCGCAACCTGTGACAGGGGCCGTACCCTGCGGCTGGGGGGTCCGGCCCTGCGGGCCGGGTACCGGCGGCGGCGGAGACCTGCGACGTGGGAGTTTTACCCTTTGGGCTTGGGGGCGGCCCCAGGGCCGGTACCGGTGTCGGCGCACACTGCGCCGTGGGGTTTGCGCCGCCCGGCGCGGGGGGCTCCATTTCTCTGGAGAAATGGAGGAAAGAGCACCAGGGGGAAAGAGGTTCTTTCCCCCTGGACCCCCAATCTCTGGTTTGGGGGAGACTTTGGGGCAGGGGTCCTTGACGGGTTTCACTGGCCTGCGGCCCTTGCCCTCTAGGCTCTACGGGCCCGCCCACCAGCTAGGCGGGCTGGGGCAGTTTTTGGAAGACTGCTAGGAGAGGGTGGAAGACTGTAACCATATTTTTCTACTTTGCAATGCTCTGTATCAGAAGAGAGTAGGCGGTTGAAGATTATGTAATGTGAAGAAAGACACACTCACGCCTTTCCCGAAGTGTCACACCCACAAACCCTGCGCGCCGAGCCGGCAGGCGCGCACGCATCCCACCTGCCGCGCTTGGGCCGCAGGCCCGTCACCAGGCCACGGTACAGCCCGAAGGGCCAGCCCCACTAGAGAAGAGGGGTCCAGGGGGGAGGAAACTCCTTCCCCCTGGTCTTCTTTCCCCCATTTCTTCGAAAGAAATGGGGCCCCAGCCGGGTAGGCTGCCCGCCCGGCGATGAGCGCCCGCAGGCGCCATGGAGGCGAGCAACCGGGCGCAGCCCGGCTCTTAGCGAGTCCCAGGGCATACACCGGCGCAGTGTGCGCCGACACCCCGTACCGGCCCTGGGGCCGACCCCAACCCCCAAGGGCAAAACCCCTATGTCGCAGGATTGCGCCACGGCCGGTACCCGGCCCGCAGGGCCGGACCACCCCGCCGTAGGGTACGGCCCCCCACGTGGCAGGGTCGCGACCACCCTCCGGGCCGGACCCCCAGCCATAGGGTACAGCCCCCAACAAAAAGGCAGGGGCCTCCCGGCCCCTGCCTCAAACATCACTGTTCCATTGCAATACAATACCGCATCAAAATCTCCGCCACCTGCGCCCGGGTGGCATTTCCCTGGGGGGTTAAGGTGTCAGGGCGCTCCCCAGTAATGAGGCCCAGCGCATTGGCCCAGGACATGGCGTCCTTGGCGTAGGCGCTGATTTTTTCAGCGTCCGTGTAGCCCGACAGATCCGCTCGGGCGGTCACGTCGTAGCCCTTGGCGGCCAGGTAGCGGTAGAGGATGGTGGCCATCTGCTCCCGGGTGACGGGGGAATTGGGCGCGAAGGTGGTGGGGGTGGTGCCCTCGACCACCCCGTTGGCGGCGGCCCAGGTGATGGGGTCGGTGTACCAGGTGCCGCGCTCCACGTCGGTAAAGGCCGTGTCGCCGTTGGTGCCAGGCGCTCCCTCCAGCCGGTAGAGGATGGTGACGATCATGGCCCGGGTGGTGGTGCTGTTGGGGGAGAAGGTGTCCGGGGCCGTGCCGGTCATCAGGCCCCGCTCCAGCATGTAGCTTACCGCTTCGGCGTACCAGGCGGTGGGGTCCACATCGGTAAAGGGCAGGTCCGGGGCAGGCTGCTTGGTCTCTGTGAAGGTAACCGCCACGGTGACCTTGCTGGCGGGCTGGGTGAAGGAGTAGGTGCCGTCGCCGTTGTCCGTGACCTGCACCGGGTTGCCATTTTTGTCGGTGACAGTGATGGAATCCACCTCATAGCCCGTTTCGGGCTTGGGGGTGACGGTCACGGTGCTGCCCTTCCTGGGATTGGCAGGAGTAACGGAAACCGTGCCGTTGTCCGCGCCCTCCACGGCGGGGGGATAGGTGGGGGTGACCACTGCGGGCGGTGTAACCGGCACCACGGGGTCAACAACGCTGGGCTTGTCGGTGGAAAATTTCGCTGTCTCGCTGACCGGGGACGGCGCACAGCTTTCCGTGGCCCCATAGCGCAGGGCAAAGGTGTACTCTGTGTCAGAAGCCAGGTCGGTAAACGCCGGGCTGGCCTGCCAGGTCCAGGTGGTGCCGTCGGTGGAAATGCCGTACTGCGCCGCCGCGTTGTTGTCGTTTGCCGCCACCTCTTTTAATGTAATACTGGTGGTGGTGCGGCTGGCAAGCGTGGGGGCGGCGGGGGCGGTCTGGCAGGTTTTGGCCGTGACAGTCAAATTCCCCGTGACAACGGTGCTTGTGGTGAATTCCTCATTGCCCACACACCAGGTAGCGCCTTCGGGCGCGGCCGGAATTTCCGCCACGGTGCCGCCCTCGACGGCGTATTTGTCCACAGGGAAGCCCTCGCTGCTGGCATCCTCCACCTGGAAGGTCACCACATAAACGGCGCGAATTTGTGCGTGCTCTTCCTCTGACAGAAGGGCGTACAGGGTGGGGTACAGCGTTCCGTTTTCGTCCTCTATCTGCACCCAGACCGTGCCCTCCTGCCCGTTTTGCAGCAGGTACGCCACCTCACCGGAGGCGAAGGCAATGGAGTTTTTGGATTCCACCTTTGTGGCTATGTCGGTGCTGCCGTCAGTGCCATTTAACCCTGCATTTACTACATCGCTTTTCAGATAATAGCAGTTACTCATCGTGCCGCCGGAATTACATCCGACTACACCGCCCATTGGTCTTTCGCCCGAAACATTCCCGGTGTTGTAACAGTTCGTCACCTGGCTAGCATTATATCCCACCACACCACCAATTTGACTCTGGCTGTGTCCGCCACCCGAAACATCTCCGGTATTATAGCAGGATTCCACCGCGCCATTACTACTATTACTTCCGACCACACCGCCGATCACATAGCTGTCCTCGCCGCCCGAAACAGTTCCGGTGTTAGAGCAGTATTTCACTGTGCCGAGGTTATTTCCCACCACGCCGCCGATATAACTGCTCTTCGTGCCGCCCGAAACCGTACCGCTGAAGGAGCAGTTTGTCACTGTGCCATTGTTGTTATATCCGACCACGCCGCCCATCCAACCGCCGTTCTCGCCACACGAAACCGTGCCGCTGAAGGAGCAGTTTGTCACTGTGCCATTGTTATATCCGACCATGCCGCTGATGACGACAGAATAACTGCCAATGCCACTAACATTACCGATTACAGCCAGGTTTTTCACCACACCGCCGGAGTCGACAAAGCCGAATAAGCCTATGTAACCGTTGCCGTTTACCGTAAGGTTGCTGATTGTATTGCCGTTGCCGTCAAAGGTTCCTTTGAATTGGTGGTTCTCGTCTTTCCCGATGGGTGTCCAGGACCCTGCCTCGCCGCAGACGGTGGACAGGTCGATGTTGTCCACCAACTTGGCGCTGATTGTCGTGTTGCCGCTGTTGACCGCGCTGGCGAAGGCGTAAAGCTGCGCGGCGCTGTAGATTTCGTAGTAGCCATCCTCACCAGTGGCTTCCTCAAGGGTGTTGGTATAGCTGCCAGAGCTGTTCTCTATAACCCGCAGGTGGGTGCTGTCCAGGGTGGGATAGGTGTCGGCGGCTGTCGAGCCCGTCGGGAGGTAGCTGGCCAGATTCTGCCGCCAGGGGCTGGTTTCATCCTGCGTTTCGCCGCCGCTCAGCAGCCATGTTACCTCGCCGCTGGCGAAGGCTTCGGAGTTTTTGCCCTCCACATTCGTGCCGCTGCCGCTGCCGTTCAAATTTTGGTTTTTATTACTGTCAAAATAGCAGTTTGTTGCTTCACCTTTCTTCTGGATCCCTACCACGCCGCCAATACTGACGTCGTAGCTGCCCGTGACTGCGCCGGTATTATAGCAATTTTCCACGGTGCCGTCATCCTGGTATCCCACCACGCCGCCGACGCCGGCATCGCAAAACGTCACTAAGGACTCGCACTCGTTCTTAACGTCGCCAGTGTTATAGCAGTTGTTCACGTTGGCGGAATCTGTCCGGCCCACCACGCCGCCAACATAGGATCCAAAACTTTTGGTGCATGTAACCGTCACATTACCGGAAACAGAGCAGTTTTCCACGGTGACTTGGCCCCCGTTGGAGCTGCCCTCTGCATGGCCTACCACGCCGCCGACACAGGATTTTGGTTCGCTATTACCAGTGCATGTAGCCGTCACATTACCGGAAACGGAGCAGTTTTCCACGGTAACTTGACCCCCGTTGGAGCGGCCCCTTGCATAGCCCACCACACCGCCAGCATAGACACCGCCAGCATAGGCGCCGCCACCATTATTGCATATACCCGTCACATCACCGAAAACGGAGCAGTTTTCCACAACGACTTGGCCTCCGCCGGAGTTGCCCCTTGCATAGCCCACCACGCCGCCAACATAGATGTTGCCAACATAGGTGTTGCCATCACTGGTGCATGTACTCTTCACCTCACCGGAAAAGGAGCAGTTTTCCACGGTGATTTGGCCCTCGTTGGAGGAGACCCTTGCATAGCCCACCACACCGCCGACATAGACGCCGCTGCTGCTACTGACTATAACCGTGCCGCTGACGTTGAGGTTTTTCACCGTGCCGCTTTCGCCCACATAGCCGAACAGGCCGGCAGAGGTATTGTCCGTAGCATTGATATTGACGCACAGCCCCGACACTGTGTTGCCGTTGCCGTCAAAGGTACCCTGAAAAGCAGGATCCCAATCAATATCATTGATATATTTCCCGATGGGCGTCCATTCCTTGCCGTTCAGGTCAATGTCCGCGCCCAGCGTGATTGTTTTTTCGGAGAAGTCGTTTCTCCCGTTGACCAGCTGCGCCAGACCGGCCAGCTGGGCGGCGGTGGTCAGGGTGTAGGTAGTCGCGGAGGTATTCTCGTCGTACCACTCCGTATCTACTGATGTGCCGTCCCAAACGTCCGCTGTGGTGTCCGTGCCCGCCGCCCAGGCGGTGGCGGGGAGCAGGGTCAGGCACAGGGCCAGGGTCATGAGGATACTTCCGATTCGTTTTTTCATAGGGGTCTCCTTTCCCGCGCTGGGGAGCAGACGGCGGAACACACATCGTCCTGGGGGGAAACCCCCAGGACGGCGTTGCGCAAAGCCGTCCTTATGATATATCCATACAACTTTAGTGTACTATGTCCCGCCGCTTCCAGGCTGCGCCGTTTGGGTTAGAAACCCCACCGTTTACGCCTGATAAAAAGAGAGAGGCCCATTTGACCTCTCTCTTTTCTGGTTATTTCTCTAAGCTTTCACAGAACCGCATGAGGATGGTGGCCACTTGGGCCCGGGTGGCGTTGCCCTGGGGGGTTAGGGTTGCGGGGGTGTCGCCGGTGATGAGGCCCAGGGCGTTGGCCCAGGACATGGCCTCGGTAGCGTAAGAACTGACCTGATTGGCGTCGGTGTAGGCCGACAGATCCGCTCGGGCGGTGACGTCGTAGCCCTTGGCGGCCAGGTAGCGGTAGAGGATGGTGGCCATCTGCTCCCGGGTGACGGGGGCATTGGGGGCAAAGGTGGTGGGGGTGGTGCCCTCGACCACGCCGTTGGCGGCAACCCAGGCGATGGGGTCGGTGTACCAGGTGCCGCTGTCTACGTCGGTGAAGGTTCCGTCATTGGCGGCGCTGGGCTCCCCCTCCAGCCGGTAGAGGATGGTCACAATCATGCCCCGGGTGGTGGTGCTGTTGGGGGAGAAGGTGTCCGGGGCCGTGCCGGTCATCAGGCCCCGCTCCAGCATGTAGCTTACCGCTTCGGCGTACCAGGCGGTGGGGTCCACATCGGTAAAGGGCAGGTCCGGGGTGGGCTGCTTGGTCTCCGTGAAGGTGACTGCCACGGTGACCTTGCTGGCAGGTTGAGTGAAGCGATAGGTGCCGTCGCCGTTGTCGGTGACCTGCACCGGGTTCCCGTTTTTGTCGGTGACGGTGATGGTGTCCACCTCATAGCCCGTGTTGGGCTTGGGGGTAACGGTCACTGTTGCGCCCTGCTTGGGGTTTGTGGGGGTGACGGTCACGGTGCCATTTTCCGGCTGGGACACGGTGGGGGTGTAGGTGGGGGTGGTGCTTTTCACCGTCCACTTGGCGTAGAGGGTCAGGTTCCCGGTGACAGTGTCGGTGGTGAAATTCCAGGGGGTTTG
>DBEYYM010000091.1:0-10672 GCA_048184675.1 Evtepia sp. | reverse complement strand
CCCTTATGTTATATGCAATGTAAATCATAATGCATTGCTCATAAAGGCGGAAATAGAAGCAATTCAAGAACATATTAAAGTTGCAGAATTAACAGAGGAATCATAAGCAAAGCAAAAAAAGGAAATGGCTGTAATAGGCTGCTTCCTTTTCTGCTTTACTATTAATCTTTTTTACAGCGCAGGGAACGCCTGGCTTTGTCCCTCTGTGCTCCATGGAAGGTAGACATGTCGTCTATCAATTGTAGAAAATTGCAAATTTGGAGGCGAAATGGAGACAACAAGAAACGAAGAGATTGAATACGGCGCAACTCAATTTGGCGGGGGTTATCTATATGGAGATCTTATGTGGTAGACAGAGAGTAATTGCTGTTAAAATGCTTTTTGTAGCGAAGGGCTAGAGATATATTATTTTAAAGTTAGAGAAAAATGCATTTGCAATCGCATTTTAGATATGTTATATTTTATTTCAGGTTGAATATTGTGGTGCTATTAATGTGATTTTTTGGACTCCGCCCGCACCATAGTAAATATATAGGTTTTATTATTTAAGTGTTCGGGTTGGCCATAGCGGAGTGTACTTACAGCATGTAAAAGGCTGTAAGTACACTTGTTTTTTATTCCCAAAAGCGTGGAGATGGAGAGGGCCCGGGTCCTTTCACAGGTGCACCAGCCGGGCGCAAAGGGCCGGAAACCGTTGGACAGCAAGGGATTCCAGCTTTTGTCCGGAAGGATATGCGGCAAAGGAGGCGCAGCATGAAAGCATACAAGCACACCGTGCAGTATTACGAAACCGACCAAATGGGCATCGCCCACCACTCCAATTACGTTCGATGGATGGAGGAGGCCCGGGTGGATTACCTGGCCCAGCTGGGCTGGAGCCTGAAAACCCTGGAGGCCATGGGGGCCGTGTCTCCGGTGACCAGCCTGGACGCCAAGTACAAGCGGAACACCGCCTTTCAGGATGTGGTCTCCATCTGGGTGACCCTGACGGAGTTTACCGGGGTGCGGATCAAGCTGCGGTATGTGATGAAGAACGAGGCCGGGGAGGAGGTCTTTGTGGGCCACTCCGAGCACTGCTTCTTGGACCAGCAGGGGCATATCCTGCGGCTGAAAAAGGCTTTCCCCGACTTTGCCCAAACCCTGGCAGAGCAGGTGGGAAAGGATGACTGAGCATATTTTCCGCCGGCCAGGCGTAAAAGAAAGGGACAGCGCAAACAGTAAGGAGGCTATCACGTGATCGGAAACGGCATTGAGCTGCTGAAGGTGGTCTTCCTGGGCATTGTGGAGGGGATCACTGAGTGGCTCCCCATCAGCAGCACAGGACACATGCTTTTGGTGGATGAATTTATCCAGATGAATGCCAGCGCAGACTTTAAGGACATGTTCTTTGTGGTCATCCAGCTGGGGGCCATTCTGGCGGTGGTCCTGTTGTTTTGGGAGAAAATGTGGCCCTTCCGGCGGAAGACGGCTACCCAGTCCCCGGTCCGGTGGGAGACCATCCAGCTGTGGATTAAGGTGGTGGTGGCCTGCATCCCCGGGGCGGTGGTGACCCTGCTCTTTGACGACTATATTGAGGCCCACCTCCACACCCCGGTGATCATTGCGGCGGCCCTCATTGTCTACGGCATCGGGTTTATTCTGGTAGAGAACTGGAACCGCACCCGAACCCCGAAGGTCCAGGGGCTGATGGACATTACCTATCGGACTGCCTTTCTCATCGGCCTGTTTCAGGTGCTGTCCATCATTCCCGGCACCTCCCGCTCCGGCTCCACCATCATTGGGGCTTTGATCCTGGGGGTCTCCCGAGTGGCGGCGGCAGAGTTCACCTTCTTCCTGGCGGTGCCGGTGATGTTTGGGTGGAGCCTGCTGAAGGTGCTGAAATTCGGCTTCGTCTTCACCAGCACGGAGCTGGTCACCCTGGGGGTGGGCTGCCTGGTGGCCTTTTTGGTCTCTCTGGTGGTTATCAAGTTCCTGATGGGGTACATTAAGAAACACGACTTTAAGGTCTTTGGCTGGTACCGCATCGCCTTGGGGGCGGTGGTTCTGGTGTACTTCGCCCTGAGATAACCCAAATGCCTGCTGCTCTAATCTGGAGCGGCAGGCACTTTTTTGTCACCATGGCCTGGGCCGGTCCATAGGATGGAGGGGTCCCAGAGAAAGTTATGGTGAACAGCATGAAATGGATGACAGGACTTTGCGCCCTGCTGCTGCTGGCCCTGACCATCCTCCCGGCAGGGGCCCAGGAGGAGACGTATGAGGGGCTGGATGTCAGCGTTTGGCAGGGGGAGATTGACTTTGCCCAGGTGCGGGCTTTCGGCAAAGAGGTGGTTTATATCCGGGCGGGCTATGGGCTGTCGGAGGACAGCCGGTTCCAAGAGAACGGGGAGGGGGCGAGAAAGGCGGGCCTGAAAGTGGGCTTTTATTTCTATGTGACCGCCACTGACCAGGCCCAGGCCCGGGAGCAGGGGGCCTATTTTGCGGCGCTGCTCCGGCAGGTGTCCTATGACTGCCGGCCGGCGGTGGATTTTGAGCAGTTTGGTAGCCTGTCCAAGGCCCAGCTCAACGCCATTGCCCTGGCCTTTGCCCAGACCCTGGAGGAGGAAACGGGAGTCACCCCCGTGTTTTACACCGACGCCTCCAGCGCTTCCTCCCTGTGGGAGGAGGCCTTGACCCGATATCCCCTATGGATTGCCGAGTACGGTCCTGCGGAGCCCACCTCCACCGGTCCCTGGAAGGGATGGGTGGGCTTTCAGTATGAGGACAACGGACGGGTCCCCGGCGTTGCTGGCAACGTGGATCTGGACCGGTTTACCGCTGGAGTGTTCCTGGAGGAGCCCACGGGGCTTCCCTTTGAGGATGTCAGGGTCCAGGACTGGTACTATCCTGCGGTGAAATCCCTCTATGACCGGGGGATTCTCCGGGGAGTCACCGAGGACCGCTTTGCCCCTAACCGCCCGGCCCAGCGGGCGGAGGTGGTGGCCCTGCTCTACCGGCTGGCGGGGGAGCCTGCCGTCTCTGGCCCCTCGACCTTTGCCGACGTTCCGGCGGGGGCCTGGTATGCTGACCCTGTCCGCTGGGCAGAGGGGGAGAAGATTGCCCAGGGGACTACCCCCGGGGTGTTTGCCCCGGAGCAGGGGGTCAGCCGCCAGGAGCTGGCGGTGTTCCTCTACCGCTATGCCCAGGCCCGGGGTGAGGCGGTCAGTGAGGGGGCTGACCTGAGCGGATACACCGACCGGGGCCAGGTGGCTTCCTGGGCCCAGGAGGCCGTCCGCTGGGCAGTGGCTGAAGGGATTCTTCAGGGAACCAGCCAGAGCACCCTGGCGCCAGAGGGGACCGCAGACCGGGCCCAGATGGCGGTGATGGTGCAGCGGTTTTTAGACCGGGAGAGGGCCGAAACCCACTGAAGGGAGAGGCTCAACCAAAAAAAGGTTGGGCCTCTCCCCTTGACATTGCAGGTCTATTATTATAAACTTATACCATAAAACGATACAAACAAGGAGGGACAACCGATGGAATACCACATTGCCGACAGTGAGTACCGCTTCATGCAAGTGGTCTGGGCCCACGCCCCGGTGGGTTCCGGCCAGCTGGTGGAGCTGTGCAGGGAAGAGCTGGGGTGGAAGAAATCCACCACCTACACGGTGCTGAAAAAGATGTGCTTAAAAGGCCTGCTGCAAAACGAAAAGAGTGTGGTCACCGTCCTGGCGCCCCGAGAGGTGGTGGACAACCAGGCTGCCGAGGAGTTTGTCCAGCGGACCTTTGGGGGCTCCCTGCCCAGCTTCCTGGTGGCGTTCATGGGGGGCCGGCAGATTAGTGCCGGAGAGGCAGAGGAGCTCAAGCGCCTCATTGATGAACACAAGGAGGGATGACCTCCGCCAGCACATGGGCCACCCCCTTTGACCCGGCTGCGCTGAAACTAGAACCCGCGCAGTGGAACAACCGGACCCATTTGGTCCCCTAGCAGTGGGAAAGGGGGAGCGCTGGGAAACCGGCTGATCGAAAGCAAACCGCCCTGCGATCGCAGATCGCAGGGCGGTTGTGTTATTGGAAAGGGAGCAGGATTACTTCTTTTCGTTGTAAGCCTTGATGCCCAGGGCCAGCAGGTCCATGGCGCGCTCCAAGTCGGCCTGCTTAAGGACGTAGGCAATGCGGACCTCGTTCTTGCCCTTGCCGGGGGTGCCGTAGAAGGGCTCGCCAGGGGCGAACATGACGGTGTCGCCGTTGTCCTCAAACTCCTCCAGCAGCCACTGCTGGAACTTATCGGCATCGTCCACAGGCAGAGCGGCCATCAGGTAGAAAGCGCCCTTGGGGCACTTGCAGATGACGCCGGGGATCTCAGCCAGCTTGGCCACCACGGTGTCGCGGCGGCGCTTGTACTCCTCCCGAACGGCGGCGAAGTACTCGGGGCCCACGTCGTACAGGGCGGCGGAAGCCACCTGGTCCAGGGTAGCCACGGACAGACGGGCCTGGCAGTATTTAATGGCCTCGCCCAGCAGCTCATGGTTGCGGCTGAGGATGCAGCCCACACGGGCGCCGCAGGCGGAGAAGCGCTTGGAGACGGTGTCGATGACGATGACGTTCTCCGCTGCGTCGGCATACTCACCGAAGGACTGGAGGGGCTCGCCGGCGTAGACGAACTCACGATAGGCCTCGTCGCCGATAATGAACAGGCCGTGCTCCTTGGCAATGTCGCACATGAGGCGCTGCTCCTCGGGGGTCAGGACCACACCGGTGGGGTTGCCGGGGTTGGTGCAGACGATGGCCCGGGTGTGCTCGTTGATCTCGGCCTCGATCTTGGCCCGGTCAGCGTAATGATAGCCCTCCTCAGGAGAGGTGGGGATGGGGTGGATGCTGGCGCCGGTGGTGTTGACCATGGTGTCGTAGTTGGGGTAGAAGGGCTCGGGGATGAGCACCTCGTCGCCATCGTCCAGGATGCACTGGAAGATGATGGACAGGGCCTCGGAACCGCCGGTGGTGATGAGGATCTCGTCCTTTTCAAAGTGCATGTTCAGGTTGTCATAATACTTCTGGATGGCGTCGATGAGCACGGGCATACCAGGGGAGGGAGCGTACTCCAAAACAGCCTGGCTGAAATCACGCACGGCCGAGAAAAACTGAGGGGGGGTCTCCACGTCGGGCTGGCCGATGTTCAGATGATAGATCTTGCGGCCCTTGGCCTCTGCTGCCACTGCATAGGGGTGGAACTTCCGCATGGGGGACAGGCCGCACTTTTTGACTTTGCTGGAAAACTTCATGTCCTTACCTCCGATTATCGATTCACGCCGAAAGGGTGAGGGAATATTCGGTCTTATTGTAAAACTTGCAGGTGAAAATGTCAATCAATATCACAGGATTTCTGCCCTTCTGGACAGATTGTTGCCTTTTTTGCACCGGCACCCTTGGCGCTGGCGGCGGCATGCCCCAGGCTCGCCGCCTTTATCGAAGGGCGTCTTTCATTTCCTTCACATAGGCCCCGATATACTTCGGCGCATCCTTTCCGTGCTGTTCCAGGAGCTTAATGATGGCAGAGCCCACAATGGCGCCGTCGGAGAGACCGGCCATTTTCTTGGCCTGCTCGGGGGTGGAGATGCCGAAGCCAATGGCGCAGGGAAGGTCGGTGTTCTCCCGCACCACGGAGACGATGGAGGCCAGGTCGGTTTTAATCTCGCTGCGCATGCCGGTGACCCCCAGGCTGGAGACCAGGTACAGGAATCCCTCGGCCTCTTTGGCGATCATGGCGATGCGGTTTTCCGAGGTGGGGGCGATGAGGGAGATCAGGTCCACGCCGTACTGATGGCACAGGGAGAGGAACTCCCCCTTCTCCTCAAAGGGCAGGTCGGGGAGAATGAGGCCGTCGATGCCGATCTCCTGACAGGTGGCGATGAAGCGCTGGGCCCCATAGGAGAAGACCACATTGGCATAGGTCATAAAGACCATGGGGATCGTCACGTCTTGGCGGAGGGAGCGGACCAGGTTGAAGATCTTATCGGTGGTGACGCCCCCCTGGAGGGCCCGGAGATTGGCCCCCTGGATGACAGGACCCTCGGCGGTGGGATCGGAGAAGGGGACGCCCAGCTCAATAAGGTCCGCGCCGTTTGCGGCGGCGGCCCGGACAGCGGCGGCGGTGGTCTCCAGATCGGGGTCTCCGCAGGTGATGAAGGGGATAAAGGCCTTCCCCTGGGCGAATGCAGATGCGATGTTACTCATGGATATCCTCCCCTCTGTAACGGGCGATGGCGGCGCAGTCTTTGTCGCCCCGGCCGGAAATGGTGATGACCAGGATCTGGTCCTTGCCCATGGTGGGGGCCAGCTTCATGGCGTGTGCCACGGCATGGGCCGACTCGATGGCGGGGATGATCCCCTCAGTTCTGGCCAGGTACTCAAAGGCCTGGACGGCCTCGTCATCGGTGACGGGGACGTATTCTGCCCGGCCGATGTCGTGGAGGTAGGCGTGCTCGGGGCCAATGCCCGGATAGTCCAGGCCGGCGGAGATGGAATAGACCGGGGCGATCTGGCCGTATTCATCCTGGCAGAAGTAGGATTTCATGCCGTGGAAGATCCCCAGGCGGCCGGTTGCAATGGTAGCGGCGGTCTCAAAGGTGTCGACTCCTCGTCCGGCGGCCTCACAGCCGATGAGGCGGACGTCTTTGTCCCCAATGAAGTGGTGGAAGGTGCCGATGGCGTTGGAGCCGCCCCCCACGCAGGCCATAACCACATCGGGGAGACGGCCTTCCTTCTCCAGAATCTGCTCCTTGATCTCCTTGGAGATCACCGCCTGGAAGTCCCGGACGATGGTGGGGAAGGGATGGGGACCCATGACGGAGCCCAGGCAGTAGTGGGTGTCGGCGATCCGGCTGGTCCACTCCCGCATGGCCTCGGAGACGGCGTCCTTCAGAGTGCCGGTGCCCGTTTTAACCGGGATCACCTGGGAGCCCAGCAGCCGCATGCGGTAGACGTTCAGGGCCTGGCGGATGGTGTCCTCCTCGCCCATGAAGACCACGCACTCCATATCCAGCAGGGCGGCGGCAGTGGCGGTGGCCACCCCGTGCTGGCCGGCGCCGGTTTCGGCGATGAGACGGGTTTTGCCCATTTTTTTAGCCAGCAGGGCCTGGCCCAGGACGTGGTTGATCTGGTGGGCGCCGGTGTGGTTTAGGTCCTCCCGCTTGAGATAGATCTTCGCCCCGCCCAGCTCCCGGGTGAGCTTTTCTGCGTAGTAGAGTCGAGAGGGCCGGCCGGCGTAGTCGTTGAAGAGCTGGGTGAGCTCCCGGTTAAAGTCCGGGTCGTCCTTAAAGTGGTTGTAAGCCTGCTCCAGCTCGATGACTGCGTTCATCAGGGTCTCGGGGATGTATTGCCCCCCGTGGACGCCAAATCGTCCGTTGGACATGTTGTTTCCTCCTTTGCTATGATCCATGGGGGGGTCCCTGCTTTCGGATAATCAGCAGCTGGTTGCCGCCCCGTTGAAATTCGTATTTGGTTTGCTGCAGGGTCACCTGATAGTCCCTGCGGAAGTGCGCCATCACCTGCTCTGCCAGCTGGGACCGGTTCCCATTTAGGTCCACGATGGGAAAAATGCGGACCTGGCGGCACACCCGGAGCATTTCCGAGAGGGCCTGGATGTGGAACTCGTAGCCCAGGTCGGTGTAGAGCAGCAGGAAATGGGAGCTCAGGCCCAGGGCAAAGGAATCGTCGGCCAGCGGGAGCCTGTCCGGCAGGCTGTGGCAGACGTAGCGGCCTTGGGCCCGACCGCCCTCGTAATCCGCCAAGAACCGTTCCATGGCGGACATGCGCAGGGCCTTAAGCTCTTCCAGGGTGTGGATGCTGGTCCAAACGTAGCGGTCCAGATTCCGGGCCATTTGCTCCATGACAGTTCCGCACACCTGGTGAATCCGGGCTCGAAGCTGGGCTTCGGAAAACTGGTAGATGGGGTCAAAGGAGGTGACGGAGCCGCCCCGTTGGGTCACTTCACAGTTAAAGCTGGCGGGGCCGTCGCCAAACCCGGCGATGGGCTGCTTCAGGTCGCTTTCCTCCAGCTGAAACATCTGCTGGTATTCCTGCAGGGTTCGGCCCCAGGGCACAACGCCGCTGAGCTGAAAGGCCATCTTCCGCCCCTCCTTCCTGGGTTTATGGGATCTTTCTGGCGGCGGCCACGGCGGCCAGAATTTTTTCTCTGTCTTTCACCTTGTCGGTCTCCACGCCGCTGGACAGATCCAGGCCGTAGGGATGGACGGCCTGGATGGCCTGGGGAATGTTATCCGGGGTCAGGCCGCCGGCCAGCAGGAAGGGGCGGCTGACGCCGGTGACCAGGGACCAGTCGAAGGTCTGCCCGGTGCCCTGGCCGTTGTCCAGCAGCACCAGATCCGCCGGGGAGGCCAGGGCGGCCTCCAGGTCGGCAGCCGAGCGGATCTGAAAGGCCTTCCAGATCTGGCAGCCGGGGACCAGGGCGCGCAGGGCGGCGATGTCCTCGGGCCCCTCCTGGCCGTGGAGCTGGGCCACGGATAGGGTGCCGTCCCGAAGCAGGGCGGCGATCTCCTCCACCGGCTGGTTGACAAAGACCCCCACCGGGCAGATGGCGGGGTCCAGCCCCGCCCGCAGGGCGCGGACCTGGTCCGGGGTTACGTTCCGGTGGCTTTTGGGAAAGTTGATGATGAAGCCGCACCAGTCGGGCCGGGCTTCGTTGACGTAGTCGATGTCCTGGGGCCGGGACAGCCCGCAGATTTTGATTTTTGTCATTTTGCTGCCTCCCGCAGGGCCGCCAGCATGGCGCCCTTGTCTGCTGCACGCATCAGCGCCTCACCCACCAGGGCGGCGTCCGCCCCGATGGCTTTCAGCACCGCTGCGTCCTCGGGGCCCTTCACGCCGCTCTCGGCCACATAGACCGCCTCTGGGGGGATCTGATCCCGCAGGCGGGCGGCGTTGGAAAAGTCCACGGAGAAGTCTTTTAGGTTCCGGTTGTTCACCCCGATGAGCTTGGCCCCGGCAGAGACGGCGGAGGCAATTTCCCCCTCGTCGTGGGTCTCCACCAGGGCGGCCAGCCCCAGCTGGTCGCACAGGGCCAGGTAGCGGGCGATGGTGGGGGTGTCCAGCAGGGTGCAGATCAGCAGCACGGCGTTGGCCCCCATGACCTTGGCCTGGTAGATTTGGTACTCGTCCACGGTGAAATCCTTGCGGATCATGGGGGTGGAGACGGCCTGGCGGATCTCCTGGAAAATGGCGTCGGAGCCCAGGAACCACTTGGGCTCGGTCAGGCAGGAGATGCAGTCGGCCCCCGCCCGTTCATAGTCCCGGGCGATGTCCAGATAGGGGAAGTCCTGGGCGATGATCCCCTTGGAGGGGGAGGCCTTTTTCACCTCGCAGATGAAGCGCATGCCGGGCCGTTTCAGGGCGGCGAGGAAGTCGTCCCCCTTGGCGGGGCCGCCCTGGAGGGCCAGCTCCTTCAGGGCCTCCAGGGGAAGGGCTTCCCGGTCCGCCGCCACCCGCTGGCGGGCGTGGGCGGCCAGCTGGTCCAGAATGGTCATGGTCAGGCCTCCTCCCGGTTGCTGACAGTGATGAGGGCCTCCAGGGTGGCCAGGGCCTTGCCCGAGTCGATGAGCTCCCCGGCCAGAGTAACGCCGGCGGCCAGGGTCTCGGCCTTGCCGCCGAGGTACAGGGCGGCGCCGGCGTTCAGCAGCACGGCGGTGCGCTTGGGGCCGGGCTCTCCCTGGAGGATGGCCCGGGTGATGGCGGCGTTTTCTGCGGGGGTGCCCCCAGCCAGGTCGGCTTTGGTGCACCGGGTCAGGCCGAAGTCCTCGGGGGTGATGGTGTAAGTCTTATACCAGCCGTTCTGGAACTCGCAGATGGTGGTGGGGGCGCTGGCGGAGATCTCGTCCAGGGTGTCCTGGCCATAGACCACCATGCCCCGCTGGACCCCCAGGCTGATGAGCACCTGGGTCAGGGGCTGGACCAGATACTCGTCATAGACCCCCAGCAGCTGGAACTTGGGGTTAGCGGGGTTGGTCAGGGGGCCCAGGATGTTAAACACGGTGCGGATGCCCAGCTCCTTGCGGATGGGCCCCACATACTTCATGGAGGTGTGATACTTCTGGGCGAAGAAGAAGCACATGCCCACCTCTTCCAGCAGCTGGCGGCACAGCTGGGGGCTCTGCTGGATGTTCACCCCCAGGGCCTCCAGGCAGTCGGCGGTGCCGCACTGGGAGGAGGCGGCCCGGTTGCCGTGCTTGGCTACCTTCACCCCGCCGGCGGCGGCCACCAGGGCGGCGGTGGTGGAGATGTTAAAGGTGTGGGCGTGGTCGCCGCCGGTGCCCACGATCTCCATGACGTCCATGGGGATCTCGGCCTTCACCGCGTGGTCCCGCATGGCGGTGGCGCAGCCGGCGATCTCGTCGGTGGTCTCGGCCCGGGCGCTCTTGGTGGATAGGGCGGCCAGGAAGGCGGCGTTTTGGGTGGCGGAGGTCTCGCCGCTCATGATCTCGTTCATGACGGTGTAGGCTTCGTCGTAGGTCAGGTCCTCTTTGTTTACGATTTTCAGGATGGCTTCTTTGATCATGGTGGGGATCTCCTTATTTAATCTGGATGAAATTCTTCAGCATGGCCTTTCCCTCCGGGGTCATGATGGACTCGGGGTGGAACTGCACGCCGTAAATGGGGTAGTCTGTGTGCTGCACGGCCATAACCT
>DBEYYM010000090.1:0-30713 GCA_048184675.1 Evtepia sp. | reverse complement strand
GGCCCAGGGCACCACCCGGGCAGTGGCCGCCATGGCCCGGGCCGCCCAAGACTATCCGGGGGCCATTTTGGCTGTGGGCAACGCCCCCACGGCCCTGTTTGAGATCGCCCGGCAGATGGAGCAGGGCCTTCGCCCGGCCCTGGTCATCGGGGTGCCGGTGGGCTTTGTGAACGTGGTGGAGGCCAAGGAGCAGCTCTTAGACTGCTGCCGCCGGTTCCACGTTCCCGCCATCCTGGCCATGGGCCGCAAGGGGGGGAGCAACGTGGCCGCCGCCATCTGCAACGCCCTGATCTACCAGGCCACAGACATGCTGGACCCCACAAAACGGGGCTGGCAATGAGAAACCAACCAGAGGGACGCATCCAAGCGGATGCGTCCCTTTTCTCTGTCCCCCTTTCCAGAAGGCACTTTTCAAGAATAAAACCCCACGCCACCGTCCATACTGGAAGAAACGGAAAGGAGTGGTATCCATGGTAAAAGGGGTATCCCGGCGGGTGGTGGTGGTCAAGTCGCCGGATCAGAAATGGTTTGAGCAGGCGATCTTCCTTTTGCGAGAGGAGGCCCCCAAGGGGGCGCCAGAAGAGCAGGTTCTCAAGCGGGCCCAGGAGGTGGCAGACGCCTATCTCATGCGGACCTCACCCCGGGCCCGGCGGCGTCGGGCCTGGGTGCCTGTGTTGTGGGCCCTGGTGGGGGGCGCCTTGGCCTCGGGGGTCTGGCTGCTGGCCACAGGGATTTTGCCTATTCCCTTTTGAGAGAACTGGTGGTATACTAAAGTTACCCTATGCTAATTTCTTTGCAGCTGCAAACAACTGCGCTGGCATGGGAAACCTGGAAGAGGAGAGACCGCCATGAACAATGTCATTCTCATCGGCATGCCCGGCGTGGGCAAGAGCACCCTGGGGGTGCTGCTGGCCAAAAGCCTGGGTATGACGTTTTTGGATACAGACCTTGTAATCCAAGACCGTGAGGGCGCCCTGCTGCGAGAGCTCATTGCAGACCGGGGAATCGATGGATTTTTGGCCCTGGAGGAAGAGATCTGTGCCGGGCTGGAAGCGGAACACTCCGTTATCGCCACCGGCGGCAGCGTCGTTTACGAGGCGAAGGCCATGGCCCACCTCCGGCAGATTGGCACCGTGGTCTACTTAAAGTTGGGCTACCGGGCCCTGTCGCGGCGGCTGGGGAACTTGAAAAATCGCGGGGTGGTTCTCCGCCCTGGCCAGACGCTGCGGATGCTTTACGATGAGCGGGTTCCCCTCTATGAAAAGTATGCCCATGTGACGGTAGATTGTGGCGGGCAGGATATTGAACACACCCTCTCCCGGGTCCTTCGGGCGCTTTCCAAAGGGGAGTAGGGGTAAAAAAAGCAGGTCCCCCTCGCGCAAGGGGACCTGCTTTGATTTTAAAAAGATTAGGCCGCGCCAGAGCGGGAAAGGCCCCGCCGGGCCTCTGGGACGTACTGGCGGAGATAGGAAACCTTGGGAACGGCCCGGATGAGCAGCATGCCCAGCACATAGCACACCACAGCTTCCCCGATGCCCACCCACAGGGCATTGATGCCAAAGAGGGCGGGGAACTTGGCAGTAAAGCCCACCTCATACCAGGCGATTTCACCCCCTACCAGCACCATGTTGCACAGCACGGGGGGGAGAGGAGCCAACCAGGCATGGTTGGTCTTTTGGGTGAGCAGGGCGGCGATGAGGGTGGCAGCAGAGCCTATGACGATGTCCAGCAGACCATAGGGGCTGAGGAGATTGGCCACCAGGCACCCCACAAAAACCCCCGGCCAGGTGCCGGGGAAGAGGAAGGGGAGCACGGTAAGGGCCTCGGAAAACCGGAACTGCACCGGACCATAGGCCAGGTTTAAGGCGGATGCCACCAAGGTCAGGGCTGCATAAGCTGCGGCAATGACCCCGTTCAGGACCAGCAGATGAGTTTTTGAGCGCATAAAAGTCTTTGCCTCCATTTTCGTATTTAGAGTACGGCGCGCGAACCGCACAGCGGCGAGGAACAGAGCGCTGCCCTTCGCCGGTTGGACCGGGGTGTGGAAACCAGTCGCAGCCATCATACCACAGCCGGCGGCATTTTACCAGAGATTTTTTCCATCCCTGCCTTTTTCAGCAGGATGACGGCGGCAAGGTTGGGCCCAGACCAAAGCGCAGAGCAAGTCTCTGCCCTTCTTCTTTCTTGACAAAAAGGAGCCCGTGGGGGATAATGTACACATACCCCTAAGTGTACGGAGGTGCTGCCATGAAACAGTGTATGGATGCCGACAATCTGCACCGGCGCCTGAAAAAAATCATCGGGCAAGTGCAGGCCATTGACCGCATGGTGGATGAAGATGTCCCCTGCGAAGACATCCTGGCCCAGATCAACGCTGCCAAATCTGCCCTGCACCGGGCGGGCCAGGTGGTGCTGGAGGGCCACATTAAGCATTGCGTCCGAGATGGCATTGAGCACGGCGACGCAGATGAAACCATTGCCCGGTTTACCAAAGCCGTGGAGCGATTTGCCAACATGAACTGAACGTTGCAAGCCAGCCGTATTTTACGGCTGGTTTTCGTTTTCCTCTTGACAGCCTATACCCCCATGGGTATAATGAACACATACCCCCATGGGTATTATACAGGTGTGAGGAGGCGAACCATGGAAAAATTAGAAGAGATATTAGAGTGGGGCGGAACGAAGAAAGAGATTACGCTCCTGGTCATTTCCGGCCTGGCGCTGCTGGCCAGCATTTTTGACTGGCTTCCTGTGCCGGTTGACCCTGCATGGGTGGCCATCATTCTATGCGGCATTCCCATTATTTTAGAGGCCATCATCGGCCTTGTGACGGCTTTTGACATCAAGGCAGACGTGTTGGTGTCCCTGGCCCTGATTGCGTCGATCTGCATTCGAGAGGACTTTGCTGCCGGCGAGGTGGCCTTTATCATGCAGCTAGGCGCCTTGCTGGAGGACCTGACTGTGGCCAAAGCCCGAGCCGGCATTGAGAAGCTGGTCCACTTAACCCCGCGAACCGCCCGAGTCCTCCGGGAAACTGGGGAGGAGATCCTTCCCGCCGAACAGGTTCAGGTGGGGGATCTGCTTCGGGTCCTGCCTGGAGAGACGATCCCCGTGGATGGGATCATCACCACCGGGCAGACCTCAATTAACCAGGCGGTGATGACCGGGGAGTCGCTGCCTGTGGATAAGACCGTTGGAGACGAGGTATCCAGCGGCACGGTCAACCAATTCGGCGCCTTTGAAATGAAGGCCACCAAGGTGGGGGAGGACAGCTCCATCCAGCGGATGATCCGCTTGGTGCAGTCTGCCGACGCGGGGAAGGCCAAAATCGTTGGCCTGGCGGACCGGTGGGCCACCTGGATTGTGGTCATTGCGCTCTCCGCTGCGGTGATTACCTGGCTGGTGACAGGCCAGATCATTCGGGCGGTGACCATCCTGGTCGTCTTCTGCCCCTGTGCCTTGGTTTTGGCCACGCCCACAGCCATTATGGCGGCTATTGGCAACGCCACCAAGCACGGTTTCCTGGTCCGGGAGGGCGATGCCCTGGAACGGCTGGCGGCTGTGTCCAAGCTTACCTTTGATAAAACGGGGACACTGACCTATGGCACCCCCAAGGTGGTGGCCGTTCAAAGCTTCCTGCCGGAGCTCTCCCAAGAGGCCCTTTACACCTATGCTGCCGGCGCAGAGCTGCACTCAGAGCATCCCCTGGGCAAGGCCGTGGTAAGCTGCCACCGGGCAGAATCCGGCCGAGAACCCGCCCAGGTCCAAGGATTCCAAATGCTGCCGGGGCGTGGCGTTCTGGCCACAGTAGAGGGCAAAACGGTGGCCGCCGGAAACCCCGAGCTGCTAAAGGAGCAAAAGATCCCCCTGACCCAAGCGGTCAGCGCTGCCGCTGAACCATATCTGGATCAGGGGTGCACCATGATCTACTTAGCTGTGGACGGAGAGCTGGCCGGTTTCCTGGCCCTTTCCGACACCCTCCGCCCAGCTGCCGCCGGGATGATTGCCCAGGTGAAAGAGGCCGGGGTTGACCCGGTGCTGCTGACCGGCGACCATGAAAACGCTGCCCGGCACATTGCCGGTCAACTGGCCATCCAGGAGGTCCACGCCAATTGCCTGCCGGAAGACAAGCTGAATCTCATTGACACTTACCAACAGGCCGAGAAGCCTGTCTGTATGATGGGGGACGGCATCAATGACGCGCCGGCCCTGAAAAAGGCTTATGTCGGCATCGCCATGGGCGGCATCGGCAGCGACATTGCAGTGGATGCCGCCGACATTGCCCTGGTCAATGACGAGATCAAGGAGCTGCCCCATCTCATCCGCCTGTCCAAACGGATGATGAAGACCATTAAGGATAATCTGATCTTCTCCATGACCTTAAACTTTGTGGCCATTGTGCTGGCCATAACGGGCATTTTGAATCCGGTGGTGGGCGCCCTGGTCCACAACGCTGGGTCGGTGTTCGTGATTATTAACTCGGCTTTCCTGCTGACGTGGGGAAAGCGGAAATAAAGGATCCCCTCCACCAGGAAACCGTTGTGCTTCCGGAACAAAAAGGAACGCCCCAGGCTCGCAGAAAACAGAGCTTGGGGCGTTCCCTTTTTCTGTTACAAAAGAAACCGGGAAGCTGCGTTGTCAGGATAGATCAAGAAGAGCAGTGTCTTCCTGGTCATGGTCCAGCAGGTTGGTCATGCTTTGCAAGCTGACACCTAGGGTGGATAGGTTGTGCAGCATGGCCGAGGTAGCCGGCGCCAGCACACCAGCGGCGCCCAGGCCGATCAGGGTGCCGTTAAACCCGATGACAAAGCGATAGTTGGCGTGGATCCGCTGCATCAAAGCGGCGGAGATACGGCGGAGGGTGACCAGCTCCACCAAGTTGTCAGCGGAGATGGTGATGTCTGCGATCTCCCGGGCGATGGCGGCGCCATCGCTGATGGCAATGCCGACATCGGCAGCAGAGAGGGCAGGGGAGTCGTTGATGCCGTCGCCCAGCATGATGACCACCCGGCCCTGGGCGTGTTCCTGGGCGATGTAGTTGGCCTTGTCCTCGGGCAGCACCTCAGACCGGTAGTCGTCCACCCCCACCTGGGCGGCGATGGCGGCGGCGGTGCGCTCGCTGTCGCCGGTGAGCATCACGGTCTTTTGAATGCCCAGGGCGCGCAGAGCCTGGATGACCCCCTTGGCCTCAGGACGCAGGGGATCGGAGATGCAGATGACGGCGGCCAAAACCCCGCCAATGGCCAGATAAAGGTGGGTGAACTGATTGGGCAGGGCGTCAAAGGTTTCCTGCTCCTCTGGGGGAATGGTGCAGCCCTCATCCTCAAAGACGAAATGGGCGCTGCCGATGATGACCCGTTCCTCCCCCACAGTGCTGGCAATGCCGTGGGCCACAATGTAGTCTACCTGGGAGTGCATCTCCTCGTGGGAGAGGTCCTTCTCCCGGGCGGCCTGAACAACCGCGTTTGCCATGGAGTGGGGGAAGTGCTCTTCCAGGCAGGCGGCCAGGCGGAGCATGTCGCTCTCTTGCCTGCCGCCGAAGGGAATGACCTGGACCACTGTGGGGCAGGCGCGGGTGAGGGTACCGGTTTTGTCGAAAATGATGGTGTCAGCCTGAGCCACAGCCTCTAAGAACTTTCCGCCCTTCACCGTGACGTGGTTGCCGCTGGCCTCTCGCATGGCCGAAAGGACAGCCAGCGGCATAGCCAGCTTCAGGGCGCAGGAGAAGTCCACCATGAGCACCGACAGGGCCCGGGTGACATTCCGGGTGAGCAGATAGGCCAGGCCGCTGCCCAGGAGAGTATAGGGCACCAGCTTGTCTGCCAGATGGGAGGCCCGGTTTTCTGCGGCGGATTTGAGTTTTTCCGACTGCTCGATCATGGCCACGATCTTGTCGTATCGGCTGCTGCCCGTTTTTTGGGCCAGGGTCATAATGCACTCGCCTTCCTCCACCACCGTGCCGGCATAGACCATCATCCCCGGTCCCTTGGCAACGGGAACCGACTCGCCAGTGAGGGAAGCCTGATTGACCATGATCTCTCCGGTCTGGATGATGCCATCCACGGGGATCAGGCTGCCCATGCGCACGGAGATGGCGTCGCCCGGCTGAACCTGGGCCAGCGGCACCAGCACCTCGCCCTCTGGCGTGCACAGCCAGACCCGGTCTACGTTCAGAGACATGCACCGGGCCAAGTCGTCTACAGACTTTTTGTGGGTCCATTCTTCCAGCAGCTCGCCCAGGCCCAGAAGGAACATGACGGAGCCGGCGGTGGAAAAATCACCCCGGACCATGGAGATGCCAATGGACAGCCCATCCAGCAGCTCCACCTGGAGCTTGCCGTGGACCAGGCATTTGGCGGCCCGGATCAGATAGGGAACGGACTTGCACAGTGTATAGGCTGTAGCCAGCGGAACGGGGAGAAAGAGCTTTCGCAAAACCTTAAAGACCACTTTTCCCACCAGCTTTTCCTGATAGGTCCGGTTCAGGGCCCGGCTGCTGTGGGCAGGGGTCAGCTTGGCGATCTCCGGCGCAGTATAGGAAAACCGGCTGAGAAAGTCCAGCAGCGCGGCCCGGTCCCCCCGATACTGGATGATGGCGCAGCAGGTGCGCTCGTGCACCGTGGCCTGCCGAACATCGGGCCAGCTCTGAAGATAGGCTTCCAGCAGGTCGGCCTGCTCCAAGGTCATCCGTTTTTGCATCACCTGGATGCGGATGCGCCCACGGGACTCGTGGACGAGCTTGCATTTCATACTAAGACCTCCATAGGGAAACAGAGAGGGCATGGCCCTCTCTGCCTGTAGCGATTGTAAAACGGAAAATTAGCCCTCGGCTTCCTGAGCCTGGGCTTTTTCTGCGGTGTCTTCCACAATCTCTTCCTGCTCGATCCGCTGCTGGTTCATATCCTTGGCGCTGGCCAGGATATCGGCAGCGTTCTCCTGCACGGTGGTGACGGTTTCCATCACGCAGTCCTTCATTCGCAGGGCAGCAGCCGTTGTGTGGGTATACACCTTTTTCGCATCTTTGCTGGATAACAGCTTAATCCCGGCAGAGCCAAAAAGAACGCCGCCGGCAAAAAGTGCTAACTGTTGGTAACGATTCATCTGAAACCCTCCTATCAAATCACTTGTGTTTGTATCCGGTGAGCATCACCATAATCATGCAGATCATAGCGCTCCAGGCCCAAAAACGATGTTGTTTCAAGGGGACACCTCCTCAAACTGAAAGGCTTTGTTTAATTCAAGCATTATACTGAGTTTTGAGGAGAAAAAACACATGGATTCCGCCAGGAATCGGTGGTTTCAGACATTTTGTTTTAGAATCTCCCTGCGGTACTGAGCAGGGGGGAGCTGATAGTGTCGCTTAAAAATTTGAGAAAACTGACTGGCGCTTTCATAGCCCACGGCTGCGGCAATCTGGATGATGGTTTGGTTGCTGGTGCGCAGGAGCTCTGAGGCCCGGTCCATCCGGCGTGCCTGCAGAAATTTTCGAATGGGCTGGCCGTAAATTTGCCGAAAGCCCTCCTTCAGGAAGGTGCCAGAGATGTGAAACCGCTGGGACAGATGCTCGATGGTTAGGGGCTGGTTTAGGTTGGCCAGCATGTAATCGTGGGCCTGGTGAATGGCCTGAAGCTGATCCCGGTCCCAATACCGCCGGCCGTGATTGCCCATGGGGGTAATGGCTTTCCCATTGAGCAGGTAGAGAAGCTCCAACCCCTTTAAGGCGCAGTATTCACCCCGGTCCTCTGTGGGGAGCTCTGCCAGCTGGGTAAAGAAGGCACTGCTCCACAGCCCACTGGGGAAAAGGAGCCATCCCCCGTGGGCCTGGAGGCAGACGTGGATTCGCTCTGTTTGGAGCCGCGTGCCGGGAACGGACCAAAGCCTTGCCAAGGGCTCCAGGGCGTCCAAGCCATCCAGTGTCATGCGGATCCCCTGCGGGAAGGGAACTGCAGATTGGATCCGCTGGATGGGAGCGAGATTCGAAAAGAGCAGGATATCGTGGGGATTCAGCTCAATCATCTGGCCGTGCTCCAGGCAAAACTGCAGCCCGCCAGATTGGCAAAAGAGAAAAGAGCAAGGAGCCAGAAGAGCTTCAGACAGCCAGGAGGTCTTTTGACTGCCTGCAAACTGACAAACCTGGAGCCCTGGCAGCGCGAAGGACCACTGAATATGGACCTCCTCCGCAGAGGAATGGAACGGGTCTGCCATGGGAACACCACCTTGTCTTTCGTTAGCGAGAGCTAACGCTATGCCAAGAAAAAAGCTCATCGGAGGATGAACCAAAAATTAGCGTCAGCTAACGATAATGAAACAATAGCATATTCTCACGGAAATTGCAAGTACTATTACAAAGTTTCAGGGAATTTTTCGGGAATCGGGCCCAGGCGCTGGAGCCTAAGCGGCAGCGCCAAAGGGGCTCGGCTGGAAAAGATCCCCAGGGGAACCGGTGCTCCCCTGGGGACAGGGCTGTAAGAGAGATTACTGCACGCCAAGGACAACATAACCCGCCTGGCGAACCGCTTCCCGTAGGGCGGCCTCATCAGGCTGGTCCTTCAGGCGGACGTTTGCCTTGCCACCGCTCAGATCCACCGTGGCCCACACGCCCTCCAGCTTATTGAGCGCGTTTTCCACTCGGCGGGAGCAGTTGGAGCAGGTCATGCCGTCGATGGACAGGGTTACGGAATAGGGATAGTGTCCCTTATCCCGGTCAGCTACTTTGACTTTTTTCTCTGCTGGGTCATGGTCCCCGCAGCATCCACCGCCGCTGCGCAGCTTATGCCCGTAACTATAGATGGCATAGACACAGATCACCAGGATCACCACGACGACGAGAATAGTACCCATATTTGGATCTCCTCCTGTGGAAAGATAGTGTGGTTAGGGGAAGCTAATCACACCTTTACCATAGCACAACCAAGGGCTCCTGTCCAGAGGGGAGGGGAGAACTTTTTGAAAATTCACAATTTTTATAGGAAATTCGGCGTCCACGTTATTTTTCAGGGGGATCCTTTCGGCTGGGGTTACAGGGAAACCAGCCTTTTTTCACCCGCTGGGTCTGCTCCTTCAGTTCCTGAATACTCCACAGGCAAGAGACCCCCAATAGGCCCAGGACAATGGAGACCAGGCCGTCCGTAAAGAGCGCGGCCCCCAGAGAAAGCACCCCCAGCAGCAGGAACACCGGCCAAACGCGGGAGGAAAAGTAGTACTCACATTTGATGACAATGGGGTGGAAGGCGCCAATCATGGCAAGCGCAATGACGCCTACGGCCACCCCTTCCAAGTTAAGTTGCATCCAATCACCTCTTGGCGATCATATCATAGGAGTTAGCGAAAAGCAACTCTTTTAAGCGGGTGAGGCCCACCGTCAGTTCCTCTGTGGTTCTGGGGGTGGTTACCGAAAGGCGGACCGTTCTGGGAGCCGGCTGATTGCCGATGACAAACCGTTCTGCCCCATAGATCTGAACGCCAATTTCTTGGGCGCGAAGTTCAAAGGTCTTTCCGGTAAACCGCTCTGGTAACTGAAGATACCGCAGGGGACAGGTGGGCTGGGCTGCTGCAACACAATCACCCAGCAAGCTGTTGACAATGCGGTTGCGCTGGGTGATCTGCTCCTTGCGCGCGGCCAGGATCTCATCGGCGATGCCCTCTTCAATGAGCCCGGCCGACAGGGTGGCCAGCAGGGGAGACAGGGCAATGTTCATAGAATACAAGCTGGTTACCAGGTCTTGGTAATTCCGCTTCGGCACATGGAGAAAGGCGGTGCGCAGGCCGGGAGCCACCGTTTTGGATAAGCTGGACAGGTAGACCACATGTTCCGGGGCAAAAGAAGCGATAGGGGGAAGGGGATCCTCCTCCAGCAGATTATTCAGGCCATCTTCGATGACCAGCAGCCCGGTCTCCTCTGCCACCTGGGCGATTTTTTTCCGGGTTTCTAGAGACATCACGTGGGAGGTAGGGTTTTGAAAATCGGGAATCACATAAAGCCCCTTGATGTTCTCATTTTGCATGGCGTAGCGGATCCCCTCTTCCGTCATCTCGTGGTTTTGGCTCCGCACAGGGATCAGGTGGATTCCCAGCATCTTAGCGGCGGTCTTTACCCCGGGATAGGTCAGGGGATCGGTGCCCACCTTGTCCCCCTGATGGAAGAACGTGCCCAAAGCTCCGGTCAGGGCGTTTTGTCCCCCGGCGGCCAGCACGACATGGTCCCGGTCGGTTTGAAACCCCGATCGGCCCAACCAGGCCACCCCTGCCTCCCGGTGCCGCGTGGAACCTTCTGGCACACCATAAGAAAACAGCGCCAGGGAGTCTGGCCGTTTCAGCAGCTCTTCCAGGTAAGCTTTCACCCGTTGGTTGCAGAGGACGTCAGGGACAATGGCTCCCATTTCAATGAGCCTGGAATTTCCACCGGGGCCCAGGAGCACTGGTTCGGCAGTGGCCCCGGAGGCGACAAAGGTACCGCAGCCCACAGAGGCAGATACGAATCCCTTCTGCTCGCAGAGTTTAAGGGCCTTGGATACGGTGCTCAGGTTCACATTCAAAAAATCTGCCAGCTCCCGCTGGGGCGGCAGTTTGGTGCCTCCCTTTAACCGGCCGGTGCGGATCTCTTCTTCCAGCAGCTGGGCCAGGGCCAGGTATTTTGGGCCGGTGGTTTTGCTCAGATCGGGCTTCCAGCTCATGGGATAGTTTTCAAAGGAATTGATGGACATAACCCCTTAAGACATCTCCTTTTCCAGATGGGGACAGGTGGGAAAATTGTATGCCAAACAATTTTATAATTGTTTGTGCCCAAATGCAAGGGTATACTGAGAGAAACGTAAGGTAGAAACGAGGGAAAAACGATGCGTGTAGAAAACTTGTTGTCGAAAGGGATTCAGAAAACACCACCCTCTTTTGTGCGGGCAATCCTAAAAGCGGCGTCAGACCCAGAAGTGATCTCCTTTGCAGGGGGGCTTCCCAACCCGATCTCCTTCCCCCAAGCGGAGATGCTGGCGTCTATGGAGCGGGTGGTGAAGACCTATGGAGAGAAGGTCTTTCAGTATTCCATCACGGCGGGCCTGCCGGAGCTGCGGCAGTACATTGCCGACCGCTACAACCAAAAGCTGGGGCTCCATTTGACGGTGGATAACGTCATCATCACCACAGGCTCCCAGCAAGCCCTTGACCTGATTGCCAAGGTGTTTCTGGATCAGGGGGACGGGGTGATTGTAGAAAAGCCCACCTACCTGGCGGCCATCCAGGCCTTTGCCCTGCAGCAGCCGGTGTTTTATCCTGTGGAGCTGACCGAAGAGGGTATGGACGTGGAAGGTTTGACAAAAGCCCTCCAGAAGGATGTCAAGTTTGTCTACGCCATCCCGGAGTTTCAAAATCCCACAGGGATGACCTATTCCCGGAAAAATCGGGATCAGATCTACCAGGTGCTCAAAGACCGGGATGTGGTCCTAATCGAAGATGACCCCTATGGTGAGCTGCGATTTGAGGGGGAGCACCTGCCATACATCGGCGTGGGAAGACTGCCCAACAGCCTGCTGCTGGGGACATTTTCTAAGATTGTCACCCCCGGCATGCGCACGGGCTTTCTCATTTCGGAGAACACGGCGCTGCTTAACTATCTCTCCATTGCCAAAGAGGCCAGCGACCTGCACACAAATATCTTTTCCCAGTATGTGATCTGGGACTATTTGCAGCACAACGACCTGGAGGCCCACATTGCCAAGATCAAGGACCTTTACCAGACCCAGGCCCAGGCCATGCTTGGGGCCATGGAGCGCTACTTCCCGGCTGGGATCCAGTACACCAAGCCCCAGGGCGGTATGTTCCTGTGGGTGACACTGCCGGAAGGGGTCAGCGCTATGGAGCTCTTCCCCAAGGCCCTGGAGAAAAAGGTGGCTTTTGTGCCGGGGGATCCCTTCTATATCGGGGTCCAAAACGCGAATACCATGCGTCTGAACTATACCAATGCCGATCCAGAAACCATCACCGAGGGAATCCGCCGGCTGGGAGAGCTGCTGCATGGGCTCACCTGATCCAAACCTTCCCCAACACAGAAACCGTCCGAACGAGTGTTTTTCGTTCGGACGGTTTTTCTTACAGGGAATCTGGGGCGGGGGCCTCCATGGATTTCTGCAGCCGGGGGGAGATGAGGCGGAGAAATACCACCACCGTAACTGTTGCCCCCACCAAGTCGGAGATGGCAGCAGACCAGAAGATTTCTTTCAGGGGCAGGATCCGGGGCAGCAAAAAGACGCAGAGGATAAACAGTCCCTTCCGGAAAAAGGAGATGGGCAGGGCGTATCGGGTCTGCCCCATGGCGGTCAGGCCGTCCACAAAGGCATACTGGACCGCCACTCCAAGCAGCCCCGCCGCATACCGGCGGATACAGTCTGCCGCCAGGGGCAGGAGGGTTTCATCTTGGAGAAACAGGCGGGCAAAGACCTCCGGAATGGTCTGGGAGACCACTAAAAGGACGCCCATAAAGCTGGCGCAGAGGAGGAGCACCCACCGGAACACGGCCATGACCTTTTGGATGTTTCCCGCCCCGAAATGATAGCTGTATAGGGTTCCGCAGCCTGTGGTAATCCCCTGGGCGGGGTAGTAGGCCAGCACCATAAAGCTCTGCACCACAGCGGCACAGGAGATGTACTGGTCCCCCAGGGTGTCGCCGCCATATCGCTGGAGGGTGGCGTTGAGCAGAATCATCAGCAGGTTATCCAGCAGGACAATGAAGAAGGGCAGACAGCCAATGGAGAGGATCCGCTGGGCCATCCCCCACTGGGGCCGCCGGATCCGCAAAGGGATGGCAGCCCTTCCGCCCAGCAGGAAGTGCAGCACAAAGACCAAGACGCAGAGCTGGGCAAGGACTGTGGCCAGAGCAGCGCCGCGAATGCCCAGCTGGCAGCCAAAGATCAGCACCGGGTCCAGCACCGTGTTGACCATGGCGCCCAGAATGACAGCAACCATCCCCCGCCGGGCGAAACCCTGGGCCAGAATAAACTGGTTCATGCCAAGGCCCACCAGGGAAGCGGCAGTGCCCAAGACATAGGTCTGAAAATAGGCACTGGCATAGGGGTACAGCGCGTGGCTGCACCCCAGCTGGAACAGCAGGGGTTTTTCCAGCAGCAGAAGGACCAGGGTCAGAACAACAGACACCGACACCAGCAGGGCAAAGCTGGTGCTGATGGCTCTTTGGGCGGCGGCCGGTTCCCGCCGCCCCATGGAGATGCTCATCACAGAGGCGCCGCCAATGCCGATCAGGGAGGCAAAGGCGGTCAGGGCCGTCAGCGCCGGCGCGCAGACCCCAATGCTGGCCAGGGCCAGGTTGCCGTAGTCAGAAATGTGGCCTACAAAGATCCGGTCAACGATGCTGTATAAAATATTGAAAAACTGTGCCAGCATGGCCGGGACACCCAACCGGAGAACCAGGCTGGGGATGGGGAGGGTATCAAACTTTGTTTCCATTTTGCACCTCACAGAGGAATTGGTGAGATTTAGTATAGGAAACACCGGGGAAATGTGGTACACTGATCCTGTTAAAAAATATCAAATTCTTACTCATCTGCGGGGGCGATACCATGAGAAAACGGGAACTGCATGAGGTGAACCGATATCGCGACGAGGCCTTTCCGGTGGAGCTGTATTACGTCAGCCATGCCGGCATGGTTCCGCCGGGGCGCGGCCTGGGGGACCACCACTGGCATGAGGAGCTGCAATTTACCCTGATTACCAAAGGCCGGGCCACCCTGCAGATCAATGGGGTGCGGTATCCTCTGGCTGCCGGCCAGGGGGTGCTCATTGGCAGCGGCATGATTCACGGGGTCACAGCGCTTTCCCCGGAGGGGGCCTATGTCAGCCTGGACTTTCCCCACCGCCTGCTGGGCTTTTTCCCCGGCAGCCGCATGGAGCAGCGGGATGTGCTGCCCTATGTGCTGGGGGGAAAGCTGCCGGTGCTGGTTCTGGGGCAGGAGATCCCCTGGCAGAAAAGGGCCCTGGACCTGTTGCGGGAGCTGGTGGACCTCTTTTTGGCGCAGCAGGTGCCGGGCAGGGAATACACCGCCTCTGTGCTCCTGGTGCGGGTGTGGGCAGAAATCCTGGAAAATCTCCAGCCAGAGGATATGCCCCCGGGCTCGGTCTCCCTGGTCAGGCAGGAGCGCATGCAGGCCATGCTGGACTATTTGTATGGCCACTACACGGAGGAGATCACCCTGAACCACATTGCCGCCGCTGCCAACATCAGCGTGGGGGAGTGCTGCCGTACCTTCCGGGAGTGCCTGCGCACCACGCCCTACCGGTTTTTGAAGGACTATCGAATCCGCAAAAGCACCGAACTTCTCCGGGCTGGCCACACCGTGACGGAGACCGCCGGCCTGTGTGGCTTTAACCAGGTCAGCAATTACATTGCGGCCTTCAAAGGGGCCATGGGCTGCACCCCCCTGCAATTTGTAAAGCGGGAAAAGGATCTGAACTAACAAAACGGGAAACGACAGGATGTCGTTTCCCGTTTGTCAGTTTAAGTTGGGTTAGAAAAGTAAGCTGCCAGGGCGGAAGAAGCGGTCTCTGGCACCCGATAGGTCATCACAAACCCCGAACCTGCTAAGGTGAGATAAGGAAGATCCTCATAGCACCGTATTTCACAAAGGGGATACAGGGTGCCGTCTGTTTCCTGCTCGCCCCAAAGCAGGGTCCTTTCCTGGGAAAACCGAAAGGTTCCCAGGAGCACCGCGGTGTCAGGAAGGGATTCCGGCGTCCAGTGGGCCGGGTCCAGGGCGAGGACGAAATCCGATCGGTCCTGGGGGGGTGTCAGAACCTGGGTGGGGGCAGCGGCGCTAGCGGGGATCACGGCAATTTCCTGGGCCTTGGACAGGTCTCCGGCGTAATCTGTGGTGCCACCTGATTCCGAAGCCGGGTGACAGCCGCAAAGCAGGCCAGCGACCAAGAGAAGAAGCAGACATCTTTTTCTCATAAGTCCTCACCTCCCGGCTTCCTGGGCTGCCTTCGCCCCCATAAGCCGCCGGTAGGCCCGCGTCATGCCGGAATGATATATGCAAAGGAAGGCCCCTACGCCGGCGGAGAGCATCCCCACGGCGAGAACGGCAGAGTCGAGAGCTTCCATCTCAGCAGGTACCATCATGGGACAAAGCAGGACCCCAACGGCCATGAGAGCAATGCCAAGGAGGGTGAGGATATGGCTCGCCTTTCCCTTCTTGGCATACCGTGCGGCCCATTCTGCCCTGGCCTGTTGATCCAGGGGCAAAGCCCCCGGCTTGCCATAGGGGTTTTCCGCCAACTTGGCGGAAAACAAAAAGATCCCGCCTAAAATGATAAGGGCAAGGAACAGTATCATGCTGCCCTCTGCGTCCCAGAAAGAAAGGGAGAGGCTCCCCACGAATAGACCAACTGCGGTGCTGATTTTAAGAAGTCTTCTTTTTTGATAGGAGAGAAATCCGGCTATCCATTCCTGGTCCAACAAGGTCTCCTGTTCCTTGGGTCCGCCCTCCATAGATGGCGCTGCGTCGTCGTTGAGCAGGTCATCCACAGACACGTGAAAAAGCTTGCTCATGCGGACCAGTTTTTCGGTTTCGGGATAGCCGGTGTCCCGCTCCCACTTGCTGACAGCTTGTCTCGATACGTTCAATCGATCAGCGAGCGCTTCCTGAGATAGGCCCACGTGCTTTCTCAGCGTTTGTATTTTTTCTCCAAAGGTCATATAGTGTCCCTCCTTGTGCCCCCAGCTTACCAGATTTGCCGGTCAAACACCACCAAATTGCGGTTTCCATGGGGCAACTTTGGGTTGCGAAGGCAGGGCGCACGTGATAGGGATGCCTTCTGTGGTACCATATACCTTCAATGCGCAAGCGCCGATCGGTTGGGAGGGAGAGAAACGAATGCCTTTGGGAAATCAACGCTGGCCAATATAGTGGCAGATTAGGTCGGCAGTGGCCTCCACACCCATGGCGGTGTTGACGCAGAGGTCATAGCCGTGGGGATCCCCCCAGCTGCGGCCGGAAATGCTCTTATAGTAAGCCGAGCGGGCCGCGTCGGAGCGGGCAATGCTCTTCTGGCCGGCCTCGCGGGTGTCGCCGTACATCTCCATGACCTTGCCCACCCGGTATTCTTCTGGGGCATATAGGAAAATGCGCACGACGTTTTCATAGTCTCGCAGCACGTAGTCCGCTGCCCGGCCGATGATGACGCAGGAACCGGCGTCGGCAATCTGTTTAATGGCCTGGTCTTGGGCGGTGATGGCCTGCTGAACGACGCTGGTGCTCAGATAGAGCTCACCCATAACCGCGTCCTCACTGGCGTTGAGGTTGGAGATAAACTGCTTGGACAGGCCGCTCTGCTTGGCAGCCAGAGCGATCATCTCTTTATAGTAACAGGGGATGCCCAGCCGCTGGGCCACAAGCTGCCCAACGCGCTTGCCGGCGGAGCCGTGCTCCCGGGAGATGGTGAGAATTACACCGGCCTGGGAGGGCTGCAGGATGGGGGCATCGGGCTCGCTGGAGACAGCTTCCTGACTACCCAGCTGCTTCCACAGCCGGACCATCACGGCAGCGGTAATGAGAATGGCGATGATATCTGCCGTGGGAGCAGCCCAGAAAATGCCGGTAACCCCCACCTTCATGGGCAGGATCAGGGAAAAGACAATGAGGAAAAGGTCACGGAGCACCGAGAGCGGGGCGGCCGTTTTGGCGTGGCCGATGGACTGCAGGAAAATGGCGCACACCTTCTGCAGGCAGGTGAAGAGGATCAGGGCCAGGTAAATCCGCAGGCACTGGACGGCAAACTGCGTGTACAGCTCCCCATCGGCGCCAAACATGCGGATGAAGACCAGGGGGATAGCCTCGAACAGCACCGTGCAGAGGATGCAGACAATGGCGGTCCATTTGAGGATGAGTTTCAGCAGGGCCTTGACCCGGTCATAGTTGCCCGCCCCGTAGTTATACCCCACAATGGGCTGGGCACCGGCGGCGATCCCGATGGCGATGTTCAGCACGATCTGGAAGAGCTTCATAATGACCACAAAGGCGGCCAGGGGAATGTCTGCGCCATAGACGGACTGGGCGCCATAGCTCACCAGCAGGATGTTGTTGATGATGGTAATCACCACAATGGAGAGCTGGGTCAAAAAGCTGGAGGTGCCCAGGGCGGCCACCCGTTTAAGCTGGGGAAAATCCGGACGGAAGCTGGCCAGGGAGAGGCGGAAGGACTTACTTTTTCTCAGATAGGCTACGCAGATCAGGAAGCTGACAAACTGCCCGATGATGGTGGCGTATGCGGCGCCCTTGATGCCCAGACCCAGGGCAAAGATGGCCACAGGGTCGCCGATGATATTCAAAACAGCGCCCACCAGCATGGCTCCCATGGCGTAGCGAGGGCTGCCGTCAGCCCGGATGATGGAGGCCAGGGTGTTCTGAACAAGGGCTAGGGGCATCATGGCGTAAATGATAAAGCCATAGTCGTGGGCCAGGGCCAGGTTGGCGTCTGTGGCGCCGATCAAAAGCAGCAGAGAGTCGCCGAACAAATAGCAGATGGCAATGATGACAACGCCGCAGAGAAAGGAACCCAGCATGCTGTTGCCAACGCTTCGGTGAATGTCTTTGGTCTCGTTTCGGCCCAGCGACACGCTCAGGGAGGCGGCAGCGCCGTCGCCAAAAAGCAGAGACACGCCCCAGCCCACAACGGTAATGGGGAAGATGACGCCTGTGGCGGCGTTGCCCAAATAGCCCACACCGTTGCCCACGAAGATCTGGTCTACAATGTTGTAAAGGCAGGAGATAATCAGGGAAAAGATGCAAGGAATGGCAAACTGCTTGAGCAGTTTGCCCACTTTCTCTGTGCCTAGATAATTGTTTTCTTGCATAACGTCCTCCTTGTTTTTGGGCAAAAAAACAGCACATGCGTAAGCATGCGCTGGGAACCATCCAAACCAACACATGTCCCGCCTCTGTACCGTGATCAGATTTACGCGCATAGCGCCACATGTGTCGTTCATCGCCCTATTCAATTCTGAACTAGTATACCATCTCTAGCAATAGGGCGCAAAAGGAATTTTGCACAAGTTTCCCCGGGGGAGAATTTGAGCAGGATTGCTGAAAATAGACCGGAGCAGCCCCTTTCCGCTGGAAAAATGGCCGCCGGATAAACCATTAGACTTTTCCCAGGAACTGTGCTATAATGCACCCAAATCATCCATTCAGGATTGAAGCAGTCTGCAGTGCTCCCTGCCGCGAGGAACGGTAGGGGGAGAATAGTGAATCGTGTGCAAACCACGAACGGTACCGCCGCTGTAAGCACGGATATGCCGCGCCAGAGACGAAAGTCGGTCATTGGGAACCCCCTGAGAAGGCCGGGGCGGGATAGCAGAAGGCAGCCCCTTCGAAACGTGCCAGTCAGAAGACCTGCTGCAGAAAGAGACATCCATCCGGCGGGATATCGGACGGATGCATTTTGCTATGGGAAAAGCCGGCCATAGCGATGGCAATCTGTGCTGTCGCTGTGGCCGTTTTGTTTTCCGGCAAAGAGCCCGCCAGCCCCTTCTGGGAGTGAGAGGATGACAAGATCAAAAAGAAAGCGAAGGAAATCCCATGAACATGACAATCAGACCGAGACGGCTGCGGGGAAGTGAAGTGCTGCGAAAAATGGTGCGGGAGACCAGAATGGACAAGTCCTCTCTGATCTACCCCATGTTTGTGATGGCGGGCAGCAACCGCAAGGAGGAGATCCCCTCCATGCCCGGCCAATACCGGTACAGTGTGGACCGGATGGACGAGGCGCTGGAGAGCCTGCAGCAGGCTGGGGTGAGCAGCGTAATGCTCTTTGGCATCCCGGACCACAAGGACGAGCTGGGCACCCAGGCTTATGCGAAGGACGGCGTGGTCCAGCAGGCCCTGCGCCGGGCCAAACAGAGGTATCCGGGCCTGTTCCTCATTACCGATGTGTGTATGTGTGAGTACACCTCCCACGGTCACTGCGGGGTCCTCTGCGGGCACAGAGTGGATAACGACCGCACCCTGGACCTGCTGGCCAAAGAGGCCCTATCCCATGTGGAGGCCGGAGCAGATATGGTGGCCCCCTCCGACATGATGGATGGCCGCATCGGGGCCATCCGCGCCCAGCTGGACGCCAATGGGTTTTCCGAGGTGCCCATGATGTCCTATGCCCTGAAATATGCGTCCTCTTTCTACGGTCCCTTCCGGGATGCTGCGGACTCGGCCCCGGCCTTTGGGGACCGGAAAAGCTACCAGATGGATTTTCACAACCGCAGAGAGGGTCTGAAAGAGGCCCTGCTGGATGTGGAAGAGGGGGCTGACATCATCATGGTCAAGCCCGCCATGTCTTACCTGGATCTGGTGCGGGAGGTGCGGGACAGCATCGACCTGCCTGTGGCGGCATACAGCGTCAGCGGAGAGTATGCCATGGTGAAAGCCGCGGCGGAAAAAGGCTGGATTGACGAGAAGAAGATTGTCTGCGAGATGGCTGCCGCCGCCTACCGGGCCGGCGCGGATATCTACATTACCTATTATGCCAAAGAATTGGCCAGGGCCATGCAGGAGGGGATCCTCGGATAAGATCCCCTTTTGAAACCCAGCCCAAGGGAGGCTGGAGCAGGACAGAGGAGCGAGCGGATGAAAGGGAAAATCATTGTTGGCAGCCGGGAGAGCAACCTGGCCGTGATCCAGAGCATGACCGTTGTGAACCATTTGCGCCGGGCCGATTCAGAGCGGGAGGTCACCCTGCTCACCATGAAGACCACGGGAGACAAAATCCTCCATAAGACACTGGACAAGATTGGCGGAAAGGGCCTATTTGTGAAGGAACTGGAACTTGCCCTGCGGGAAAAGCGGGTGGACCTGACCGTCCACAGCCTCAAGGACATGCCCATGGAACTGCCAGAGGACCTTCCCATCATCGGCTATTCGAAGCGGGAGGACCCACGGGACGTGCTGATCCTGCCCAAAGGGGCGACCCAGCTTGCGAAAGGGCTTCCCATTGGCACGTCTAGTTTCCGCCGGGCGCTGCAGCTGGAAAAGCTTTATCCTGAGCACGGGGTAAAGCCCGTTCGGGGCAATGTGCAAACGCGCCTTCGGAAGTTAGACGAGGGGGAATATGGCGCTCTGGTCCTGGCGGCGGCTGGGATCAAGCGCCTGGGGCTGGAGGACCGGATTGCCCGGTATTTCACCGTGGAGGAGATGCTTCCCGCTGCCGGCCAGGGGATCCTTGGGATTCAGGGCCGGCGGGGCGAGGACTATTCGTATCTGGCGGGATACCTTGACCCCAACACCGCTTGGGTGGCGCTCTGCGAGCGGGCCTTTGTGAAAGAGCTCAACGGTGGGTGCTCTTCTCCGGTGTGCGCTTTTGCCCAGGTGCTGGCGGGGGAGCTCCATCTCCGGGGCCTATACTACGACGAGCGCACGGGCAGATACCGGGTTGGCCAGATGACAGGCCAGGTGACCCAAGCCCAACAGCTGGGCAGGGCACTTGCCCAGGCGCTGCGGGACAGTAAGGAGGGAGAGCTGTGAACGGAAAAGTATGGCTGGTGGGAGCAGGTCCGGGGGATGCCGGGCTGTTTACCTTGCGGGGAAAAGAGGTTCTGGCCCAGGCCGATGTGGTGGTCTACGATGCCCTGGTAGGGCAAGGGGTTCTGGGCATGATCCCCGACAAAGCCAGGCTGATCTATGCCGGAAAACGGGCTGGAAACCACACCCTGCACCAGGGGGAGATCAACCAGATCCTCCTGGAAGAGGCCCAGAGGGGGAACCAGGTGGTCCGCCTGAAAGGGGGGGACCCCTTCCTCTTTGGCAGAGGGGGAGAGGAGCTGGAGCTGTTGGCCCAGAAGGGCATTCCCTTTGAGGTGGTTCCCGGCGTGCCCAGCGCCTTTGCCGTTCCCGCTTATCAGGGGATCCCGGTGACCCACCGGGAGCTGAGCTCCAGTGTCCACATCATCACCGGGCACCGGCAAGGGGGCCATGCCAATGACATCGATTTTGAAGGGCTGGCCAGGCTCAAGGGGACCCTGATCTTCCTGATGGGCGTTGGGGCCCTGCCGGATCTCTGTGATGGCCTTTTGCGGGCGGGGATGGACGCAGAGACCCCAGCGGCAGTTTTGGAGCGGGGGACCACGGCCAAGCAGCGGCGGCTCAGCGGAACCTTGGGGACACTGGCATCTGTGTGCCAGCGGGCCCAGGTCCAAACGCCGGCCATTATTGTGGTGGGCCCGGTGTGTGCCCTGGCAGAGGAATTTTCCTGGTATGAACACAAACCCCTTGCCGGGGTGAAGGTGGCGGTGACCCGCCCCAAGGAGCTGATTTCCAGCCTGGCTTCCCTCCTTCGTCAAAGAGGGGCGGAGGTTTTGGAACTGCCGGCCATTTCCACAGAGCCCATTCCCGAGAACCGCCCCCTGGAGGAGAGCATCTGCCGGCTGGAAGCCCAGGAATATGACTGGCTGGTCTTCACCAGCCCCAGCGGGGTGCGGATTTTTATGGAGGAGTTATACCGTTCCAGTGATATCCGGGCGCTGGCCGGCACAAAGATTGCAGCCATCGGCCAGGGGAGCCAAAAAGCCCTGGCCAGTTATGGGATGAAAGCCGATTTTCTCCCAACAATCTATGACGGAAGGACCCTGGGAAGAGAGTTGGCGGCCCAACTGCCTCCCAACGCCCGGATCCTGATTCCCCGAGCGGCCATTGGCAACCAGGAACTGGTGGAGGAACTAAGCCGGGGGGAGGGGGTTCAGATTGACGATATTGCCACCTATGATACCCTCTATACTGCCTCCCGGGTCATCGACGAAAAGGAGGCCTTCGAGACGGGGGAGATCGACTTTGCAGTTTTCACCAGCGCATCCACTGTGAAGGGGTTTGCCGCCAGCGTGGGGGCATTGGACTTCTCCCAGGTGAAGGCGGTGTGCATCGGCAAGCAGACCCAGGCCGCCGCCGAAGTCTATGGCATGCAGACCTGGGTGGCTCAAAGGGCCACCTTGGAGGCCTTGGTCCAATGTGTGGAGCAGGCTGCCGCAGACTGCCAGATCACAGCAGAAAGGAGCAACCAGCTATGAAAGGAATTGCCTATGGCGTGGGGGTTGGCCCGGGGGATCCTGAGCTCATGACCCTGAAAGCCATCCGCCTGATCCGGGAAAACCAGGTGATCGCTGTGCCCGGGCGGGACGCCAAACAATCCGTTGCCTATCAGATTGCCCTGCAAAACGTCCCGGAGCTGGCAGACAAGGTGCTCGTTCCCGTGGAAATGCCCATGGTCAAGGATCGGGCGCGGATTGACCAGGCCCATCGGGCCGGGGCAAAAATCCTGGAAGACTATTTAGATCGAGGGGAAAATGTGGTTTACCTCACCCTGGGGGACCCGACCATTTACTGTACCTTTAGCTATCTCCAGCACATTCTGGAGGCCGATGGCTACCAGGTGGAGCTGGTCAGCGGCATCAGCTCCATCTGCGCGGCGGCGGCCCGGCTGTCTCTGCCTTTGGTGGAGTGGGACGAGCCTCTCCACGTGGTGCCGGCTGCCCACCGGACAGAGCATCCCTTGGAGGAGCCCGGGACCTATGTGCTCATGAAATCGGCCAGCTATATGAAGCAGGTTAAGGACCTTCTCCGCCAAAGCGGACGGCAGGTTCAAGCGGTGGAAAACTGTGGCATGGCCACCGAGCGGCTCTATCACAGCCTGGAGGAGATCCCCGACGACGCGGGGTACTTCTCCCTGATTATTGCCAAGGAAGCGGATGGAGGCCATGATTGAACTAAAAAACCTGACCAAACGGTTTGATGCCTTTACAGCGGTGGACCACCTGAGCCTGACCATCCAGACCGGGGAGTTTTTCGGCCTGCTGGGGCCCAATGGGGCGGGCAAAACCACCACCATCAGCATGCTTTCCACTGTCCTTCTGCCCACGGAAGGGGAGATCTTGGTGGATGGAAAACCCTTAAACCGCAAGGCGTCTGAACAAAAGCGGAAGCTCAGCGTCATCACCCAGGAGTACTCCATGCGCCAGGACATGACCATGGACGAGGTGATGGAGTACCAGGGCAGGCTCTATTTTCTGCCCCGAAAGGTCATCCGCCAGCGGACCACAGAGCTGCTGGACTTTGCCGGCCTGTTGGAGTACCGCAAGCGCACGGTTCGCCACCTCTCCGGGGGTATGAAGCGCAAGCTGATGATCTGTCGGGCCCTGCTCATTGAGCCGGAGATTCTCCTGCTGGACGAGCCCACAGCGGGCATGGATGCTCTCTCCCGGCGGCAGATGTGGAATCTTTTGCGCAAGCTCAACGGCAGCAACATGACCATTGTCTTGACCACCCACTACATGGAAGAGGCCCAGGCCCTGTGCGGCCGGGTGGCCCTCATCAACCGGGGAAAGCTCCAGAAGCTGGATGCCCCGGAGGCCCTCATTCAGGAGCTGGGCCCCTTTGCGGTGGACGAAACCGATGAGAATGGCCTATCCAGCACATACTTCCATGACCGGGAGGCGGCCATCGCCTACCTCTCGGGCAGAGGAAACCAGGCGGCGCTGAGAGCGACCACACTGGAAGATGTTTTCGTGACCTGTGCCGGCCAAAAGCTGGGATAGGGTGGATCCAAAAACAGTTGGAAAGGGGGGAACCCATGGGAATCATTACCGTCTTATGGGAAAAGTGGGTGGAGTTCCGGCGGGACTTTTATAAGATCACCGTTGCCGCCATGATTTCCCCGCTGATGTATCTGATTATCTTTGGCATGGGGATCCAGACCACCTCCCATGGGGAGCCCTATCTGCACTTTCTCATTCCCGGCGTGGTGGCCATGTCCACTATGACGGGGAGCTTCAGCGCCATTGCCCAGAACATGAGTGTCCAGCGGCTCTACGAAAAGGCACTGGACCAGGTGATGGTCTCACCCACGCCCCTGTGGCAGTTTATCCTTGGCCAGATCATCGGTGGAAGCCTGCGGGGAATGTATGCAGGGGGGATGATTCTGTTGCTGACCCTGCCCATCCGCGCAGATCTGATTTTCAATGGACTGTCTGTTCTGATCTTGTTTCTGAACGGCACAGTGTTTGCCACCATCGCTCTGGTGCTATCTTTCCTGGCCAAAAGCTATTCGGATGCACCCCGGTTTACCTCTTATATCATCATGCCCATGTCCTTTCTGTGCAACACCTTCTTTTCCACCGACCAGATGCCCATGGGGTTCCGGCAGGTGATTTCTCTCTTGCCCTTGTCCCAGGCCAGCGGAATGGTTCGGGATATCTCCAATGGTCTCTCACCGGGGTTCTTTGGTTTTGGGGTGCTCTTTGCATATCTGGTGGTTTTTGGGCTGATCTCGGTGGTGTTTATTTATCGGAAGAAGAATCTATGAATTTATGAAATGGAACGGAGGGGACTTATGAAAAGCAACGATGGGCTGCTGGTGGTCAGCTTTGGAACATCCTATGAAGAGACCCGGAAATGCACCCTGGAGGCCATCGAAAGGGATTTGCAGGCGGCGTTTCCAGACCGTGTTTTTTTCCGAGCCTGGACCAGCCGCAGAATCATCAAAAAACTGCGGGAGACCCAGGGGCTCCACTATGACACCGTGGCAGAAGCGCTGGAGAAAATGCTGGCAGCGGGGATTGAAAACCTGCTGGTTCAGCCCACGCACATGCTGGTGGGGGCGGAATATGCCGCCCTGGAAGAAACCCTTCGCACCTATCGGCCCCGGTTTCAAACCGTGGCCTGTGGGGCCCCTCTCATTGGAACGCCAGAGGACGTGAAGCCTTTGGCTGCAGCGCTGGAGGAGGTTTTCGCTCCGGTGGTGGGCCGCCACATGCTGGCCCTTATGGGCCACGGCAGCGCCCAGGAACCCTTTTCGGCCTACCGGCTGTTAGACCAGCAGTTTCAGCAGGACGGGTTTGCCAACTTCTGCGTGGGCACTGTGGAGTATACGCCGGGCATCGACCCGGTTCTGGGGCAAGTTCGGCGGGAACAACCGGAGCGGGTCTACCTGTCCCCACTGCTGGTGGTGGCCGGGGACCATGCCCTTCACGACATGGCTGGCGCCGATCCCGATTCCTGGAAGAACCAACTGGCAGGGGAGGGCGTGGAGGTCTGCCCCATTCTCCGGGGGATCGGGGAATACCCGGCCATACGGGCCCTTTATGTGGACCATGCGAAGCAGGCCAAATCCATGGAGTAGGGAGGCTGCCAACATGGGTAAAAGGACCTTTGGGGTTATCCTGCTTCTCTTGCTGTTTCTGCTGCCAGCGGTCTGCCAGGGGGTGGAAGCGCCGGCGGGAAAGGACGAAACGGCCAGCAGTCAACGGGACAAGCTGGAGGAGATCAAGCAGAGCATCCGCAAGAAAAAGGTGGGGCGCTATGGCATGCTGCCCATCTATGCCCGGGATCTGAAGGACGGAACCTACCCCATCCAAGTGGAGTCAAGCTCTTCCTTTTTCAAAATCACAGAGGCCGAGTTGCTGGTGGAAGGGGAGACCATGTCCGCCCGTATCACCATTTCCAGCCTGAGTTATCAGTCTGTCTACCCCGGCACGGCAGAGGCCGCTGAAACGGCGCAGGCAGACTGGATCGATGCCGAAGAGGTGGACGGACGCAGCGTGTTTACCGTTCCCGTGGAAGCCCTGGACAAAGAGCTCCCCTGCGCGGCCTTTAGCAAAAAGCGCCAGCTCTGGTATGACAGAACCTTGGTGTTTGATGCCGCTTCCCTTCCCGAGGAGGCGCTGCTTGTGGAGCTGCCTGACTACGAGCTGATTGAAGCGGCCCTGCGGGCCTATGACCCCGGCGGAGAGACCACAGCGGCAGAGACAGAGCCCACCCAGGCGGCCCCTCAAGATGCCCCAGAGCCTGTGGCGATTGACCGTCCTGACGGGGAGTATTCCATTGAGGTCAACATGACCGGCGGCAGCGGCCGGGCCAGCGTCAGCTCCCCTACGCTGCTCACAGTGCGGGAGGGGAAGGCTTACGCAAAGCTCCTGTGGAGCAGCGCCTATTATGACTACATGATCGTAGGGGGCCAGACCTATTACAACCTGACCACAGACGGGGGAAACTCTACCTTTGAGATCCCCATTACCGCCATGGACACCGGCATGTCTGTCATTGCAGATACCACCGCCATGGGAGAGCCCGTGGAGATCCAATATACCCTGACGTTTTACCTGGATTCTGTGGGTGGCAAGGGGAATATTCCTCAGGAGGCGGCCAAAAAGGTTCTGCTCATTGCAGGGAGTATCATCGTGGCAGGGGGAGCCCTAAACTATATCTTGAAGAAAAAACGGAAATGAGACGCAAGAGGGGGAAACCATGAAAACTTATCCCTACTTCCCGCTGTTTGTGGACCTGTCGGGGAAAACCGTTCTGGTCGTCGGTGGGGGAACCATTGCCAAGCGCCGGGTGATGACCTTGGCAGAGTTCACGCCCCATGTTGTGGTGGTTGCCCCCACTGTTCACCCGGACTTGGAATCCTTGGCAGCCCAGGGCGAGATCCAGCTTTTCACCAGAAAGTACACGCCCGCCGACCTGGAAGGCGCGGACTTGGTGTTGGCTGCCACCGACGAGGCCCAGCTTAACCAGGAGATTGTCCGGCGCTGTAAGGCCGCTGGTATCCCTGTTAACACCGCCAGTGACCAGACCCAGTGCGATTTTTTCTTTCCCGGGATTGCTCAGCGGGAGAACCTTGTGGTGGGCGTCACGGCCAGCGGAAAAGACCACGGCCGAGCCAAAGCGGTGACAGAAGCCATCCGTCGATGGCTCCAAAAGGCATGAAATGAGCGGAAGAACAGCAGCGCTTCCGTTTCTGCAAGCAAATACAGCGTGGACCGAGGTTTCCCTTGGTCCACGCTGTATTTTTCATATTATGGTGTGTCCATCTCTCTGTCGGGGTGCTCTGCATCGTTTAGGCTGTTTTCTGCGCCCCACTTGATAATTTCGTAGCAGACTGGCAGCAGGCTCATCCCTTTTTCTGTGGGGGTGTATTCCACCCGGGGCGGGATTTCGTTAAACTGCGTCCGGGCGACCAGCCCCCATTTTTCCAGGTTGCGCAAAGCCGTTGTCAGCACGCTGTTTGTAATCGAGGGGATGCGCCGCTTGTACTCCCCAAACCGCAGTACCTCTGCCCGGCACACCTCCAGCATGATCTGCAGCTCCCACTTCCCGTGGAGTAAGGGAACAATTTGATCCACGTGGGCTTTTTTCTTGCGGTCATCTAAAATTTCATTGATCTCAACCAACATCTCTTCCTGGGTCATGTCTACCACCTCCACCAATGGTTGCCTGCCGCATACTTAATCAGTTTTAACTGCGTACTTGATCGCTTAAAACTACTAATATATAATTATATCGATAGATTCCAGCATTGTCAAGGAGGCCTGTGTCTTGCAGAAGCATAACGCGCGAAGCCTTTCCTCCCAGGAAGAGGCATTTACAAAATATTCTGTGCCAAGGGTGCTGGCGAAGTTTATCGTTCCCGCAGCGCTCAGCCAGCTGACCTTTCTCATTCTTAATTTAGCCGATGCGTTTTTTGTGGGGCGCACGAACGATACCTTTCAGATTTCCTCCATGGCAATCACCTTTCCGGTGGTTATGCTGGTCTCCTGCGTTGGCACCATCTTCGGCGCTGGCGCCAATGCAAATATGGCAGCAGCCCTGGGAAGGGAAAACCGGGAGCGGGCAAAAACCTTTTCCGCATTTTCCGTTTATACGGCCAGTGCTGTGGTCATTGTGCTCTCCTTTATACTTTTGGGAAAGAAGAGCGCCATTTTGTATTTAATTGGGGCGGACGAGCATTCCATTGGCTTTTGCTCGTCGTATCTGCTTTGGGTGTTTCACATTGGCTGTGTGCCTTTGGTGCTGTCACAGGTGTTTTCACAGCTGTTTTTGGCAGAGGGGGAGTCTAAGATTTCCGCGCTGGGCATTGGCCTGGCCGGCGCGCTGAATGTCATTTTGGATCCCATCTTTATCTTTCCCTGTGGCATGGGGGTGGCCGGTGCTGGCCTAGCAACCTGCATTGCAAACTATATTTCCCTGGGATTCTATCTCCTCATGTACTATCGGCGCCGCAAAACCACGGTTGTCTGTTTTCACCCGCGGTACTTTCGGGTGCGGGGCGGCGTCTGCACCGGCGTGCTTTCTGTAGGCATCCCGGCTGGGTTTGTGCTGCTGTTTATGGATATCTGTGATTTTACACGGAATTACTATTTTAACCTTCTAGGCGGACAGGTTGAGCTGGCAGCTTGGGGTGTGGTGCAGAAGATCGGCAACGCATTTATGCAGATCTGCGTTGGCATTGCCCAGGGGATCCGACCGGTGGTGGCTTATAACTTCTCCTGCGGTCTGTTTAAGCGGGTGAAATCCATCATCAATGGCGGCCTGCTTGTGATGGCGCTGTGGATTTTAGCCTGCCAGCTTCTAGTGGCCCTGGTGCCAACCTTCCTGGTGAACCTGCTGATTCCCTCGGGGGAATCGGTTCCGATTGCGGTCTCTTATCTGCGGACTTGGATCTTCTGTGTCATCGGGTTTGGGTTCATTGAGCTCTTTAACGCAGTTTTTCAGTCCATTGGCCGGTGGAAAATTTCCATGGCGAACACCATCATCAACAAAGGGCTGCTGCTCACCCCCGTTATGGTCCTGCTGGCCAATAGCAAGGGGATTGGCGGCATTATCCTCAGCCAGCCCATTACGGAAAACGCTACGGCGCTGGTCCTCTTAATCATTTACTGGATTGTGATGAAGCGAGAGGGGAACAAGCGGAAAGAGACAACAGAGGGCGGATAACCAGAGAGCAGCTTTCCCGATAGTTTCCTTTGGGTAACTATGCCACAATATTGTGCGTACTTCACAGAGGGAAAGCGGGCTGGTACAATAAACACATCAGGCAAGGAACCCATCAGCACTGATTTATTTTATGGAGGTATTTGATATGAACAAAGTTGTAGAGTTTCTGAAGGAAAATCCCGTTCAGTACCTGGCCACCGTTGGCCGCGACGGCAAGGCAAAGTGCCGCCCCTTTATGTTCCTGTTTGAGCAGGAGGGCAAGCTGTGGTTCTGCACCAACAGCACCAAGGACGTGTACAAGGACATGCAGGCCAACCCCGAAATCGAGATTACCGTGGCCAGCCCTTCCTATGCTTGGATTCGCCTGCACGGCACGGCTACCTTTGAAAACAATCTGTCCGTCAAAGAGGGCGCTATGAATAACCCCATTGTCAAGGGCCAGTATGGCGAGGCAACCAATCCCATTTTTGAGGTGTTCTATATTAAGGACGCCCACGGTGCTATTGCTGATTTCTCTGGTAATCCTCCCTACGAGTTCTAAGAAAGGCGCCAATTGGGTGCCGCTCCGAACCAAAGCGCCAGTGAAATCAAAAGCCCCCAAAGCCGACTCTGTTCAGGCTTTGGGGGCTTTTGATTTCGGGTATAATGGACAGTGCATGGGTTCTCGAAGAGATACAGAGCATATTTTCTGGCCTGGCGTAGCTCCTTTTCATCGGGCTGCCTACAAGACGGGACGATTGGCCATTCAACAATGCGGCGATGTCAAAATAGATTCCCCGCAGAGATCTCCTCCATGTCTCGGAGAACCTCCAGCTTGCCGATGATCCGCACACTGGTGGCAGAAAACTCCCCCACGTCATGGTCAGTCAAAAAGCCGGCCACCTCCCGCAGCAGCACTGTCACCTCGTCGATGGTCTCATGGGTTTGGACATAGCGCAGATAGTCCACATCCTTTTGCCAGTGGTCCTGAACCTGTTTGGTCAGTTCCGTGGCTCGGTCCCAGTCCTCTGCCTGGGCCGCTTCTGCGGCTTGAGAGAGGGTTTCAATCATGGTTTCTGTGATATCCCGCACATGGGCCGTGTTCCAGGCCAACAAAAGCACCACAGTGCCGAGAATGGCCACAGAGATCCAAAGCTGTCTCACAGTTTCTCCCCCTTTTTCACCAGATACACATTCTCTGCTTCGTCCACGGTCAGCAGGAAAACCTGGTGGAGGTCTTTGACATTCCGGCTGGCCAACTGGTCTTTCAGCCAGCCCATGGACAGCTTCCGTGCCTTCAAGTTGTGAGACAGCACATGGCCATCGCTGACGAGAATCAGCGGCAGACCATTTTCCGCCACCTTAAGCCCCATGTTCTTAACCGTCACCGGCTGCTCTTCTGCATAGGGCAGCACAGAGATCCGCCCTGTGGTTTCCAGCACTGCGTACTTTACCTTAGATAGGTCAGTAATCCCTGCCATCCGCAACTCCTCCATGAGCTCGTCTACGGTGAAGCGATTCTTTTCCATCTCTTTGGGCAAAATCTTTCCGTCCTGGATCACCACGCTGGGGCGGCTGCACAACAGGGCCCGAAACCGAATGCTTTTCACCGTCAACACTGACAGGATGGCTGACAGACACAGCAAGGTCAGGATTGGGAGTACCCCCATAATCAGCGGGATTCCAAAATCCTGCATGGGCACCGCTGCCAAGTCCGCAATGATGAGGGAAAGGACCAACTCCGAGGGCTCCAGCTCCCCAATCTGACGTTTTCCCAGAAGGCGTATGCCGATAATGATGAGCAAGTATAAAATGACGGTCCGAATCACAGCGATGATCATACCCTCAACCCTTCCTTTGGCAGATTCTTGGCCCTAGCATGTCCCCCCATACGCAGAATTATGCAGATGGGCTTTTTTCAAAAAAGAATCGAAAGTGTTTCATGCGGGGCTTGTAATTCCCACCAGTGCGCAGTAAAATAAAAGA
>DBEYYM010000089.1:0-11113 GCA_048184675.1 Evtepia sp. | reverse complement strand
ATGCGGTTCTGTGAAAGCTTAGAGAAATAACCAGAAAATAGAGAGGTCAAATGGGCCTCTCTCTTTTTATCAGGCGTAAACGGTGGGGTTTCTAACCCAAACGGCGCAGCCTGGAAGCGGCGGGACATAGTACACTAAAGTTGTATGGATATATCATGGGGACGGCTTTGCGCAAAGCCGTCCCTGGGCCCATGCCCAGGGACGATGAAAGGGCGCTCCGTCTTTTTTTGAAAAAAGGGGTGGCTTTGATGAAAAAACGTGGGTTGAGTCTCTTCCTGGCGCTGGCCCTGTGCCTGTCCCTGCTGCCCGCCACAGCCTGGGCGGCGGGAGAGGACACCACGGCGGACACCTGGAACGGCACAGCAGACACAAGTTGGTATACAGGCCATGAAAATGACCTTACCTTCACCCTGACCACCGCCGCCCAGCTGGCCGGTCTGGCGCAGCTGGTCAACGGGGGAACCACATTTTCCAGCGTAACAATCACCCTGGGCGCGGACATTGACCTGAACGAGGACGGTAGCACCGCCAACAACTGGACGCCCATCGGCACCGGCAGCAACTATAGCAACGTCACGAGCTTTCAGGGTACCTTTGACGGCCAAGGGCACACGATAAAGGGCCTGTATATCCAGAGCACCTCCCTAGGGTATGCCGGCCTGTTCGGCCGTGTGAATAGCGGCACGGTGAAAAATCTTGCGGTTGAGGGTGTTGTTAATGCTTCCTTAAATGGTGTCTCTGTCTATGTCGGCGGCGTGGTGGGTTACAACAACGGCGGCACGGTAGAAACCTGCTCGTTCACCGGTGCTGTTTCAGGCAGCGGCAGCATTGCCTATGTCGGGGGTGTGGTGGGCCAAAATATAGGCACGGTGAAAAATTGCTGTCACACCGGCGAGGTAACGGCCACCGCCAACAGTGCGGGTTACAATTACAATGCCTATGCCGGCGGTGTGGTCGGAACGAATGTGCCCTCAGGCCGCGTTGAAAACTGCTATCACAGGAGACCTGTCACGGCCACGGGCACTGGCAGTGGCAGTGGCAGCAAGTTTGCCGGCGGCGTGGTGGGCTATTTGTACAGCGCCACTGTAAGCAACTGCTATTTCCTGCAAGATACAGATACAAGCTTGAGCGGGATCGGCTACGACAACTCCAGCGACAATTCCAGCGATACCGGCGCAGAACCCAAAACCGCCAACCAGTTCGCCAGCGGCGAGGTGGCGTGGCTGCTGAGCGGCGGCGATGAAAACAGCCCCTGGCGGCAAAATCTGGCCAGCTACCTCCCGACGGGCTCGACAGCCGCCGACGACCTTCCCACCCTGGACAGTACCCACCTGCGGGTCACCACGACGAGCAGCGGCTATACCAACACCCTTGGGACAGCCACTGGTGAGGATAGCTACTACGAAATCTACAGCGCCGCGCAGCTTTACGCCTTCGCCAGCGCGGTCAACGGCGGCCAGACCACCATCAACGCCAAGCTGATGGACGACATCGACCTGTCCAGCGTGTGCGGCGAGGATCTTAACGGTGGCACCTCCTGGACGCCCATCGGCAGCAGCGACAGCAACAGCTTCCAGGGCACCTTTGACGGCCAAGGGCACACGATAAAGGGCCTGTATATCAAGAGCACCTCCTTTGGGTATGTCGGCCTGTTCGGTTGTGTGGGCACTGGCGGCACGGTGAAAAATCTTGCGGTTGAGGGTGCTGTTAATGCTTCCTTTGATTCCTATGTCCGTGTCGGCGGCGTAGTGGGTTCCAACAGCGGCGGCACGGTAGAAACCTGCTCGTTCACCGGTGCTGTTTCAGGCACAGGCATCAACACCAGTGCCTATGTCGGTGGTGTGGTGGGCAGTAATGAAGGAACGGTGAAAAATTGCTGTCACACCGGTCAGGTCAAGTCCACCGCCAGCAGAGATGCTTATGCCAGCGGTGTGGTCGGGGATAGTTTCGGTCTCAGTTCAGCTTCTGATACCATAAACTGCTATCACACGGGAACTGTCACTTCCAACAAGTATGCCGGCGGCGTGGTGGGCCATGTGTTCGGCGGCACTGTAAGCAACTGCTATTTCCTGCAAGAGGGCTCCTTGAACGGCATCGGCTGGAGCAGCAGCGGCAGCAGCACGAAGGTAGATGGCAAAGACTCTGGAGCCTTCGCCAGCGGCGAGGTGGCGTGGCTGCTGCAAAACGGACAGGAGAGCACGGTCTGGGTGCAGAACCTGGCCGAAAGCGGCGATGAGTACCCCGTCCTAGCGGCGTTTTCCCCGGATACCCCGGCTGTCCACCGCGTGACCTTCACGGCGGGCGGAACAACCAATTCGACATACTACCGGAACGCCGGCGGCACCGTGACCGTGCCAGATTTGCCCGAAGAAGGCAGCTATGTGGGCTGGTACATCGGCGATACGCAATATAATGTCGCGGACACCATCACCGTTGGAAACTCGGATATAGATGTGGTGGCGAAAACCAACGGGACTACGCCCAGCGTCGACATCAACTACAAGACCGAGACCCTCTCCACCACCGCGGCCATGGAATACAGCACCGATGGCGGCGACACATGGACAGCTTGCACCGATGACATGGCGGCGAGCACGTTCAGCAACTGGGACGGCTCGGGGGAGGTTACCGTCCAGTTCCGCACAGGATCTACTGCCACCACCACTGCCAGTGATGCGGAGACCTTTACCATCCCCGCCCGCCCCGCCGCGCCCGCAGGGATCACCGCCCAAAACGAAACCATCACCGGCCTCGGCGACGGCCAGCTGACCGGCACGACGGAGGCCATGGAGTACAGCACAGACGGCGGCGAAACCTGGACGACCTGCACGGTGAACATGACGGTTACCTCCGGCACCTACCTGGTGCGCTACGCGGCAACGGACAACGCCTTTGCCAGCGAAACCGCCTCGGTGACCGTGGGTGCAAATATTGTAGTAACGACGCCCGACGGAACCACGCCGACCTATGACGAAACCGGCAATGTCACTCTCCCCGGCGGCTCCACCGTCCAGACCGGCGACGGCCCGGAAATCAAGCTGCCCAACGGCGGCGAAGTGGCGGAGGATGGCAGCGTCACCGCCGGAACCGTCGAAGTCGGCGATACTACCATCACCGCCCCGGAGGGCGAAACCGTGACCACCGCCCCCGACGGCGACACCACCGCCCCCGGCGGCTCCACCGTGGAGGTCGGCGATACCACGATCACCATCGGCGAGGACACTAACGGCGCTACCGTGGACGAAAATGGAAAGATCACCCTGCCCGGCGGCGGTACGGTCACCGTTGAAACAGGGGACGGCGAACCCGTCACCATCACCACCCCGGCGGAGGACGGCACAATCACCGTCAACAAGGGCGAGGGTGAAACCACCCTGACCGTCCCCGACGGCACCACCGTCCAGACCGGCACCGGCCCGGAAATCACGTTGCCCGAAGGCGGCAAAGTGGCGGAGGATGGCAGCGTCACTGCCGAAACCGTCCAAGTCGGCGACACCACCATCACCGCCCCGGAGAGCGGTAACGTGACCACCAACCCCGACGGCACGACTACCGCCCCCGGCGGCTCCACCGTGGAGATTGGTGAAACCAAGATCACCGTCGGCGAGGACACCGCCGCCACCGTGGACCAAACCGGCAGCGTTACCCTGCCGGAGGGCGGCACGGTGACAGTTACAACGGGAGAGGGCCAGACAGCTACCATCACAGTGCCCGAAACTGGCGGCACCGTCGGCGTGGACGACGAGGGCAACCTGCTCCTCCCCGGCGGCTCCACCGTCACCATCGACGGCACAGAGAGCACCATTCCGGAAAGCGGCGGCGCTCTGGACCCCGCCACCGGCCAGATCACCTACAACACCTATCTGGTCACCTTCAACAGCCAGGGCGGCTCCCAGGTGGCGGCCCAGACCGTCACCGCCGGCGGCACCGTGAAGCAGCCCACTAGCCCCACCAAGGCCGGCTACACCTTCGCCGGCTGGTACAGGGACGCGGCCTGCCAAACCCCCTGGAACTTCACCACCGACACTGTCACTGGGAACCTGACCCTCTACGCCAAGTGGATGGTGAAAAGCACCACCCCCACCTACACCCCCACCGTGTCCCAGCCGGAAAATGGCACCGTGACCATCACCCCCACAAACCCCAAGCAGGGCGCAACGGTGACCGTCACCCCCAAGCCCGATGCGGGGTATGAGGTGGACACCATCACCGTCACCGACAAAAACGGCAGCCAAGTACAGGTCACCGACAACGGCGACGGCACCTATCGCTTCACCCAGCCCGCCAGCAGGGTTACCGTGGCGGTTACCTTCACGGAGACCAAGCAGCCTGCCCCGGACCTGCCCTTTACCGATGTGGACTCCGCCGCCTGGTACGCCGAGGCGGTAAGCTACATGCTGGAGCGGGGCCTGATGACCGGCACCGCCCCGGACACCTTCTCTCCCAACAGCACCACCACCCGGGCCATGATCGTCACCATCCTCTACCGGCTGGAGGGAGCGCCTGGCACCAACGGCGACACGGCCTTTACCGACGTGGAGCGCGGCACCTGGTACACCGACCCCATCGCCTGGGCCGCCGCCAACGGGGTGGTCGAGGGCACCACCCCCACCACCTTTGCCCCCAACGCGCCCGTCACCCGGGAGCAGATGGCCACCATCCTGTACCGCTACCTGGCCGCCAAAGGCTACGACGTGACCGCCCGAGCGGACCTGTCGGACTACACCGACGCCAACCAGGTCAGTTCTTACGCCACCGAGGCCATGTCCTGGGCCAACGCCCTGGGCCTCATCACCGGCGACACCCCCGCAACCCTAACCCCCCAAGCCAGCGCCACCCGGGCCCAAGTGGCCACCATCCTCATGCGGTTCTGTGGGAGCATAGAACGATAACAAACTGGTCAAGCCCAAAACCCACCCCGGGCGCTGTGGAGCTTCCCTCCGCAGTGCCCGGGGTGGATCTTTTCCCAAGAAAGGGTATTTTGATGGATACCGGCGTGGGAATCCGGGGAATTTTTATGGCCTATTTGCCTTGGCAGCGCCTCCATTATCGGCTATCATTAAAGATTAGAATATCACGACCCAACGCCGCCTGCGCCTTCAGCGCGCGGCGCAACAATAGGAGGATGTAATCGATGCTGACCATCAACAATCTCGGGCTGCAGTTTGCCGGGCGGCCCCTGTTTTCCGATGTGAATTTACAGTTTACCCGGGGCAACTGCTACGGGGTCATCGGCGCCAACGGGGCCGGGAAATCCACGTTTTTGCGGATCCTCTCCGGCACCCTGGAGCCCACCAAGGGAGAGGTGGTCCTCCAGCCCGACGTGCGCATGTCGGTGCTCAAGCAGGACCAGAACGCCTTCGACGAGCACCCCGTGCTGGAGACCGTCATTATGGGAAACCTGCATCTATACGAGATCGGCCAGGAGCGGGACCAGCTCTATGCCAAGGAGGAGATGACCGAGGAGGACGGCATCCGGGCCTGTGAGCTGGAGGCCGAGTTTGCCGACCTAGGCGGCTGGGAGGCCGAGAGCGAAGCTGCCCAGCTGCTCCAGGGCCTGGGCATCCCCAAGGAGTTCCACGAGACCCAGATGGCCACCATGGACCCCCGCATGAAGGTGAAGGTCCTGCTGGCCCAGGCCCTGTTCGGCAACCCCGACCTGCTGCTGCTGGACGAGCCCACCAACAACCTGGACATCAACGCCGTGAACTGGCTGGAGGACTTTTTGCTGGACTTCCCCGGCACCGTCATCGTGGTCAGCCACGACCGGCACTTCCTGAACACCGTCTGCACCCACATCGTGGACATCGACTATGCCAAAATCAAAATGTACGTGGGCAACTATGACTTCTGGTATGAGTCCAGCCAGCTGATCCAGCAGCTCATCAAAAACCAGAACAAGCGCAACGAGGAGAAGATCAAGGAGCTCCAGGAGTTCATCTCCCGCTTCTCCGCCAACAAGTCCAAGAGCCGCCAGGCCACCGCCCGGCGGAAGCTGCTGGACAAGCTCACCGTGGAGGAGATGCCCGCCTCCTCCCGCCGCTACCCCTGGGTGTCCTTCTCCCCAGACCGGGAGGTGGGCAAGGAGATCCTGTCGGTCTCCGGGGTCTCCAAGACCATTGACGGGGTGAAGGTGCTGGACGGCGTGTCCTTCATCGTGGGCCGCGGGGATAAGATCGCCTTCGTGGGCGAGAATGAGAACGCCCACACGGCCCTCTTCAAAATCCTCACCGGGGAGATGGAGCCCGACGAGGGAACCGTGGACTGGGGCCAAACCGCCAGCTTTTCCTACTTCCCCAAGGACAACTCCCCCTTCTTCCAGGATAACGACGACAACCTGATCCTCTGGCTCCAGCAGTTCGCCCCCGGCATGCACGAGCAGGACCTGCGGGGCTTCCTGGGCCGGATGCTCTTCTCCGGCGACGAGGTCTACAAGCCCGCCAAGGTCCTCTCCGGCGGGGAAAAGGTCCGCTGCATGCTCTCCCGGATGATGCTCTCCGGGGCCAATGTGCTGCTGCTGGACCAGCCCACCAACCACCTGGACCTGGAGTCCATCACCGCCCTGAACAAGGGGCTGGAGAGCGTCAAGTGCAACGTTCTGGTGGCCTCCCACGATCACCAGCTGGTCCAGACCGTGTGCAACCGCATTTTTGACTTCACCACCGACGGCAAGCTGGTGGACCGCAGCATGACCTATGACGAGTATCTGGAGCAGCTAAGCGCCCAATAAAACCCACCCAACGCCCCCGCCACCCCCCACAGGGTTCTGGCGGGGGCGTTTTTCTGCAAAAAGGGGAGCGCCCCGGGGCGAGCGCGGCATATACTGTGGGGATGGCGCAAAAAAATGAAAAATAAACCGATTAACCTATTGACAAAGTGGGTATATGAGAGTAATATAAGCCTACAAAAAAGGTTGGGAAATGGAAGGGAGGGAACGACACTGAACTGGGATGTGATTCTTACCTATCTGCCGCTGTATAAAAAGGCGGCCTGGCTGACCGTGAAGCTGGGTCTTGGCGGCATCGCCCTGGCCATTCTGGTGGGGCTGGTCTGCGCAGTGGTGCAGTATTATAAGATTCCGGTGCTGCGGCGGATTGTGGCGATTTACATCGAGCTCAGCCGGAACACCCCTTTGCTGGTCCAACTGTTTTTCATCTACTATGGCCTGCCCAAGGTGGGGGTTCCCGTCGACGCGGCCACCTGCGGCGTGCTGGGCCTGGCCTTCCTGGGGGGCAGCTACATGGCAGAGGCCTTCCGCAGCGGGCTGGAAGGGGTGGAGAAGATCCAGGTGGAAAGCGCCCTGAGCCTGGGCATGAACTCCATGCAGACCATGGGCTATGTGATTTTGCCCCAGGCCGTCTCCACCAGCGTGCCGGCCTTTATGGCCAACGTGATTTTCCTGCTGAAGGAAACCAGCGTGTTCAGTGCCGTCAGCCTCATGGACCTGATGTTCACGGCCAAGGATCTGATCGGCCTGTACTACAAAACCACCGAGTGCCTGTTCCTGCTGGTGGTGTTCTATCTGATGATTCTGCTGCCGATTTCCATTTTGGGCAGTCTGCTGGAAAGGAGGCTGCGGTATGCCGGATTTGGGTCTTGAAGTCCTGCTGAAAGGCAGAAACATGGTGCGAATCTTAGGGGGCCTGTGGGTCGCCCTGAAGATCAGCCTGATCGCCGTGGCCATCAGCATTCCCCTGGGCATCCTGCTGGGGGCCCTGATGACCTGGAAAAACCCCGTGGTCAAGGCCATCCTGCGGGTGTATTTGGAGTTTATCCGGATCATGCCCCAGCTGGTCCTGCTGTTTATCGTGTACTTTGGCACCACCACCGCCTTCGGGTGGGACCTGTCGGGGGAGCTGGCCTCCATCATCGTCTTCACCCTGTGGGGGACGGCGGAGATGAGCGACCTGGTCCGCAGCGCCCTGATCAGCATCCCCGTTCACCAGTATGAAAGCGGCGCGGCCCTGGCCATGAACAAAGCGCAGATCTACTGGTACCTGATTATCCCCCAGGCCATACGGCGGCTGATCCCCCTGTCCATCAATCTTATCACCCGTATGATCAAAACCACCAGCCTGGTCCTGATGATCGGGGTCATCGAGGTGCTGAAGGTGGCCCAGCAGATCATCGAGGCCAACCGAATGTCCAGCCCCAACGCGGCCTTTGGCATTTATTTGGTGGTGTTCCTGCTGTATTTCATTGCCTGCTGGCCCATCAGCCTGCTGGCAAAGTATTTGGAGAAAAAATGGAGGTGAGCCCATGACGGAACCCATTTTGGAGCTATCCCATCTGACCAAGCGCTACGACCAGAACCTGGTGCTGGATGACATCAGCCTGACGGTCCACACGGGGGAAGTCATCGTGGTGGTGGGGCCCAGCGGCTGCGGCAAGAGCACCCTGCTGCGCTGCATCAACGCCCTGGAGCCCATCCAGGGTGGCGCCATCCTGCTGGAGGGGGAGCCGGTGGACCCCAAGAGCCGAAAGCTCACCGCCCTGCGGCAAAAGATCGGCATGGTGTTTCAGAGCTATGAGCTCTTCCCCCACCTGACCGTGCTGGATAACGTCATGCTGGCCCCCACCAAGGTGCAGAAGCGCCGGAAGGAAGAGGTAAAGCAGGAGGCCCTGGAGCTGCTCAAGCGGGTGGGCCTGGAGGAAAAGGCGGATAGCTACCCCCGCCAGCTCTCCGGCGGCCAGAAGCAGCGGGTGGCCATTGTCCGAGCCCTGTGCATGCACCCGGATATCCTGCTCTTTGACGAGGTTACCGCCGCTCTGGACCCCGAAATGGTCCGGGAGGTGCTGGACGTGATGCTAGACCTGGCCGCCCAGGGCCGAACCATGATGATCGTCACCCACGAGATGCAGTTTGCCCGGGCGGTGGCGGACCGGGTGGTCTTCATCGACCAAGGGAAAATTGTGGAGGACACCGACCCCGACACCTTCTTCGAGGCCCCCAAAAGCGACCGGGCCAAGCAGTTCCTGAATATCTTCGCATTTGACAGCGTCAAACACCGTGCCATGGGGGAGGAGCCCCAAGAGGAAGCGCGGCTTTGAATAAAAAAATGAAAGTTAAAGGAGAGTACTTACCATGAACATCTGGAAGAAGCTTTTTGCCCTGACCCTCGCTCTGGTGCTGGCCCTGTCTCTGGCGGCCTGCGGCAGCGGCGACACCGAGGAGACCAGCGGAACCGACGACACCCAGGAGACCGAGCAGAGCGGCGACGTGGTCTACCGCACCCTGGACGAGATCAAGGAGAGCGGCGTCATCAACATCGGCGTTTTCTCCGACAAGAACCCCTTCGGCTATGTGGACGAGAACGGCGAGTATCAGGGCTATGACGTCTACTTCGCCAACCGCCTGGCAGAGGACCTGGGCGTGGAAGTGAACTTCGTCTCCACCGAGGCTGCCAACCGCACCGAGTATCTGAAGACCGGCAAGGTGGACGTCATCCTGGCCAACTTCACCGTCACCGAGGAGCGGGCAGAGGAAGTGGACTTCGCCCTGCCTTACATGAACGTGGCCCTGGGCGTGGTCTCCCCCGATAGCAACGTGGTCACCAGCCTGGACGACCTGACCGCCGACGACGTGGTCATCGTCATCTCCGGCACCACGGCCGAGACCTATCTGATCGAGAACTACCCCGACCTGACCCTGCAGAAGTATGACACCTATGCCAACGCCAAGACCGCCCTGGAGAACGGCACCGGCGTGGCCTGGGTCAACGACAACACCGAGGTCATTGCCTATGCCCTCCAGAACGAGGGTTACACCGTGGGCATCCCCACCCTGGGCAGCCAGGACACCATTGCCCCCGCCGTGTCTCAGGGCAACACCACCCTGCTGGACTGGATCAACGAGGAGATCAAGGCCCTGGGCCAGGAGAACTTCTTCCACGCCGACTATGAGGCCACCCTGGTGGACACCTACGGCCTGGACTATGAAGAGAGCCTGGTGGTGGAAGGCGGCGCAGTGGAGTAATCCCTCCGCCTGCCCCAAGCAGCGCAAGCAAGCACAAAGCGGCCAGCGGTTTCGCTGGCCGCTTGTTTTTGGCCAAAGGGCCTTGACGGCGGTTCTTCCCTCCCTTGTCCGGGTACAATAAAAGGGTAAAAACCAAACAGGAGGGATCGCAATGAAGAACAATCGCGTGACAGCCCAGGGGCTCGAGGCCTTCCGCGCCCATTTGGGCCGGGAGGGGCGCAGCCCGGGCACGGTGGAGAAGTACCTGCGGGACACCCGGGCCTTTGCCCGCTGGCTGGCGGGGGAGCCCGTCACCCAGGAGCGGGTGGTGGCCTGGCGAGAGGCCCTGCTGGCGGGGGGCTATGCCCCCGTAACGGTCAACTCCATGCTGGCGGCCCTGCATTCTTTTTTCCGGTTTGCGGGCTGGCAGGACCTGCGGGTGAAGTTTCTCCGGGTGCAGCGGCGGACCTTTCGGGAGGAGGCCCGGGAGCTGACCCGGGTGGAGTACACCCGCCTGCGGCAGACCGCCCGGGCCCGGGGCCGGGAGCGCCTGGCCCTGGTGCTGGAGACCATCGGGGCCACGGGGATTCGGGTGAGCGAGGTGAAGTATATCACCGTGGAGGCCGCCCGGCAGCGGCGGGCGGAGGTCTATCTCAAGGGGAAGGTCCGCACCATTTTGCTGCCGGGGAAGCTGTGCAAGAAGCTGCTGGGGTACGCCAAGGCACAAAAAATCACCTCTGGCCAGGTGTTTCGCACCAGAGGCGGCGGGTCCCTTTCTAGGAAGCAGATTTGGGCGGAGATGAAGGCCCTGAGCAGGCAGGCGGGGGTGGAGCCCAGCAAGGTCTTTCCCCACAACCTGCGGCATTTGTTTGCCCGGTGCTTTTACCAGGCCAGCCGGGACCTGGTGAAGCTGGCGGACGTGCTGGGCCACAGCGCGGTGGAGACCACCCGGATCTACCTGGTCACCACCGGCCGGGAGCATGCCCGGACCCTGGAGAACCTGGGCCTGATGGGGTAGGACAAAATAATTCTTTTGTCCCTATTTTCACGGCCCCTTCCAGGTTCTTGTTGTAATTTTACCATCTATCCACCAATATTTCAAGACCATTTGTGCAAAAATCCAGGGCAAAAGAGGCCATCAAAACTTCTTCTCTTGAT
>DBEYYM010000088.1:0-9235 GCA_048184675.1 Evtepia sp. | reverse complement strand
CTGTGCGCTTCCAATTCCTCGCGCTAATGCAGCTGATGAGCAAGAGACATTTACCTATGTAGAAGATTATGGTAATGGTATTCAGGCTGAAACTACAGTTACAATATATCCCCCCACTGCCCGTAATAATTCTATAAGTGCAGCTTCAAGCAGTAATTTCACAAATAATGGTAAATGGATTGCTACTGTCACATTAAGAGCTTATTTTACATATAATGGGATGACAGCAGGTGTTACCGGTACCGAATATGCTAAACTTCTTGCTAGCGGTTGGAGTTATACTAATCATAAGATTACAACAACAACTCTTTCTACTAGTGATGGTGGTACAGCGGTCTTAACTGCAATTTTAAAGGATCCCCCCATTAATGTTCCTATTAGACTTGGTTTACACTGTGCTCCCGATGGCACAATTACCAGAGCCTAATGACCAGCTAAACGAGAGAAGACCACCATAAGGTGTTCCCAAAACCACGCGCCGCCGTTTCAGCAAACGGCGGCGCGTGTTCTTTTTGTCCTATTAACCCTCTTTCCGAAACACATGAATACGAAAAGAAATGGTGGTGTCCAGCTGGGTCAGTTGGGTCAGGTGCTGTTTTCCCTCCTTGGGTGTTTTCCAAAAGTACGGGGTCATTTGAAACAGGTCTGAAATCGTCTGCTGATCTGGCAGGTGAATGGTTCCGTCTACCTCCCGAACCTCCAGATAGCGCAGCCCTGCATAAGGGGTCAGCTTCTCCTCGTTGGGGTAGGGGTTGGGATACAAAACCTCCTTCAGCTGCCACAAATGCTGGGCGCCGGGGACCACGTAAAAGTAGAGCCCGCCGGGCCGGAGCACCCGGAGAAATTCTTCCAAGGCCAAGGGAGAAAAGCAGTTGACCAGCAGGTCGGCCTGTTGGTCTGCCACCGGCAGATCGTAAACCGAGGCCACGGCAAACTCGATCTCTTTCTCCCGCTTGGCCGCCCGGCGCAAGGCGTGCTTAGAGAGATCCACCCCCGCCATTTTGGGGGCCTTGCCCCCTTGGACCAGGGCCCGATAAAGGGCCGCGCTGTAGTACCCCTCCCCGCAGCCGGCGTCCAGAATGGTGGCCTGCGCCGGGGCATAGGTCAGGGCCAGCTCTGCCAAGGCGTCCCGGAGGGGAGCGTAGTATTCTCCCGAAAGAAAGCGGTTGCGGGCAGTGGCCATGCCCTTGTCGTCTCCGGGATCCTTAGAGTGCATTTTGTTGGCGGGGAGCAGGTGGACATACCCTGCCGCTGCCCGGTCAAAGCTGTGGCCCTGGGGGCAGAGATAGCGGCTGTCCTGACGATCCAGGCCCCGGGCGCAGATGGGACAGCGAAAGAGACTTTCCATGGTGGGTCCTTCCTCCTTATAAAATAAGGTTATAGCTTGACAATGGTTTTCACCAGCTCCGGCGGCTTTTGGGCCATGAGCTGGAAGGCGTCTGCTACCTGCGCCAAACCCTGGAACCGGTGGGTAATCAGGGGCACGGGGTCCACCCGGCCGTACTGAAGCAGGGCCAGCAGCTTTTCCATCCGAGCCCGGCCGCCGGGGCACTCGCCGCCCCGGATGGTCTTATTCCCCATGCCGAAGCCGTAGCGCACATTGTTGATGGGCAGGTCCCCGTAGGTGGTGAAATAGTTCACATTGCCCACGGTGCCACCCCAGCGAACCATGGCCACCGCTTGGCCCAGGGCCTCGGTGCCGCCGCCGGCGCAGATGCAGCAGTCGGCCCCCTGTTTCTGGGTGAGGGAATGGATTTGGCGGGCTACGTTCCCTTCCTTATAATTTACAATGTCCGTGGCGCCATAGGCCTTTGCCAGCGCCACCCCAGCCGGACGGCTGCCAATGGCGATAATCCGGCCGGCGCCCCGAAGGCGGGCCCCGGCGATGGCCATGAGCCCCACCGGGCCCACGCCCATGACCACCACAGTGTCTCCGGGCTGGACCTCTGCCAGCTCTGCGCCATAGAGGCCGGTGTTCAGCATGTCCGCCGCCATCACGGCCCCCTCCCAGGAGACCCCTTGGGGGATCCGGGCGGCGTTGGCGTCAATGTCCCGGACCAGGGCGTACTCTGCCATCAGGCCATCCTCAGAGTTGGAGAGCTTTTGGCCCGTGATGAGCCCGTGGCAGTGCTGGTGGGCTCCCAGCTGGGAGGGCACCGTCCGCCAGTCGGGGGTTACCGGGGGCACCACCACGATCTCGCCCACCTGAAAATCCTGAACCAGCTCCCCCACGGCCACAATCTCCCCCAGGCCCTCATGGCCTAGAATGCGGTTGGGTTTCAGGCAGTCGATCTCCACATTGTGGACATCCGACGTGCAGGGAGCCACCAGCAGGGGCCGGATGAGGGCGTCATAACCTCTGGGCTGGGGGATCTCCTTTTCGATCCACCCGGCCTGGCCTTGAGATAGATAGGCAAATGCTTTCATGGGGGTGCCTCCTTTTGGCGTGAAGTTCTCATGGGAAGCAGCCGGAGCCGTCACGTAAGCTCCGCGCCGCCCCACTCTACAACGGTGAAGCCGGTACGTTCTGTGGGCTCCAGGGTCTGCGGGGGCAGGTCCACCGGTTCCTCCAGCCCCTTCCAGGCCATGAACACCCGGAGGAGGGTGTCCGGCGCGGGGTCGATGGTGAGGGCGGCGGTTTCCGTGTAAGCCTCCTGCTGGAAGGAAATCAAATTGTAGGCGTTCCCTTCCATCCGGGGCAGCCAGTAGAGGATAAATTCATTGGCTTCCCGTTCTGTCAGGCCCAGCTGGGACAGTGCGTTTTCCAAGAACACGGCGGTTTCCTCTCCAGGCACCACAAAGCCTGCGGAGAGGTCATAGTCTGCCTGGGAGATCCCCTCCCAGAACAGGCAGTAATATTCCCGCCCGGTCTCCGGGTCGGTCAAGGTGCCGTCAGGTTGGGCAGTGACGGTCCATCCATCCCCATAGGCGGGATACGTGGCGGTGAGCTGGCCTTCGAGCGCCAGCTGTACAGAGACTAGGGTCTCCTCTTTCGGGTAGAGGTAGATCACAGGCTTTTCCTCTAACGGCTCACTCTGCTGGCAGCCGCAAGCGACCAGCAGTAAAGTGAGGAGCAGGCTGACGCCCAAGGGGAAGAAACGATGCTTTTTCATGGGGGAATCCTCCTTTTCTATGTGTTTTCTCCTCTATTAGACGAAGCGGAAAAGGAAAAAGTTCCCCCTTTTCATCCTCTGTATCATACCGCATTTCCGCCGCGCTTTCAAGGAAGGAAACTGGCCTGTGCCCCCGGGGAAGGGACCGGCGGGTTGTCTTTTCTCCAAATTATGATATAATGAATGTCTCTTGGGGTCTCTTTCAGCAACGATTTCGAAAGGGATTCTCGCTGCCCACTGCCCCGTTCCGGCGGAGGACAAGGCGGCATGCCCAAAAACAAACAACAAAAGACACCACCCACCGGCGCGCCACGCCGGAGAAAGGAGGGGCTTTATGCAAGAATTCATCGCCCGCTTGGGCGTGATATTTTCCCAGCTAGGCGACCAAGTCCGCGCCGCCATGGAAAATGCCGATACCGGCGCCGCCATCGGCGCGGCCATTGATGTCATTCTTCCCGTGGCCTGCGCCGTGCTGCGGATTGCGGCTGTGATCTTTGCGATCCTAATCATTGTCCGCTGCCTCATGTCCCTGTTTCGGGAGAAGCCGGGGAAAGAAATTTGGGGCTGGCTGACCCTGGGCGACGGAACCCGGCTGGATCTGTGCCACTGGGAAAACGCCATCGGTCGGGGCCGCTGGGCGGATGTGAACCTGGACTTTCCCACCGTCTCCCGCAGCCACGCGGCTTTGCTGCGGGACGACAAAGGGAGCTGGAAGCTCCAGCCCTTGCAGACCAAAAACGGCACCCGGCTCAACGGGAAAAAAGTCACCCACACCGTCCCCCTGAAAACCGGGGACATCATCGACCTGGGGGGCATCGGCCTGGAGTTCTACGCCATCAGCGAGACAGAAGAGCGGGAGCAGGCCATGCGCCTGGGAGTGGCTGAGCGGCCGCTGAGCCCAGGTAAGACCCTGGGGTACCTCACCATTTTTCAGATTATGATGGCAGTCCAGTGCCTGCCCAATCGGGAGGTGCCAGAGATTGCCATGATTGCAGCCGCTTTCGGCATCCTCATGGCTGCCATGTGGCTGACGTACGCCCTTTACCGGGCGCTGAAGCGCACCGCCTTTGAGGCGGAGACCATCGCCTTTTTCCTGTGCACCATGTCCTTTGCGGTTACGGCGGCCTATGCGCCCTCGTCCCTGCTGACCCAGACCATCTGCGTCATTGCGGGCATTGTGGTTTTCCTGGTGCTGAGCCTGCTGCTGCGGGACTTGAAGGCTACTGTCTCCCTCCGGTGGCCAGTGGCTGTGCTCACCTGCCTGCTGCTGATCTTTAACGTGGTGCTGGGCTCCCGTATTTTCGGCGCCAAGAACTGGATCTCCATTGGCCCCATTGGCTTCCAGCCTTCGGAGTTTGTGAAGATTGCCTTTATCTTCACCGGCGCGGCCACATTGGACCGTCTGTTTGCCCGGCGAAATTTGATCTTTACCGTCCTGTTCTGCGGCTTCTGCATGGGCTGCCTGGCGCTGATGAGTGACTTTGGCACGGCGCTGATCTTCTTCGTGGCCCTGCTGGTCATCGCCTTCCTGCGGTCCGGCGACATTGGCTTTCTGGCCCTGATGGCCACGGCAGCCGGGGCCGGCGGGTGGATGATCCTGCAGTTTAAGCCCTACATTGCCAACCGGTTCGGGGCTTGGAGGCATGTGTGGGAGTACTCCAACGAGTCCGGCGGTTTCCAGCAGACCCGCACCATGTCGGCCATCGCCAGCGGTGGCTTCTTTGGCAAAGGCACGGGGGAAGAGAGCTTTTTGAAAAACGTGGGTGCGGCCAACACAGACCTGGTCTTCGGTGTCATCAGTGAGCAGTTTGGCCTGATTTTGGCCCTGTGCACGGTGTTCATTCTGCTGGTGCTGGTGCTTTACGCCACGCGGTGCGCGGCCACGGCCCGGTCCAGTTATTATGTCATTGCGGCCAACTCTGCCGCCGCCATGCTGGTCTTCCAGGCCACCCTGAATGTGCTGGGCGCTGTGGACATTCTCCCCCTCACCGGTGTCACCCTGCCCTTTGTGTCCATCGGCGGCTCCAGTATGATCTCCTGCTGGGGGCTCTTGGCCTTTTTGAAAGCGGCGGACACGCGGCCCAACGCCAGCTTTACCTTGAAACTGCCCAAACGGATTAAAGGCTGGATCCCGCCGGACTCCGATCGGATGTACGACGACCGTTACAACGGCTGGTACGACGACTATGACGACGAGGCCTATGAGGACGATTACGACGACTATGGCTACGATGATTACGACGACGGGTATGACAACGGCTATGACGACGGGTACGAAAGGTATGAGGACGACGGCTACAACGCCTATGGCGACAATGACCGCTACCCATACGACCGCTACCGTGATGGCTACGACGACTTTTCAGGAGATTGGTCCCAGCCCGGGGACAGCGGCCTGGCCCGGGACCCGGGAAACTGGGAAGACCTGATCGATGGACCGCTCTGGCCCGAGGGGGAAGACCCCCTGGCAAACACCCCACCACCCCGGAGAAACACTGACCGCCAGAGGAGAGGAGGGTATCGCAAATGAAACGACTGAGACGACGGACCGCCATTGCCCTGCTTTTGGCAGGGGCCTTGGCGGTGGGCGTGATTTTCTTCTGTATCCAGCTGGTGCGCAACGGCAATGACTGGGTGGGGTTCTTTGGCACCCGCTTCTATGAATCCGGCACCATCTATGACAAAAACGGCACCCGGCTTTACGACGGACAGACCAAGGAGTATGCCGAGAACAAATCCACCCGGGTGGCCACCCTCCACCTGGTGGGGGATGAAAACTTCGGCACCTCCCTGCGCTCGGTGCTGGCCAGCCGGCTGACGGGATATAACCTCATCACTGGCACCTCCCTGGGCAGCCATGACGTAACCCTGACCATTGATGCCTCGCTCAACGAAGCTGCTTACGCTGCCCTCAACGGCAAGAAAGGCGTTGTGGCTGTGTACGATTACACCACAGGGGACCTGCTGTGTGAGGTCAGCTCCCCTGCCTATGACCCTGCAAATCCTCCGTCGGATATCAATGAGAATCCGGCCTATGAGGGCGTGTATCTGAACCGGTTCTTTTCCAGCACCTATACACCTGGCTCCATCTTTAAGCTGATTACCACCGCAGCGGCCATTGAGCAGAAAGAGGATCTGGCGGACTTCCGCTACACCTGCACCGGCAGCCTGACGGTGGGGGACGATGTGATCACCTGCCCCTATGCCCACGGCCAAAATATGGACATTGACCAGTGCCTGGCTTCCTCCTGCAACGGGGCCTATGCCACCCTGGCCATGGAGCTGGGGGGGAAGACCCTGGAAAAGTATGTGGAGCAGGCCGGCTTGCTGGATTCCCTCACCGTCTGTGATATCCAGACGGCCAAGGGCAATTTTGTGGCGGAGGAAGATGGCTCTGCCTTCCTAGGCTGGTCAGGGGTGGGCCAGGATAAAGACCTGGTGAATCCCTGCACGATGCTGACCTTTTTGGGGGGCATCGCCAACGGCGGCGAGGCTGTGGTCCCCAAGCTGGTGGAGAAAGAAACCGTCAGCGGCACAGCCATCCCGGCCGCCTTCCCCGATGGGAAGGAGACCTACCAAATCTACAGCGCGGAAACCTGTCAGCGCCTGAAAGAGATGATGCGCAACAACGTGGTCAGCCAATATGGCCAGGAACAGTTTGGCGACCTGGCAGTATGCGCCAAGTCGGGCACCGCAGAGGTGGGGGGCGGCCAGGAACCCCACGCCTGGTTTGCCGGTTTTATTGACGACCCGGAGCACCCCCTGGCCTTCATCGTGCTGGTGGAAAACGGCAGCGCCGGCGCCCGTGTGGCTGGTTCGGTGGCCGCCCAGGTTTTGAAGGCGGCTACGGCGGGGTCGTGATGAAGGCTCCCTTCCTGGAAGCGGCACAGAGAAACAGACCGCATAAGAGCGCTTTGGCCGAAAGAGAAGACGCTGTAAACTGGCACCACTGTTTCAGTGGTGCCAGTTTTTCGCTTGTATCCTTTTGTCACCAGGCCCATTTGACCGGAGAAAATAACTTGAAACGAACTAGTAAACAGCAAAGAAAGGGCAGCCCCTTTGGTAGGGGCTGCCTGTAAGAGAGAATAGATAGGATTGTCGGGGGGGTAACTGTCTTGCTCGGGCCTAGCTAGGACACAGGGCTTACCGGCGCATCAGCGAATCCCCCAGGCGGGCCGCAGGCCTTCCAGTTCTTTGACCAAAGCCTCTGGCATGACCCGGTCACACCCCAGGGTGTGCAGGTGGAGGGTGACGGTGGCCACTTGCTCTAGGCATTCCAGGCGGAAGTAGGCCTGCTCCATGGTGTCTCCCCAGGTGACCGCCCCGTGGTACTCCAGCAGCAGGGCCCGGTAGTCCCGGCAATAGGGAGCCACGCTGTCGGCCACGGCCTGAGAGCCCGGCAGGGCGAAGGGGGCTACGGGGACGGTGCCCAGCTGGACCACGGCCTCTTGCAGCACGGGCCGATCCAGGGGAATCCCAGCAGCGGCGAAGGCCGTGGCGGCGGGAGGATGGGCGTGAACCACCGCCCGGACAAGGGGGTCCTCTTTATAAATACGAAGGTGCATCTTGGTCTCGGAGGAGGGCTTGCGGGTACCCTCCAGCAGGTTGCCGTCTAAATCCAGCTTTACCAGCATGTCCTCGGTCATGGACCCCTTGGAGACCCCGGTGGGGGTGACCCAAAGGGCGTTGTCACCCACTCGGACCGATAGGTTGCCGTCGTTGGCGGCCACCAGCCCCCGCTGATAGATTTTCAGACCAGCGGAGAGGATCTCCGCTTTGGCTTGGGCGTCAGAGGGATAGGGGTGATTCATTTTTCCTCCTTCCACTGGCGGCCGAAGGCCTTGGCAAAGCTCTCCTCAAAGGGGGGATAACAGATCCCTTTTTCCGTGACAATGGCGGTGATGAGGCTGTGATCGGTCACGTCGAAGGCGGGGTTGTAACAGGGAACCTCGGGCAGGGAGGAGGGTTTTTCGAAAAACTTCTCCTTGATCTCCTTGCCGTCCCGAAGCTCGATGGGGATATGGTCCCCGTCGGGGCAAGTAAAGTCAATGGTGGAAGAGGGGCCCAGCACATAGAAGGGGATGCCATAGTGCTTGGCAAGAATGGCCACCCCGGAGGTGCCGATTTTGTTGGCGGTGTCGCCGTTTCGGGCCACCCGGTCACAGCCCACAAAGCAGGCGTTGATCTTTCCCTCCTTCATCACCAAACTGGCCATGTTATCGCAGATGAGGGTGCAGTCGATTCCCGCCTGCTGGAGCTCGTAGGCGGTCAGACGAGCGCCCTGGAGCAGAGGGCGGGTCTCGTCGCACCAGGCATGAAGCTCGATGCCCCGCTCCTTGGCCAGGAATAGGGGCCCCAGGCCCGTGCCGTACCGGGAGGTGGCCAGGGGGCCGGCATTGCAGTGGGTGAGCACCCCGTCGCCCTCCTTCACCAGGGAGAGGCCATATTCAGAAATGGCGGTGCACATGGCGATATCCTCCTGGTGGATGGCCCGGGCGGCCTGGCCCATGGCGGCCTGAATGGAAGAAATATCGGCGCAGGGCATAGACTCTGCCACCGCCAGCACCCGGTCCAGCATGTGCCGCAGATTTACCGCCGTAGGACGGGAGCTATTAAGGTAGTCCCGGTTGCGCTGGCACTCCGCGAAAAAAGCGCCGTAATGGTCAGCTTGGCTCTGCAGGGCCAGAACATACAGGGCGTAGCCGGCAAAGATGCCAATGGCCGGCGCCCCCCGAACCCGCAGAGAGGCAATGGCCTCGTAGAGATCCTCAGCCCGGGATAGCTCCAGGTAAACGGTTTCATTGGGCAGCCTGCTCTGATCTAAGATCCGCACGGCCCGCCCGTCGTCGCTGAGACGGACATTTTCAACATGGGTAATCTGTTTCAGTTCCATGGTCATTTCACTTCCTTTGCTGCCCCTTATTGTAACAAGAACCAGCGGGAAAAGCAATGCGCTTCGCATTGGCCCGAACATGTGATCGGGGAAAAAGGCCAAAGGATGTCGGGAAAGGAAAAAAGAGGGTTGTGCAAAATGACGGAGTGAAAAATGACACATCCTGCCAAAAAAATGAAGAGAAGGATGGCGGGAAAGGGGGCAAAAAACCTTGCAGAAGGAAACAAAC
>DBEYYM010000087.1:0-40154 GCA_048184675.1 Evtepia sp. | reverse complement strand
AATTGAAACTCACCCAAGGGACCGGAATCAGCCCCGGTCCCTTGCATTATTTTCAGAGAGAGAAGTGTAGAGACTATGCGAAGCAACCGAAATGTCGGGCTTTTGATTGTCTTCCTGCTCATCACCGTGGTGATGGCAGTGGCATTCTTCCCGGCAGTCAATCACAACGTAGACGAAGGGCTGCGCTCCATCACCGCCATCGATACCGACGGTCTGGACAACGCCACCACCACCATTTTCGACTCTATCACCTATGCCCGGTCCATCCACATTCTGGCCATGCTTCTGGTTGGCTTCGGGTTCCTGATGGCCTTCCTGCGGGGCCATGAGTTCACCTCCCTCACCGCCACTTTCCTGGCTGTGGCCATTGCCATCCCTGTGTACATGCTGGTCAAGAGTTTTATGCCTGGCGAGTTCGAGGTCATGGAGATCAGCGGCTTCCTCTTTGCCGAGTTTGCCGCGGCCAGCTTGCTCATCTGCATGGGCGCGGTGCTAGGCCGGCTGAAAATGGACCAGTATTTTGTGCTGGCCATCCTCTTTACCATCGCTTACATCTTTAACGAGTGGCTCCTGCTGGAGAGCGGCCTGTTCCCCGGCTTCCTGGATACCGGCGGGTCCGTGGCCATCCACGCCTTCGGCGCCTACTTCGGTCTGGGCGTTGTGGCCACCACCGAAAAGAAGTTCCAGAATAAGCCCGGCCCCAAGGCCGACAAGATCAGCAACGAGTTCTGCCTGCTGGGCAGCATGATCCTGTGGCTCTTCTGGCCCTCCTTCACCAGCTCCGTGGTGGCCCCCGAGCTGGGCTACCTGACGGTGCTCAACACCGTGCTGGCCCTGTGCGGCTCCACCCTGGCCACCTATGTGTTCACCAAGCTCATCCGGGGCAAGATTGAGATCGAGGACATCGCCAACGCAGCTCTGGCCGGCGGCGTGGCCATCGGCTCCACCTGCTCCACGGCCAACCCCGGCTTTGCCATGGTCATCGGCATCTGCGCCGGCACCCTGAGCACCCTGGGCTTCTCCATCATCGCCCCCAAGGTCTGCAAGCTCATCCGGGGCACCGACACCTGCGGCGTCCACAACCTCCACGGCATGCCCGGCCTGCTGGGCGGCCTGTTTGGCATTGCCATCACCGGCAACGTGGGCGTGCAGCTGGGCGCCATCGTGGCTACCGTGGTGGTGGGCCTGGTTCTGGGCCGCGTCTGCGGCGCCATCCTGTCCCTCTTCGGCACCAAGGAAGACACCTACAACGACGAGGACGACTTCATTCTGGAAGAGTAATCCTGAGAAACAGCAAAAGCACCGCCGGAAACGGCGGTGCTTTTTTGCGTTGGGAGCTCAGGGGACATAGCGCTCAGAGATCTGGGTCACAATCCCGTTTTTCACGGTGATGGTGTACAGGGGCGTGCGGGTGTTGAGCTCATTGGCCAGGGTGGTCAGGTCGGTGTCTTTCAGGGTCCAGGGGCTCTCTTCCGGGGTATCAAAAACTTGGAAGGAAGCGTAGCTATTGATGGAATAGGTTTGGATCTCCGTCTCCGGATTGTAGATGTAGTATCCGTTGGGCATCTCCGCCTCAGTGATCCCCAGCTCGGTCAGCAGGGCGTCGTTTTCCGGGGAGGTCAGCCAGAAGACCTGGTCAAAGTCGAAGGTCCGAGCTGCGGGGTCGATGGCTGTGATGTATCCTGTCAGGGTCAGGGAGGAGTCTGCGCCGGGGAAAAAGTCTTCCACGGGCATGGAGTAGTGGGCCGGCCCAGAGAGGCTGGTGTCTGCCAGGACTGTAATGTCCGTGAGGCTGCCCTCTGCGACGGTTCCCGTGGCCAGCAGGAAATAGTTGCTTTCCATCTCTCGGCCTGCGTCCGAGGAAATGTCGCCGCCGCTATCCAGGTTGTACATGGTCCAGAGGAAGGTGGCGGTGTAGCTGTCGCCGTCGAGCCTGTCTTGATAATTGGAGAACTGGTACCGCAGACCCTCATAGTAGGGGCTGTAGGCCGCGTCAAACAGGCCGCTGAGGTAGTCAAAGAGCTGGGCCTGCATTTCAGGATTTGCATCGCTGGAGAGGCCCTCCAGAGAGGGGGTTTCCGGGGCGGCGGACTGCCCGCTATCCTGGCCGGCTGGATCTTCGTCCGCCGCCGGGTTGGTGGAGAGGCCGGCGGTCAGGGCCACGCACAGGACCACCGCCGCGAGGATGACCCAAAGGGTTGGTTTTTTATAGCGCATAACATTTTCAATCCTTTCTTTAATGTCGCCCTGGCCGAAAGCAAGGGGCATCAGGCGCCTGCCGATGGACAGCTGCAGCAGAGAGGTGGAGTATTCCGCACGGATGTCCCGGTCCATTTTTTGCATCACTGCCTCGTCGCAAGACAGCTCCATATCGTTCCCGGACAAGAGGAAGGCCAGCCACACCAGGGGGTTAAACCAATGCAGGCACAGCGCGGCAAAGGCGAGAAGCCTTGTAATATGGTCTCCCCGGGCAATGTGATGCCGCTCGTGGGCGAGGATATAGGAGGCCTCCTGGTCAGGTAGGGTGGAGGGAAGGTAAATTCTCGGGTGGAAAACGCCGGCAACAAAGGGCGTGGTGATGTAATCGCTGCAGTAGATGGCGTCGCCCACAGGGACCGAGCCCACCAGCCGCCGGCGCAGCAGAATCACCTGAACAACCCCATAGAGCACCATACCGCCCATGCCGGCCAGCCAGATGCCGGTGCCGACGGACAGGAGCGAGACAGCGGGACGGGCGGCGGAATCTTCCGCCTGGACCGGCGCGGGCGTGTTCTCCTGGCCGGTTGCGGGCCAGGATGGGGTGGTGGCCGGGTCTTCCGCAGTGGGAAGGGGCGCTAGGGAAATGTGCTCTATGTGCCCAGAGACCGCCGTGGTGGCGGGGACAAAGCTGAGCAGGGAAAAGTCAGCGGGCAGCGAGATGGGGCAGAGAAGCCGAAACAGCACCACCGCCCACAGGACGTAGGAAAAGATCTTCGGCGTTCGTTTCAGCAGGACCCTTCCTAGCAGCACAAAGAGGATGACGATGCTCGCCGTGATGGACATGTTCACCACGGTTAAAAAGGTGCTGCCCACGTTACCCCCTCCTTTCGTCGATAAACTTTTGCAGGGCGGCGATTTCCTGGTCAGAGAGGGTCTTGCGCCGGGAGAAGGCGGCCAGGAACTTTGGTAAAGAGCCGCCAAAGGTCTCCTCCACAAAGGTCTCGCTTTGCAGGGCGTAAAACTCCTCCTTAGACAGCAGGGAAGAGACCGTCCCGTTGACGTTTTGGAAAAGCCCCCGCTCACACAGGCGGCGCAAAATGGTGTAGGTGGTGGACTTCTTCCAGTGCAGCTCCTCTTCACAGAGCTTAACCAGGGCGCCGGAGGATAGGGGCTCATGCGCCCAGATTACATTGGCAAACCGTGTTTCCACGGGGCCCAGTCGAATGTCGTTCATTGGAACACCTCCTTTTGGTCTACTTCTTGTAAACCTGCTTTTAGTCTACACGTAGTAAACCATTTTGTCAAGGGGAAAATAAAAAAAGTTTGGTCCCCGGGGGCCGGTTCCTCGGGGAAAGAAAATGCAGCGGCCGCCTACAAGGGCGGCCGCTGCCGTTGGGATGGGGAGATGGGAAGAGCAAGGTCATGGCTCCGCCGTCAGGGAAAACTGCCCTTCCGTGCCCGTCACAGCGCCGGTGCCAAAGTCGGAGGAGAAGGAGAGGGTGAACTGGGCCTTAACAGAGGCGTAGGGGAGATCGTCGATGAGTTCATCGCGCTCTAGGCCCGCCTCGTATGCCGTCCAGTAGCGGTCAAAATCCTCTGAGGTGAAAAGACCGTAGGTGCCGGTAAAAGTCCCGGAAAACTGGCTAACGCTCCCCACAAAGCAAACCAGGGGCTCTGGGACGCCTCCCCCTGCCCCCCAGCCGCTGGCGGCGTCCTTGGCGCCGTCTGTCTGGAAGGTTCCGTAGAAGCTGGCAGCTTCGTAGTGGGTCTGGGGATCCGCAAGGCTCTCCACAAAGACCAGGAAGCTGGGGTGCATCCCGTCGTAGGGGTCCTGGCTGAGGAAGCAGGTGTAGCGGAAATGGTCGTCCTGGGCGGTGTACCGGGCGTAGCCGGGGTTTTCCTCCAGGGAGAACCCCTCTAGATAGGTGCCCTCCATATCGGCCTGGGAATAGAGCTGGTAGGCGGCCTGGGACTGCTGGGTGGCCCTGTCCCCAAAGCTGGGGGAGATCGCCAGGTACAGCACCAGCACCAGCAGCAGAGCCCCAAAGACCCCTGCGCAGGTCAGGCAAAACCGAAGGGGAGACCACATGGGCTTGCCCGGCGCCTGGCCGGCCAGACGGCGGTTGACCCACCTGGTATAAATCCGCAGATAGACAAGGACGCTGACAACGGCAACCACCGCCATCACGGCCAAAATGATAAGACAAAGAACGGACAACATAAGCACCCCTCCTCACAGATGAAAAAATTCTTTGAAGCTGTAATAATAGCTTCGGGTCACATCCACCGTGGCCCCATCGGACAGGGTCAGCAGGAACTTGGCCGATAGGGCGGGTTTGATGGTGCGGATGTGGTGGACGTTGACGATGGCAGAGTTGCTCACCCGGAGAAAATCTGCGGGATTCAAAATGGTTTGCAGCCGGACCAGCCGCTCTGACAGCCGGTAGGATTTGCCGTCGCTGTGGGCCACAATATCATGGCCTAGGCTTTCGATGAAGGTGACCTGGGAAAGGGCCAGGCGCACGTGGGTTCCGGCGTCCTTGGCCATCAGGTGGTCTGGGTGGTCCTGCCGTTCGGTGAGCAGGAGCTCTGCCTCGTCGTCGATCACATGGCCTGAGTCGATCAGCTCCTTTGCCACCGAGGCATACCGCTTTTCACTGAGCAGCAGCTTGATTTTTAGCATGGTGCCTCCCCCTTTCCGTGGATGATGTTCTGGTGCTATTTAACCATGGATGGGAGGCCCGCGCAAGGTGTTTGGAACAGGTTGCACGGCTGGGTGCACACCTTGCACAGAAAGCCAAAGGGCGCTGGAAAATTCCAGCGCCCTTTTGGTGTGCTTTGGTTATGGAATTTTGCGAGGGAGGTTACCGCACCACTTCGCCGGGGTTGGCAGCGGCGTTGGCGTCGGCCCAAGCCTTTTCGAAAGCCTCCCAGTCACGGACGGGGAGAATCTTCTGCCAGATCTCATACTTGGTTTGGGATTCGGTCTCGGCCGTCTTGGTGTGCATGGTGTACTCATGGGAGTTGGTGGCCTCCTGCATGTCGGCGTAGTACCACTTGGTGGTGTCCATGTTGTCGGGCCAGACCAGCATGTCGTCCAGGAGATGCTCCTTGTCGGGATGGCGGTCGATGGTCCGGTTAACGATAGTCACGGCCTCGGCACGGGTGATGAGCTTCTCGGGGCCGAAGGTGCCATCGGGATAGCCCTCAACCAGACCGGCGAAGCCAGCTTGGTTGATGTAATCCTGGGCCCAGTGGCCGTCGATGTCAGGGAAGAGGTCCTTGCCGTTGTACTCCACCTCGAAGAACCGAACGGCGATGGTGGCAAACTCGGCCCGGGTGATGTTGCCGTTGGGCCGGAAGGTGCCGTCCTCGTAGCCCTTGAGGATGCCGAAGTTCGACAGGGTGCAGACGGCGTTGTTAAACCAGTCGTCAATATCCACGTCGCTGTACTCACAGGTCTGGCTCCAGTACTCATTCCGCACTTCATCCGTGAGTAGACGGAAGAAGATGGTGGCCACTTCGGCCCGGGTGATGTTGCCCTCGGGCTTCACAGGCTTCTTCGTCTGGTCATCGGTGGGCTCGCCGGTGTAATAGTCCACGGGGTAGCCGATGATGTAGGCGAAGTGGTCCTCGGTGTTCAGCGCCGGGGGAGGTGTTACGGGGGTGGTGGGATTTGCGGGGTTCGTGGGCTTGGTGGGCTTCTCTGCCTTTACCTCATAGGAGACAGTGGGCTTGGGGAAGGTTTCGGGAAGTCCCTTTTCACCGTTGCTATCCATGGGGTACAGGGTGGCACTGTTGTTGGTGTACAGGCCGGGGAGTTTCTCGCTGCCGTCAGCGTCGTAGGTTCCATAGATGCCGGTAGTGGTCTGGGGGTTGGTCAGCTGGACAGTATAGGTCAGCTGGACGGTTTCATCCTTCGTAACCGGAACATTGATATCCCAAACAAAGCACTCGTCAGAGTTTCCATCCTGACCGTTTGCGTAATAATGCAGAACGAAGGGATACCCTCCATCAATGTCCGCGGAGGACGTTCCAAAGCCATAGCGTGCAGTTTCATTGTTGTCCTGGAGCCCAAGATCCACAGTCAACTCAGTGACATCCTGTGCTTTTCCTCCAACGGTGAGGATCAAATTATCGCTGCTGTTCACAAAATCGAAGTTATAAGCATTGCCCTTATCATCCGTGCCGCTGCCGATCACGTCAATGACAGAGCTGCCGGCGTCGACCAGTTGGATCAGTTCATCAACAATCTCTTCAAACGCTTGTGTTAATTGACCAGCAGTTCCACCATATCCTGGCTTCGAAATTTTGTAATAAGAAACGTCTGTTTGCTGTCCAATCCAATCGCAGAAATTCTCACCGTATTTGTAGACCACATTGTCATCATATTTATCTGTACCAAAAGCAACCATTTTCATATGGTATTGACCAATAATATTTTTAAGCATGTATTGTGCGGTCATATAAGTCGACTTCTGAATGTTGGAGTATGTATACCCGTTTTCTATTGTTACACCCGTATCAGAAATCACTTTCCAGGTATCACTATCGGTATCCCAATCTGTTGCACTAAGGATTTCTTCCATTGTGAGCATAGAAGAAAAATCATTGTTGGAATCCTCTGGCTCTGCTCCTGCTTCACGAGTTCCCGTTAGCGTTGTACCATCTTTAGCATAAAATTCCAGAGTTTTGTTACAAGGGTTTCCATTTGCATCAGCCCAATAAATAGGGATACCATCACTCATTAAAATTAAATATTTATCTATAGCGGTACCAGCGTCTAACAGTTCTTTTCCTGCAATAAGGCCAGCCATCATATTAGTACCAGAAGATGCTACAATCTCATTAATAGCATTTTCAGCAGTATTAATATCGACAAGTCCACTTGTTAACTGATGTGCAGTCTTATCAAAAGTAACAATACCAACTTTCACATCTACCTTTGTTTTTTGAGACAATTCATCACACATAGCAGTAGCGGCTGCTTTTGCCTCATTAATGTCAGCGTCCTTCATACTACTGGAAACATCAATGACCATAACAACATCGACAGATGGCTTATAATCTGCTGCAGGCAGGGAGAGGGTCACATCAGAGGTATAGGTACCGTCAGACTGCTTCACCAGATTGTCGGCCGTTTTGGACTTGGAAATTTCCCACCGGTCAGAATCTTCCACAGGAATCAACTTGTGGGCTGCCTTGAGGGCAATATTACCCTCAACGGAGGCTGTGCCATTTTGATCAAAAAGCTCAAACTCCTGTACGTAATAAGGTACAGTGTGAGCCTCCCAACGGGTGTTGTCCTCATCATAGCCATCTAGGTACCAGCCGTCGATGGCGTCAGAACAGCCAATGTTGTCTTCATCGCCGTCTAAGCGCCAGTCAGAGCCGACTGCTCCGAAGGTGATGGTACCGGTGTTGTAGATATCGTCACCTGCAGTACTAGCATGGTTATTGTAAAGAGAAACAGAATTAGGAATCGTGACTGTACCCCTATTACAAACACCTCCGCCAGTTTGAGCAGCTTTATTATACATAACTACGGCATCATCAGGAAGAGTAAGTTTTCCGTTAGCACCATTGAAAATGCCCGCTCCATTATCCGGTGCCGTGTTATTCATAATTTCCAGCTTTACACCATTTTCAAATGTACAAGTACCATAATTCTCTAGTGCATTACGATAGTTACCCTTTAGCTCCACTTTTGCGCCACTGTCAAAGGTACCGATAGTGGACGAATTAGCGAGGCGCAACGCACCGCCAGTAAACCCTGTGCCGTTTTCATTTGCAGTAAGTTCGGAGGTTCCATCCATCGTCATCTTTGTTCCTACAGTTACTCCATAATAAGCATTGTTGTTACAGGTCACTGTAGAATTCTGGATAACCAAATTGGTTGCAGAGAGGCCATGCCCAGCGTTGTTCAAGAAATTAATTTCAGAGTTGATGGTTGTAAAATTACCGCCGTTAGATGCGTTGCTGGTACAATTTTGAACAGTGAAAGTAGAATCCTTCACATAAATAGTTGGACTGTTTACATAGCCGCGGTTGGTACCATCAATTAGAAATTGACTGTTATCTGTAACATAGATGCCAGTGTTAGCTGTAGAGTCGAGCTGAATTCCCTGACCAGTTACTCCCTTAGTATTTTTTCCGATAATACTAAATGTCGAACTGTTTTCAACGTTAATTGTAACACCGCCTGAACCAGTATAAATAGCACAATTTGTACCACAAGAGGAATCAAAAACAAATTTGATATTGGCTTTATTTTTGGCCGTAATAGAACCGCCAAGAACCATTGTAAACCATTTATATGCTTCTGTGTTATTTGCAATTGGAGAGTTTGCATCAGTGTTGATATTTAAGTTGGCGCCATCGAACACTAAGTTTCCTGTGTACCGCCAACCGTATACGTCCATATTTACAGTATATCCCCCTGTAAATGTAAGGGACTTGGAGAAGGTTTTGTTGGCTGTCGCATCTGCCAACAGCTCAATGGTCGCACCATTTTCCGCCTGTTCAATTGCCTCATCCAACGTAGTATAAATGGTTTCACCAATTTTGGCTACAGAGGTAGCACTGGTGTCACTACTCTCATCTCCCCCCTCTGCCAATGCACTTACCGGCAAGAGGGATAACGCCATGCAAAAGGACAAAAGTAACGCTAAAAATTTTCGTTTCATGGTTTCCTCCTTTTTGTTCTCATTTTTTCTTTCGCCCGTTTCCAGGCCCCCAGGGGGCGGGTCAGGCGGGCTCGTCCGTTTCCTGGGGTGGGGGGACGGGTTCCATCCGGTACCGGTCCAGCTTCTTTTGGCTGACCACCCCGGCGCACACCGGGCAGCCACATTTCTTAGTGCTGGTTCTGGAGTAGACCATCGCCTGCCAGACGTGGTTCTCCGGGCAGCGCCACCAAACCTTCTGGTGGCTGCCGGCGGTGACCATTTGGGCCGTCAGGCCGCCGTTCAGGGTGGGGTGCCACTGGGCCGCGATTTGGGGATATACTGTGGCCAAGTCGTTAAACCCCGCCAGGACCTTTCGCCCCGTGCAGTAGGGGCAACCGCTGCCTCTGGCCCGAGTACTGATCACTGAGCGCCATTGGTGCCCTTTGTCGCACCGCCACCAGGCCCGGCGATTGCTGTAGGGGGAGATCTCTGCCAGGTCCAGCCCCTGGTTCCGCTGGCTGTCCCACTGGGCGGCCAGGGCCGGAAAGAGGGTGGACAAATCGTTGTCCCCGGGGGTTACCTTTTTGCCCGTGCAAAAGGGGCAGCCCGCTCCAGACCGGGCCCGGGAGACGATGGACGCCCGCCACACGTGGCCCTGCTGGCACTGCCACCAGACCTTTCGCCGGCTGCCCGCCACCACCTGCTGGGGGGTCAGGGCGCCGTTTTCTGTGGGGTGCCACTGGGCTGCCAGGTCGGGGTACTGGGCGGCCAGGTCGTTGTCCCCGGGGCTGAGCTTGCGCCCGGCGCAGCAGGGGCAGTCGTTCCCCGCTACCCGCGCCTTTACCATGGCCTGCCACTGGTGGCCCTTTTCACACTGCCACCAGACCCGGCGGCTGCTGCCCGCCACCACTTGATCCGGGGTCAGGGTCCCGTTTTTTTCCGGGTGCCACTGGGCTGCCAGAGCGGGGTGCTGGGAGGCCAGGTCGTTAAACCCCGGCCAGGGCCGTTTGCCCGCGCAGTAGGGGCAGCCACTCTCCCCGCTGGTGCGGGTGTAGACTGCCGTCTGCCAGGCGTGACCTAGGCTGCACTGCCACCAGACTTTTTGGTGGCTGCCAAAGGTCAGGTCGTTGGGCGTCAGGTCCCCGTTGCGGGTGGGGTGCCACTGGGCCAGCAGCGGCCGGTGGTCCGTCCTGACGCAATATTCGAATAAGGACTCTCTCATGCTTCCCCCCTTTCCTTTTGTGGGGTTCAGGAACGCAGGGAACACCACAAAATTCCGATTTTGTTGTAAGCGGAAGCTAGGCCAGGCAGGGCGGAACCTGTCGCGTTCAGATTCCGGCGGAAAAAAGCCCTATTTACGACAAAAAACGGCATGAAAAAAGCACTGGGGATTTTTCGACGTCATCTCCAGTTCTTTTTCTCATGCCATTTATTGTTTCATACTTGATTCTTTAGGGACGTTTGTGCTAAAATATGTAAAGGTTTAGGTACGCACGGGAATGCCCCCCTGGTTTTGCACACCGTTTTTTGGGGGAGAGTACAACAAAATCGGAATTTTGTTGCTAAAGGACAAAGCCCAAGCGTTCTATCTGGCGCCTGTGTTCTGCGCCGCTTTCCATAATATAAATTCGTGTGGTTTCGATGCTGGCGTGGCCGAGAAGGTCCGCCAGCTTTGCTATATCCTGCTTCAAGGCGTAAAAGGCCTTGGCAAACAGGTGCCGGAAATTGTGGGGGAAGACCTTTCGCTTGTCCACCCCCGCCCGGGCACAGAGTCCTTGGAGCTCCCGCCAGATGTTGGAGCGGTCCAAGGGCCGGCCCGTTCGGGTGACGAAAACCGGCCCGGCGGTGATCCCCTTGGAGCGGCAGTAGCCTTTCAGCCGCCGGCAGAGCTTGCCGGTGAGGAGAATGGTGCGCCGCTTCCCTTTGCAGTCCACCGTGGCCCGGCCGGCTGCCAGGGCCTCCACGGTGATAAAGGGGAGCTCGGAGACCCGAATTCCCGTGGAGCTTAAAGTCTCCATAAGAAAATACAATCGGCCTTTGCCCATTCCCTTGGCCGCCGCCAGCAGGCGGAGGTACTCCCCTTTGTCCAGCTCCCGCTCTTTCTCCCGAAAGAGCTTGCGCTGCTGCCGGATGGCCTTCACCCGGCAGTCGTACCAGCCCAGAAATCCTAGGAAACTGTTCAGGGCGGCCAGCATGGTGTTGACGGTGCTGGTGGCGTATTGGGCGGTGAGGGTTTCTTTCCAGCCCAAAACCCGCTTTTTGTCCACCAGCCCGTCCTCCGGCAGAAAAGCCATAAAGCAGCAGATGTCCCGGTTATAGTTTGCCACAGTGCCCGGGCTGCGCTCCTCCTGCCGCAGGTGGTCTAAGAAGCGAATGAGGTCTTCCCTCTGAATCTGATGATGCATCAAAACACCCTCCCTTCCCTTGGTAGTATGGATCCTCTTTTTGAACTTTTTCCGTAAAAATGAAAAAACGTCCCTTGGCACAGGGAGATTCCTGTGTCAAGGGACGTTTCTATTGGGATCCTATTCCTTCCAGAGGGGGCTGCCGCCTCAGAGCGCCCGGGAAAATTCGCTGCGAATCTTGCTTTTCCCGCCCAGGGCGCTGTCGATCATTTTGAGGAACTTCTCCCGGTCGTCGGGGAGGGTGCCCTTCAGGGGGAGATAGTTGGAGGCATGGTTGCTGGTAAAGTGGAAGGGGCCATAGTCTAAGCCGGCTACCAGGGCCCGGGTCTCCTCCAAAGACTCCCGGGCGGAGATGATCTGGAACTTCCCTGCCCGGACATCCTGGTACAGGGGAGAGTTGGGCTCCGGCATGTAGGACAGGCAGGAGACGTGGTTGGCCTGCATTTTGTTCAGGACCTTGATGGTCTCTTCCACGTGCTTTTTGGAGCCCTCCCCCGGGCCGCCCAGGCCCAGGATCACCGTGACCCACAGGTCAATGCCAGCGTTTTTCAGCAGGGCGGCAGCCTGGAGCATCTGGTCAGAGGTGACCCCCTTGTTCACCTGCTTGAGCAGGTCGTCCCAGCCGGTCTCCACCCCTAGATAGGCCCGGGTGAGGCCGGCCTGACGCAGCTCGATGAGCTGCTCCTGGCTCTTGGTCATGGTGCTGCGGGTGCCGGCATAGACCGTCACCTGGCGCAGGTGGGGGAAGGCGGCGTACAGGGCCTCCAAAATCTGGAGCAGATGGGCCTGGCGCATGACGATGGCGTCGCCGTCACAGAGGAAGACCTTATCCACGTTGTCGGGCCCGTAATACTCCCGGGCCATGGCGATGTCCTCAATGATCTCCTTCATGGGGCGGACGTGGAATTTTTTCAGCTTATACATGCCGCAGAAGGTGCACTTATTGTGGGAGCAGCCCACGGTACATTGGAGCAGGTAGCTCCGCCACTCTCCTGGGGGACGATAGATTTGACCTTCATAACGCATAGAGGATTCCTCCTGTCTTACTCGGCATCGGGGGCCGAGGAAATGATTTTTTTCAGGGATTTTTCGGCTTTTCTCCGGGGGAGCATCACCTCCCGGCCGCAGCCGGTGCAGCGCAGGCGGAAGTCCATCCCCACCCGGAGAACTTCCCACCGCCGGGCGCCGCAGGGGTGCTCTTTTTTCATCTCCAGCAGGTCGCCGGGTTGGATATCCATGGTATGACACCTCCCTCAAAGAAAGGATTGGCAATATTTTGCCTGGGTTTGAATATACTTTGTCTGAACTTATGGAACAGAAAGGAAGGCAGCGTATGTCCAACCTGTATCTCCCGGAAGGGCGCCTTCTACACACCGCCGAAAACCAGGGGGCCGTAGCCACCCTCTCTGCCCTGCGCCGGGCCATGGAACGGGAGACCGTTCTGGAGGGCCGGGCGGTGCTGTGCACCCCGCAACACGATCTGCTTGTGAGCCTGGGCCCCTTTACCGGGACCATCCCCCGGGAGGAGACCGCCCTGGGCATCCGGGAAGGCACCGCCCGGGAGATCGCCATTTTGTCCCGGGTGGGAAAACCCATTGCCGTAACCGTCACAGGGCTGGGATCTGGGGATCCGCCGCAGCTTCTCCTCTCCCGCCGCCAGGCCCAGGAGCGGGCTCTGGAAGCCCTGTTGTCCTGCCCGCCGGGGACGGTGCTTCCCGCCACCGTGACCCATTTGGAGGGCTTCGGCGCCTTTGTGGATATTGGCTGCGGGGTCGTGTCTATGATCGGCATTGAAAACTGCTCGGTCTCTCGAATCTCCCACCCGGACCGGCGGTTTTCCGTGGGCCAGGAAATTTTCGCCGTTCTCACCGGCGCAGACCGGGACCAAGGGCGGCTGTTCCTCTCCCACAAGGAGCTGCTGGGCACCTGGCTGGAAAACGCCGCCCGGTTCTCCCCGGGCATGACCGTAGCCGGATGGGTCCGGGGAGTAAAACCCTATGGGACCTTTGTGGAGCTGGCCCCCAATCTCACGGGGCTGGCCGACCAAACCCAGGGTCTCCAAGAGGACGACCGGGTTTCGGTGTACATCAAGGCCATTTTGCCCGACCGGATGAAGGTGAAGCTGAACATCATTCACCGGCTGGACGCCGAGCCCTTCCCCGAGCCTCTGGTCTATTTTGTCACAGCCGGCAGGCTCGACCGGTGGGACTATTCGCCGCCGGGACGGGCCGAGGGGAAGATCCAAACGGTCTTCGGTTAGCCTTCCCCTTTGATCAGGTCCCAATACCGCTTGGCGGTCTGCTCGGTTTTGTTTTCGCCGTAGCGGTAGTAGACCCGGTCTTTCAGCGAGTCGGGCAGGTACTGCTGCTTGACATAGTGGTGGGGATAGTCATGGGCATACCGATAGCCCCGGCCATGCCCCAGCTGGGCGGCGCCGCCGTAGTGGGCGTCCCGCAAATCGGCGGGGACCTCCCCCGTGTTCCCCGCCCGCAGATCGGCCAGGGCCCCCTCCATGGCCAGGATGGCGCTGTTGGACTTGGGGGCGGTGGCCAGGAAGATGGCCGCCTGGGCCAGGGGGAGCCGGGCCTCTGGCAGGCCCAGCATGTTGGCGCTGTCCACGCAGGCCTTCACCACAGACACCGCCTGGGGATAGGCCAGGCCAATGTCCTCGCTGGCGATGACCATCAGGCGCCGACAGGGGGAGATGAGATCCCCCGCCTCCAGCAGCCGGGCCAGGTAGTGGACAGCGGCGTCGGGATCAGAGCCCCGGATGGATTTTTGAAAAGCGGAGAGGAGGTCATAGTGGCTGTCGCCGTCCCGATCATAGCGGTTGGCAGAGCGCTGGGCCACCATCTGGGCCTCTTCCAGGGTGAGCACCACCTCTCCCTGGTCCTGGGCGTGGGCGGCGAAGAGGGCCTCCACGGCGTTGAGGGCCTTTCGCACGTCCCCGCCGCAGCTGCGGGCGATGTGCTGGGCCACCCCCTCCTCACAGCGGACGGTGACCTGCCCCTTCTCCCCCATCCGCCGGATGCCCCGCTGAACCACAGGGAGGACCTCCTCCGGAGAGAGGGGCTTGAACTCAAAGACCGTGGACCGGCTGAGGACGGCATTGTACACGTAAAAATAGGGGTTCTCGGTGGTGGAGGCGATGAGGGTGAGCTTTCCCGTCTCCATAAACTCCAGCAGAGACTGCTGCTGCTTTTTGTTAAAGTACTGGATCTCGTCCAGGTAGAGCACCACCCCTTCCGGGGCCAGCAGGGTGCCCACGTCGGCGGTGATGGCCTTGATATCCGCCAGGGAGGCGGTGGTGGCGTTGAGCCGGTAAAAGGGCCGGTGGATCCGGGCCGCAGCGATCTCTGCCACGGTGGTCTTGCCGATGCCCGAGGGGCCGTAGAAGATCATGTTGGGGATGTTGCCCCCGGCGATGATCCGGCCCAGGACGCCCCTTTCCCCCAGTATATGCCGCTGCCCCGCCACCTCGTCGATGGTTTTGGGGCGGAGTTCATCGGCCAGCGGCTGGTACATGGCGTGGCCCCCTTTCTGGGTTGATCCATAGAATAAGGAGGATGACGGTTGTCATCCTCCTTATTTTAGCAGTTGTCGTCCGTTCCGTAAAGGGATAATTTCCGCCACTGGGCCTCTTGAGGGGTGTCGGGGGTGTCTTCCTCGGGTCCGGCCACCACGGGGACAAAGGTGGTGACCACGGTGTTGACGGAGGAAATGCAGGGGTTGTTTTCGTTCAGGGGGTGCTCCTCGTCCTCGGGGAAGGAATCCATAATATAACACACAAACTCCAGCTTTCGTTCCGCCAGGTCCTTTGGGTCGATGCCCCCCAGGCGGCGGAGCTTAGCCTGGAGGGTGGGGCTGCTGGTTTGAAGATCACCAGACTGGAGCTCCAAAAAGATCTCCAGGGGCTCCCCAGCTGTCAGGCCGCTGTCCTGATAATAGGCCTGGCTTTTCTCGTTGGGCTCCACCAAAAAGACCGCAAAGGCCGGGGTTTTGTCCTTCAGGTCCTCCATGCCTTGGAAATTGGTTTCAAAGGTCCTCATCCGGTGCCGGAGGAAGGTTTTGGAATACCGCTCCAGGGGCGGGACCTCTCGGAAATCCAGAAACTCCTTGGCGCAGTCCATCAGTTCCCGGGCGGTTTTCCGGCCCAGGACCACTTCCTCCTGGTGGCGCTGGTAGATTCGCTCCCAGCGCTGGCGCTCTTGGGGACTGATCACGAGGCATCCTCCTTTCCCGGGCGGGCTTCCCCTGCCCGCTGAAAAAAAAGAGAGGGCGATAAACCTCGCCCTCTCTTTGTGCTGGTGTGGATTACTCGTACATGGGGTACTTATCGGTGATGGACTTCACGCCGGCAATGACCTCTTCCTTGGCAGTGTCGAACTCGGTGGCGGTCTTCCACATGAGCTGGCCGATGAGCTTCATGTCGTCCTCCCGCAGGCCGCGGCTGGTGGCGGCGGGGACACCCACGCGGATGCCGCTGGTGACGAAGGGGGACTGAGGATCGTCGGGGATGGTGTTCTTGTTGACGGTGATGTTCACCTGGTCCAGGCGCTTCTCCATCTCCTTGCCGGTGATGTTGGCCGGGCGCAGGTCCACCAGCATCAGGTGGTTGTCGGTGCCGCCGGAGACCAGCTGGAAGCCGGCGTCCATCAGGCTCTGGGCCAGAACCTGGGCGTTCTTCAGGATCTGCTCCTGATAGGTCTTGAACTCAGGCTTCAGGGCCTCGCCAAAGGCCACGGCCTTGGCGGTGATGATGTGCATCAGAGGGCCGCCCTGAGAGCCAGGGAAGATGGCCTTGTCGATCTTCTTGGCGATCTCCTCCTCCTGGGAGAAGATGACGCCGCCTCTGGGGCCCCGGAGGGTCTTGTGGGTGGTGGTGGTGGTCACATGGGCATAGGGGATGGGCGAGGGATGCAGGCCGGTGGCCACCAGGCCAGCAATGTGGGCCATATCCACAAAGAGGTAAGCGCCCACTTCATCGGCAATCTCACGGAAGGCCTTGAAGTCGATGATCCGGGGATAGGCGGAAGCGCCGGCCACGATCATCTTGGGCTTATGCTTCTTGGCCAGGTCGCGGACCTGATCATAGTCGATGCGGTGGGTCTTGGGGTCCACGCCGTAGGGGACAATGTTGTAGTTCAGGCCGGAGAAGTTCACGGGGCTGCCGTGGGTCAGGTGGCCGCCGTTGTCCAGGTTCATACCCAGCACGGTGTCGCCCACCTTACACAGGGCCTGGTAAACTGCATAGTTGGCGGAAGCGCCGCTGTGGGGCTGCACGTTGACATAGTTTGCGTTGAAGAGCTTCTTTGCCCGGTCGCGGGCCAGGTTCTCCACCACGTCAACACATTCGCAGCCGCCGTAGTAACGCTTGCCGGGATAGCCCTCGGCGTACTTATTGGTCAGCACGGTGGAAGCGGCGGCCAGGACGGCCTCGCTGACGAAGTTTTCGGAAGCGATCAGCTCGATGTTTCTGCGCTGGCGGTCATACTCTGCCTTAACGGCGTTGCCCACCTCAGAATCATGCTGGATCAGGAAATCGATGACATCTTTGACCACGATACTCTCTCCTTTTTATTTCAATAGTTCTATCAATGGCGAGGAATGTTACGTTGCCCATGGGCCGCCTGCCAAAGGCGGCTGGCTAAGTATAGGTTTTATTATACTCCACCCCGCCAAAAAATACAATATACAATCTGATATCCCCTGGAAATCAACCTAAAATCTGATACCCCGCCTGGCCAAGGATGCGCAGCAGCCGCTGGCCGTGGTCCTTGCCGCTGACCTCGCAGACCACGTGGATAATGGCGTCTCCAATGTCCAGGTTGGCCTGGACCCGGTCATGCTGGAAATTGATGATGTTGGCATTCTCCTTGGCCACCAGGTGGGCGAAGCGCTCCAGGGCGCCGGGGGCGTCGGGCATGATGGTGGAGAACTTTAGGTGCCGGCAGCGGGTGACCAGGCCCTTTTCCACAATGCGGTGGATGAAGGACACGTCGATGTTCCCCCCAGACAGGACGCAGCAGACCTTTTTGCCTGTAATGTCCACCTTCTGGTTCAGCACTGCCGCCAGGGAGGCCGCCCCAGCGGGCTCCACCACCTGCTTGGTCCGCTCGATGAGCAGCAGGATGGCCTCGGCGATCTCGTCGTCGGTGACGGTGACCATCTGGTCCACATACTGGTTAATGTACTCCATGGTCAGCTTGCCTGGGTGCTTCACCGCAATGCCGTCGGCAATGGTGTGAACGGTGGGAGAGGAGACGATCTCCTTCTTACGGAAGGACTCCACAATGGAGTCCGCCCCAGCCGACTGGACGCCGATAACCTGAATCCGGGGGTTTACCTGCTTAATGCAGGCGGCAATGCCCGAGATCAGCCCACCTCCACCGGCGGGAACGAAGATCATATCCACAAAGGGCAGGTCAGACAGCAGCTCCAGGGCGATGGTGCCCTGGCCGGCGATGACGTCCTCATCGTCAAAGGGGTGGATGAGCTCCGCCCCCTCCTCCTCCACGATCTCGCAGGCCTTGGCATAGGCCTCGTCATAGATATCCCCGTGGAGAACCACCTTGGCCCCATAGCCCTCGGTGGCAGAGACCTTGGCAATGGGGGTGGACCGAGGCATGACAATGGTGGCCGGCACCCCGATGCGGGAGGCAGCGAAGGCCACCCCCTGAGCGTGATTGCCGGCGGAGGAGGCCACCACCGCCTGAAGGCCCCCTTCCTCATACCGCTTCATAATCTTGTTGTAAGCCCCCCGCACCTTGAAGGAGCCGGTCTTCTGCTGGTTCTCATATTTCAGATAGACTTCCGCGCCGGTCATTTCCGAAAAGGTCTTGGAGGTGGACAGTGGGATCGTATGGATCACACTTTGCAGGCGACGGGCTGCCGCCTGGAAATCGTTGATTGTCAGCATGGCACTCTCTTCCTTTTATTCTTGTAAACTCACCCGAACGGGTTCCCTTGGGTTTTCTGTGATATCGTATTATTTTACATCATTTCTACAAAGGTGTCTATAACGGAATCCATAAAAATCTCCCCCCACAAAAACCCTGATGACGCTGGCAGCACTTTGTGCTATAATGAAACCATCCATTCTACCCCTTCAAACCACCACAAAGAGAAAAAGGAATTGGTCGTTTATGAAACAGCCTGAAGACGTTTTGGCCATTGTCCAGGCCCTAAAAGATCTATACCCCGACGGGATTTGCTCCCTGCAATATGAAAAGGACTATGAGCTCCTCTTCGCCACCCGGCTCTCCGCCCAATGCACGGACGAGCGGGTGAACCAGGTAACCCCCGCCCTGTTTACCGACTACCCCACTCTAGAGGCCCTGGCTGCGGCAGAGCCGGCGGACATCGAGCCCTACATTCACTCCTGCGGCTTTTTCCGGGCCAAAGCCAGGGACATTGTCTTTGCCTCCCGAATGCTCCTGGAGAAATTTGACGGGAAGGTCCCCGGCACCATGGAGGAGCTGCTCTCCCTGCCCGGGGTGGGGCGAAAGACTGCCAACCTCATCCTGGGGGACGTCCACAACACCCCCGGCGTGGTGGTGGCTGACACCCACTGCATGCGCATCACCGGCCTCTTAGGCCTCACCGACGGCACCAAGGACCCGGGCAAAACGGAAAAGCAGCTCCGGGCCTGCCTGCCCCCTGAGGAGTCCAACAACTTCTGCCACCGTCTAGTTCTCCACGGCCGGGCGGTCTGCCGGGCCCGGAAGCCCGACTGCCCCCACTGCACCCTCCGCCCCTGGTGCGATCACTTCCAGCATCAGGAGGGCTGACCCTTCCTCCCCACACGCCGCAGTCCTTTGCGGCGTGTTTTTTTCGCCCGGTTGGAACCCCCTCCCCCCTTGGGGCGTGTTATGGGTGAGGACCTCAAACCACAAAAAAAGGAGGCAGCGCCCATGGATCGACAAACCTATCAAGAAGCCGTGGCCCTGCACAGCGACACCGTGACCCGCATCCTGCTCCTGCGCTGCGCCCAGCCGGCAGACGCCGAGGACTGCTATCAGGAAGTATTCCTCAAGCTCCTCACCTGCCAGCTCCCCTTCCGGGACCAGGAGCACATCAAGGCCTGGCTTATCCGGGTGGCCTTGAACCAGGCGGTCAGCCTCCACCGTCAATTTTGGCGGCGTAAGGTGACCCTCACCGGGGACAGCCCCTTTCCCCCGGAGGCCGTGGCTCCAGACAGCAGCGCCCAGGCCCTGCTGGAGGAGCTGCGCACCCTGCCGGGGTTCCAGAGGGAGGTCTTGTACCTTCACTGCTTTGAGGGATACTCGGTAGAGGAGACCGCTGCCATTCTGGGCATCCGCCCCGGCACGGTGAAGTCCCGGCTCAGCCGGGCCAGAGCCACCCTGAAAACACGACTGCAGGAGGAACCGTTATGAACTTATCTCATTTGAACCAGGTCACTACGCCGGAGGAATGGAAAATCCAGGCCATGGAGGCCCGACCGAAAAGGGCTTTCAGAACAGGCAGGTCTAGAAAAAAATTCATCTTGGTAACCGCTGCTATTCTCTGTCTGTGCTGCGGCACGGCAGTGGCTGCAGGCGTCATTCATCAGTATCAGAACGGAACCATCGTGGCGGATAATGACGCCATGGCGGCAGACATCGAAAAGAAAGGCCTGACCTCCTTTAGCTCCGGCTCCCCCAACGGGCCAGAGGCTATCTCCCGAGAGGAAATGATGGCCTCCCTGCTGGAAAAGGCGCAAAGCTGGACCTCTGACGAAATGCTCGGCGGCACCGTAAGCAACAGTACAGGCGATTGGACCTCCTTCGCCGTAGATTCCGCAGAAGGCCCCCTGTGGGAACGCCACATTTACGACACCCAGAAAAACGTAAAAACGGAGTTCGTCTCACAAAGCCCCACGCTCCTTCTGGACCGGCAGGCAGAATACGCCTCCTGGGACCTGACCTGGATGGAAACCCAGTATGAGAGCCTTCCCTATGGAAATCTATCCTACCTGATCGAGGATAAAAAAGGGAACTTCCTCGGTTGTTACTTCTCTGCCTTCTATCTCCACGGCGACACAGGTTACATTGACCTGGATTATTATTACACCACAGAGCACATCAACTGGGCGGAGGACTATGTGCTCTCCAGCAACTACGACCAGGCAGAGGAATATACCACCCCCAGCGGGCTGCAATGCATCCTGACGGAATACGGCAACCAGATCTGGGTTTCCTCCCAAACGCCCCACTTCTATTTCAGCATCTATGCCGCTGACATGGACTTCGCGGAAATCAAAGAGATCCTAGACCACCTGGAGTTCCAGCTCACCCAAGCGCCCGAAGCCTGCACCCAAGAATAACCAGAAATGACTGCCAGTATAGTCTGAGACAGAAATTCCGCTCCAAACCAAATCCGGCCCCGCCGCGGCAATGCCGCGGCGGGGCCGGATGCGTTTAGTTGCAAGGGTTGTTTTTGCGGTTTTCCTTCTCCTGCTTCTGTTCCTTCCGGTATCGCTCATAGATGATCCGCAGCCCGTCCACAATGAGCTGGCTGTCCACCACGTCAATGAGGTCGGTGTTGTCTGCGATCAGCCGGGCCAAGCCGCCGGTGGCCACCACCTTGATCTCTTGGCCGTAGCCCAGCTCCTCCTTGGTCCGGCGGATGAGGTACTCGGCCGCGCCGATGTAGCCCAGCACTGAGCCCGCTTGGATCTGCTGAACGGTGTTCTGCCCCAGCACTGTACCGGGGTTTACCAGCTCGATCCGGGGCAGCATGGCCGCCTGGCGGAAGAGGGCATCGGTGGAGACCCGGATGCCTGCCAGGATGCAGCCGCCCAGGTAGGTGCCATGGGCGTCCACCGCGTCCACGGTGGTGGCGGTGCCAAAGTCCAGCACCACCAGGGGCTTGCCGTATTTCTCCATGGCCGCCACGCAGGCCACCGCCCGGTCGGCGCCCAGGTGGTCGTCCCCTTCGTAGTGGATCTCCGGGGAGATATCGTCGTCGATAATCAGCGGTCGCTTACCGAAATATTTCATAATGGCGTTGGTCAGGGTATACATGACCTGGGGCACCACCGAGGCGATGATGACATCGCAGACCTGGTCCGTGTTCAAATTAAACCGCCGAAAATACTCGCACACGGTCAGCCCAATTTCATCCGAAGTCTTGTTGGCGTCTGTCATCAGGCGGAAGCTGCCCACCAGCTCTTTCCCCTCCAAAAGGCCGAACACCATGTTGGTGTTGCCCACATCGATGGCCATTAGCATTGTCGTTTCCTCCTATTGTATCACCGTTTCCCTTTCCGCGAAATCCGGCGGAAAAGGGAGACGGAAAGATCATAGCACACTCTATGGGGTTTTTCCAGACTTATTTTGTTTTTTCTGGCCGCAGGCAGGCACATTGCCCCCTCCCCCCTCATATACTGGGACAGCAACACCCGGAAGGAGACCAACACTATGGCAAATTTCACCGACCCGCTGGGGTCCAATCCCCAGGCCAAGCAGCTGCTGGAAAACCAAAAAGCTATCCGCCAGATGCTGTCTAACCCAGAGACCCGAAAGGTTCTCCAGTCCCTGCAGAAAAAGAACGTGAGCCAACTTCAGGCAGCGGCCCAATCCGCCCTCCAGGGGGACACCACCGCCCTCACCGGTGTCCTGCAGGAGCTCTCGGCGGATCCCCAGGCCGCCAAAGCCATGGAGCAGCTGAACAAAACCCTGAACCCCTAATTGCTCGGGTCCCAAAGAAAGGAGGGATGGTCCCATGGCCGACTTTGAAGAGGCCCTCAACTCCCTGCTGTCCGACCCCGACGCCATGGGGCAGATCATGGCCCTGGCCGGCAAGCTGGGAATGGGCGGGGACACTCCCTCCCCTGACCCCAGCGAACCCCCCTCTCCCCAGGAGACCCCCACAGCCCAGGCAGGCTCTCCTCCTCTTTTGGGGCCGGAGCAGCTGAGCCAGGTGGGAAAGCTGCTGGAGCTGGTGCAGACCAGCCGCCAGGCCGACCAAGAGGCCGACGCGCTCATCGCCGCCCTACGGCCCTTCCTGCGGGCTGACCGGCAGAAAAAGCTGGACCGGGCCTGCCAGCTGGCAGGCCTGTCCCGGGCGGCCCGCCAGGCCTATCGCCTATGGAAAGAGGGTGAGCTCCATCTATAACGCATACATACCGGGGGACGGCCCCTATGAAAAAATCCCGGAGGAGCATCCCCCGGGATTTGAGTCTGTATTTTCTTCCCTGCTGGGCGGAAAGGCCAGCGGCAGTCTCTCTGGCTTGCTGGGCAAGCTGGGGCTGGGTAAGCTGGACAGCGGAGACCTTCTCCTGCTGCTCATTCTCTTCCTGCTGTGGCGGGAGGGAGACCACTTTGATCTGGTCCTCCTGCTGGCCCTGGCCCTCCTCTTTCTTCGGGAGGACGAAGGCTGATGTTTCAGGGTTAGCTGCTCTCGTGAAGGACCGTGCCGTCCGGCAGGGAAAAAACCGTGCCAGATTCCAGAGGGGTCACCAGCTGGGTTTCCGTCATTTCATAGACCTTGGTGTCTCCCTCATAGGTTTCCGCTGCACAGAGTAGGCCCGTGGCGTTTTCAATCCAATAGCAGTCCCAGACGTTCTCTGCCCGCTCCACCTTTACGTAAATGCAGGACTTCTCGTTTTTTTCCTCATAACCAGCTTCTGTGATCTGGCTGGCATCCAGGTCCAACACGTCCTCATAGGTGGGGATTCGCTGGGCCAGGTCGGCGGTGCCGTTGCTGGCGGTGGTTTCCTTCCAGGTTCGGTCCCCGGCGTACCATAGGCGGAGTTTGCCCTCCCCCACCAGCCGGTATTGGGTGATACCCCCCACGGTGTTGGCCGTGCGGACATAGTCCCCGTCGGCCCAAATTTCCACCTTGTCTGCAGACTCCCCTCCCTGCCAGAAGAGGCAGACCGTAAGGGCCCGGTAGTAGCTCTCTGGCCGGGAAAGGCTGGCGATGACGCTTTGGACCGTGCCGGGTGTGACCTCCACGGGCAGGAAGTTTTTGTCCTCCTCCCCCACAGCCTCCTGGTTGACATCGGGCAGGAGGACCTCCGGCGCCCGTCCGGTGAGGGCGGGCAGGCCGATGCTTACAAAAACGGCAGCAAAGACCGTAATGGCAATGGCAATCACCAAAATGGTGCGGTTTTTCTGTTCCATAGAAGAAGTCTCCCCTCTCCACCGGGACCTTACACGGAAAATTCCTCCGGCGGCTGTGCCCGCAGGCCCCGCTTCCACAGAATGGCGTCCACAATCCGGCGGCAGGCGTTGCCGTCCCCATAGGGGTTCACCGCCTTGGCCATGGCCTCATAGGCGGCAGGGTCGGTAAGCAAGCGGGCGGCGTGGCGATAGATCACCTCTTCCTCCGTGCCGGCCAGCAGAACCGTGCCCGCGGCCACGGCTTCGGGCCGCTCGGTCTCCCGGCGGAGAACCAGCACGGGCCGGCCAAGGGCGGGGGCCTCCTCCTGGAGTCCCCCGGAGTCGGTCATCACAAAGGAAGACCGGGCCATCAGGTTGTGCATTTCATCGGGGGTCAGGGGCGCAATCAGGTGAATCCGGTCGTGGCCGGATAGGTGCTTCCGGGCCACCTCCTGAACCACCGGGGACAGGTGGACGGGGTAGACCAGCTCAGCCTCTGGGAAATCCTCTGCAATGCGGCGCAGGGCCTTCATAATGTTCTCCATAGGCTGGCCATAGTTCTCCCGCCGGTGACAGGTGACCAGGATAACTTTCCTTCCGGTGTAATCCAGGGTGTTCAGCAGCTCTGTGCGGAAGCGGTAGTCGGGCCGGACGGTGGTTTTCAGGGCATCGATCACCGTGTTGCCGGTGACGAAAATGCCCTCCCGGATCCCTTCCTTCTCCAGGTTCTCCCGGTTGGCCTTGGTGGGGGCAAAGTGGAACTGGGCCAGGTCTCCCACCAGGGTCCGGTTCATCTCCTCCGGGAAGGGGGAGTAGCGGTCCCAGGTGCGCAGGCCGGCCTCCACATGGCCCACGGCGATCTTCTGATAGAAGGCAGCCAGGGCGCCGGAAAAGGTGGTGGAGGTATCTCCATGGACCAAAACCAGGTCGGGCTTTTCCCGGGAAAAGACCTCCTCCATCCCCAGCAGGCATTTGCTGGTAATGGTGTACAGGCTCTGGCGGGCCTCCATAATGTCCAGATCATAGTCGGGCGTAATGCGGAAGAGGTTCAGCACGTCGTCCAGCATCTGGCGGTGCTGGGCGGTGATGCAGCAGATGCTCTGGATTTCAGGTCTCGCCTCCAGTTCCTTCACCAGCGGGGCCATCTTCACCGCCTCTGGGCGGGTTCCGAAGATCGTCATCACTTTCAGGGGCATGGTCGTTGGACTCCTTTTTTTCCGAGATTTCGTGGTGGTTCTCGTTGTGGCTGAGGAAGATTTTCCCCGAGATCAGCCCTGCCAGGCACAGAGCGCACAGCAGAACCATGGCTTTCAGCGCGCCGCTGGTGGTGAGCACCACGGCGGACAGGCCCAAAATGGCACTAATCACATAGAGGATGGCCACCGCCTGTTTCTGGTTAAAGCCCATGTCAATGAGCCGGTGGTGCACATGGCTGCGGTCGGGGGCCATGGGGCTCTGTCCCTTGGCGATCCGCCGCAGGATGGCAAAGCAAGTGTCAAACAGGGGCAGACCCAGCATCAGGAAGGGCACCACAAAAGAAATAATGGTATAAAACTTAAACAGGCCCTGGATGGACACCGTGGCCAGGATAAAGCCCAAAAAGGTGGAGCCGGTGTCTCCCATGAAGATTTTGGCGGGGTTCAGGTTATAGGGCATAAAGCCGATGCAGCCCCCCGCTAGAGCGGCCATCATCAGGGCCACCGCGTTTTCACTGACCAGCATGGCGATGACCAGCATGGTCAGGGAACTGATGGTGGATACCCCCACCGCCAGGCCATCTAGGCCGTCGATCAGGTTCACCGCGTTGGTGATAATCACAATCCAGATCACCGACAGGGGAATGGCCAGCTTCCCCAGGGTCCAGTAGGGGTTCTCACTGAAAATATTGGGGTTGGACAGCACCTGGATCACGTTGCCGTGGAGCACCGCCACCAGGGCTGCTGCAATCTGCACAATGAGCTTGGGCATGGCGGGCAGGGCGTAAATGTCGTCAAAAATGCCCAGGATCACAATGATAACGCTGCCCAGGAGCATGCCCCGCATGGGGGGATTCATGGGGATAAAGATCAGGGCGCTAAGCAGAAACCCCAGGAAAATGGCCAGGCCTCCCATCCGGGGGATGGGGTGGTTGTGCATCCGGCGGTTATCCTTTGGCACGTCCACAGCGCCCACCATTTGGGCAATGGATTTTACAAAGGGCGTGGCAATGAAGGAGATCAGCAGGGCGGTCACCAGGGCCGCTGCGATCCGTGCGATTGCCGGCAGTTCCAATGTCATTCTAACTTACCCTCCTTTGGGTCATGGGTGCCAGCTCAGCGGGGCACAAAGCCCACCTTTTTGTGGACCTTCCGCAGGGTGCGGCTGGCGATGGCGCCGGCCTTCTCAGCCCCCTTGCGATAGAGGCTTTCCAGATAGGCCTTGTCGGCCAGCAGGCGCTCGGTTTCCTCCCGGATGGGGCGGAGGGCTTCCACCACGGCCTCGCCCACGGCGGGCTTAAAGGCGCCGTAGCCCTGGCCGGAGAACTCTTGCTCCACAGCCTCGGGGGTTTTGCCGGTGACGGCGGCGTAGATTTCGATGAGGTTGGACACGCCGGGTTTTTCCGGGGAACGGTAGACGCCCCCCTCGCTGTCGGTAACGGCCCGCTTAAACTTGCGCATAATGACCTCGGGCTTGTCCATCACCAGGATGTAGGAGTTCTCATTGGAGCTGGACTTGCTCATTTTCTTCTCCGGCTCGCTCAGGGACATCACCCGGGCGGCCACCTTGGGGATGTAGGCCTCAGGCATGGTGAACACGTCGCCATAGACGCTGTTAAACCGCTGGGCAATGTTCCGGGTGAGCTCCACGTGCTGGCGCTGGTCCTCCCCCACGGGGACCAGGTCGGCCTGGTACAGCAGGATATCGGCAGCCATCAGGCTGGGATAGGTAAACAGGCCGGCGTTGACGTTATCGGCGTGGGTGGCAGACTTATCCTTAAACTGGGTCATGCGGCTGAGCTCGCCGTACATAGTGTAGCAGTTGAGCACCCAGGCCAGCTCCGCGTGCTGGGGCACCTGGGACTGGATGAAAAGGATGCTCTTTTCCGGGTCCAGGCCGCAGGCAATGAACTGGGCATAGAGCTCCAGGGTCTGGCGGCGCAGGGCGGCGGGATCCTGACGGACGGTGATGGCATGTTCGTCGGCCACACAGTACAGGGCGTTGTAATCCTCCTGCAGGGTGACCCAGTTGCGCAGGGCCCCCAGGTAGTTACCCAGGGTGATCTTTCCGCTGGGCTGGGTGGCGCTTAAAATGACTTTTTTCTCGTTTTCCATAGTACCTCCATGGGCGGCTTTCCGCCCCTTTTCAATGTGAAAGCCAGGCTGGCTCAATTTTCATGTTCCTTTATCTTACCACAACAACCCTTTCCGTGCAAGAATCCTCTCAATAAACCTTGACAATTCTCCCGCCGAATTTTAGAATATGAGCCAGAAAAAACAATAACTTTGATTGGGAGGCCTTTCCTATGGATATGACCTGGTATGACGAGCTGGAGGCTCGGATCCCCACCGGGACCGTTCGCACCCGCTTCGCCCCGTCGCCCACCGGATATATGCACGTGGGCAATCTCCGCACCGCCTTATACACCTGGCTCATCGCCCGGAAGGCCGGCGGCACCTTTATCTTCCGCCTGGAGGACACCGACCAGACCCGCCAGGTGGAGGGCGCCACAGAGCTCATTTACCGCACCATGAACGAGTGCGGCCTGACCCACGACGAAGGCCCCGATGTAGGCGGCCCCGTGGGTCCTTACATTCAGACCCAGCGCCGGGGCTTCTATGGCAAATACGCCGAGCTGCTGGTGGAAAAAGGCCACGCCTATCACTGCTTCTGTGAAAAGGCCGAGTCAGAAGAGGAAAGCGGCGATTTTGACCGGGCCGAGGATCCCTGCCGGACCTTGAGCCAAGAAGCGGTGGCCGCCAACCTGGCCGCCGGCAAGCCCTATGTCATCCGCCAGAAAATCCCCCAGGAAGGGACCACCACCTTCTCCGATGCCTCCTTCGGGGAGATCACCGTAGAAAACAGCACCCTGGACGACCAGGTCCTGCTGAAGCGGGACGGCCTGCCCACCTATAACTTCGCCAACGTCATCGATGACCACCTGATGGGCATCACCCACGTGGTCCGGGGCAGCGAGTATCTCTCCTCCTCCCCCAAGTATAACCTGCTCTACGAGGCCTTTGGCTGGGAGATCCCCACCTACATCCACTGCTCCCCCGTCATGCGGGATGCCCAGCACAAGATGTCCAAGCGCCACGGGGACCCCTCCTATGAGGATCTGAAGGCCCAGGGCTATCTCACCGATGCCATCCTCAATTATGTGGCCCTGCTGGGCTGGTCCCCCCGGGGCGAGCTGGCCGAACGGGAGTTTTTCACCCTGGAGGAGCTGGTGGAGGCCTTTGACATCACCGGCATCTCCAAGTCCCCTGCCATCTTTGACCTGGAGAAGCTGAACTACTTCAACAGCGCCTACATCAAAAACCTCTCCCCCGAGGCCTTCCTGGCTGCGGCAGAACCCTATCTGAAGCAGGCCATCCAGAGCCCCGACATTGACCTGAGCCTGGTGGCCCCCCTGGTCCAGACCCGGCTGAACACCCTGACGGAGATCCCCCCCATGGTGGACTTCTTCGATGCCCTGCCGGCCTATTCCAACGATCTGTACAGCCACAAGAAAATGAAGACCAACCCAGAGAACTCCCTAGAGGCCCTCCAACTGGTGGTCCCCGTCTTCGAGGCCATGACCCAGTGGACCTATGACACCGTCCACGACGCCCTCATCCACCTGGCCGAAGAGCAAGGCCTGAAAAACGGCCGGATCATGTGGCCCGTCCGGGTGGCCGTCTCCGGCAAGCCCACCACCCCCGGCGGGGCCGTGGAGCTGTGCCAAATCCTGGGCAAGGAGGAGACCCTGCGCCGCCTGCAGCTGGGCATCCAGCAGCTGACCCCCCAGGCATAACCCACACAGATATGACGCAGCAGCGCCGCCGAGAACCCTCGGCGGCGCTGTTTTTGTCTCTCATTTCCCTGTTTCCGCCACAGTCAAAATGGCCTCTGCCGCCCGGGCGGGGCCGCCGCTGGCCCGGAAACTCTGGGCGATGGTCTGGGCATTGGTCCGGTACTTGGGGTCGGAGAGGACCGTCTCAATCCCCTGGGCAATGGCCTGGGGATTGCCCTCGGTCAGCCGCACCCCGGCCTCCCAGGCCAGCACCCGGTTGGCCACCCCCTGCTGCTCCTGGGTCTGGGGGTAGCAGACCAAAGGGACCCCAAACCAGAGGCCCTCGCTGGCGCTGTTCATGCCGCAGTGGGTCAGGAAGGCATCGGCAGCCGACAGAACCCCCAGCTGGTCCACCTGCTGCTCCACCTGGAAATGGTCCGGGATGGGGCCCAGCCCTTGGGGATCGGTTCCCGTCCCAATGGCCATAACCACCCGGTAGGGCTTCTTGCCTAAGGCGGCCAGGCAGGCCTGGTAAAAGGGCAAAATCTGGTTGTTCACCGTGCCCAGGGAGATATACACCGTCTTCTGGTCACTGGGTGCCAGAGGGGTCTTCACCGGGCGGAGAGAGGGCCCCACAAAGACGTATTTGTCGGAAAAAGTCTCCGCCGCAGGCTGAAAGTCCCGAGAGGTGTAGACGATGGTATTGGTATCGTTGTCATTTTGCAGAATGGACAACACATTTTTCACCGGATATCCCTTGGCCCGCAGGCGTTTCAGGCTTTTGTTGACCTTGGGCATGGCCAGCAGCATGGGCAGCAGGCTTCCCAGGCCCTGGCCCATGATTTTCGCTGACTCCCGGTTAAAGGCAAAGGTGGTGGTGGAGGACACCCAGGGAATTCCCAGTTTTTGGGCCGCCAGCTTTCCCCAGACTGCCATGGAGTCTGCCACAATCACCTGGGGCCGGATGCGTGCCATATCCCGGCACACCCGCTCATCCAGGGCCAGGGTGGTGTTTACCAGTAGCTCCATGGACAGGGCCAGGTCCTTGCCCACTTGGGTACTCTTTCCTGGGTCCAGCGCAATCGCCTGGGTTTCCTCGTCGCAGGAGACAAAGGTGGCCCCCGCTTCCTCAATGGCCGCCCGGAAGGGGGCGAAGGAATAATACCACACCTGGGCTCCCCGGCGCACCAGTTCCCGGACCACCCCCAGGGTGGGGTTGGTGTGCCCGTGGGCAGGGATGCAGAAAAACACAATCTTCATGGCGCCACCTGGGGTTCTCCCCCAAAAATTTGCCGGAAAAGGGGATCCAACGAAGTCTTATCCGGGATAGCAAGCCCCCACTTCTCGTCGGCCAAGAGAATCAGGGTGTCCCCTGGCTGGATGGCAAAGAGGTCCCGGGCCTCTTTGGGGATCACGATTTGCCCTTTGGCCCCTACGGTCACCGTCCAGGCGTGCTTTCCCTCTGGTCCTTTCATCGTCTCGCCTCCAAAAAGTATGATTTGTATCACAAATTATACTTTTCTTTTGTATCCCTGTCAAGGCCCCGGTTCCAGCCCCAAGGGGTCTGGAATGGATAGGGCTGCCAGGCCCGCCGGGTCTAGGATCTGGTAACCCTGAGGCGTCTTTTCCAGCAGGCCCTCCTTGACAAAGCCCGCCAGAACATAGAGTAGGTGGCGGTAGCTCACCCCCAGGTATGCTGCCGCCTCGGTGTGGGGCTCCCGGTAAAACCCCTGGCGCTGGGTGTTTTTCACAAAGGTGGCCAGCCGGTTTTTCAGGGGATAGATCTGGTTGCGGGCCGCAGCAGCACTGATACGAATGGCCTTTTCATTGGAGAGGACACACAGCTCCCGCAGGAAAACCGGGTCGGCCAGCAGCTGCTCCCGGCACCCCTCCAGCTGGATCACCCAGCAGCGGCAGTCGGTGAGAGCGGTGACGGCGCTGGTCACCTCCTTCACCCCCAGCAGCTCCATCTCCCCCAAAAAGCAGGGACCCTGGGCAAAGTCCAAAATGGTCACCGCGCCGTTTTCATGGCTGATGGCACACTTGGTCCGCCCCTCCAGCAGGTAGATAAGCTGGCTGGTAGACTGCCACTCAGAGAAGATCTCCGTTCCCCCGGGATAGGTCTGCTGCCGGGCATAGGGCGTGATGTCAAAAGAGAACAATTCCTCCAGGGCTTTGGCCTTCATATTCGTTCCTCCTATATGAGATTTCTCATAGTAGTTTACCAGAAATCCCCGCTAAAATAAAGGCATCTTATTTCCAAGGAGGTACCCTATGCCAGATCCTTCCTTTCTTCTCATCCAGGCCCTGGGGTTGTTTCCCTCGGTGGTCTGTTTCACCTCCCTGCAAAGCGGCAGCCGGAAAAAGATCCTCCGCCTGCAAATGGGCTGCGCCCTGCTGTGGGCCTGCCACTATGGTCTGCTGGGCGCATACACCGCCGTGCTCACCAACTGCCTGGGCCTTTTTCGGGCTGTCCTCTGCTACCACAACGACAAGCCCTGGGCCAAAAGCCGTGGATGGGTTTTTCTGCTCCTCGGGCTGTACGTTGGCTGCGCCCTGGTCACCTGGGATGGCCCCTACTGCCTGCTCCCCTGCCTGTCCATGGCCTGCACCACCCTGGCCCTGTGGACCCACAACATGGCCCGCACCCGGCTGCTCTTTCTGGTCAACTCGCCCCCTCTGCTGGCCTATGACCTGATCTCTCGCTCCTACGGCTGCGCGGTGGTGGAGGTCTGTGCCCTGGTCTCCTTTGCCGTGGCGGTTTATCGGTTCGATCTTCGGAAAAAGAAAGAAGTTACGGCTCTTTGAGGCCGTGTCCCTTTTCTGTCCCCTTGGGGGAAAAGACCCAGTCGATCTCTCGACTGGGTCTTTTTATCACACGCTTCCGTGCCGGACAGAACGGCGCCAGAGATCACGATCGTTTGCCCTTGATTCCGGGCCATGGGAATCCAGTGGAAAGATTCCCAGATTGGTGCTATCCTTTCTGTAATAGCATTGGGTCGCGGTGGTCTGACTCAAAGGCCATACCGCTGCTGTTCTCTCAAAAAATCTTGGGATAGATGGTAAGGTTTCGCCGCCAATCCATAGTACATAGGTAAGGGAGAAAGGAGGGTCCTCTCTGATGGAAGATGAAAAAAGGAACCAGCAAGCCCAGACAGGCCGGCGGGCGGTCAAGACGAAGGGGCCTTGCCCGGTTTGCTCTGGGGGAAGGAAAAAAGTCACTGTCTTTTAAAGGCGGTGACTTTTTTGCGCCCCCTTGGGAAGGCAGAGAAAAAGACCCAGCCGATGACTCGGCTGGGTCTTTTGAAACACGTTTTATCGTGCGAACAGAAAAAGCAGGAAAGATTAGTGCTTCTTGCCGGACAGAACAGCGCCAGAGATAACGATCTTCTGGATCTGGTTGGTGCCCTCGAAGATGCAGTAAGCCTTGATGTCGCGGAACAGCTTCTCAACGCAGTCTTCCTTCATGTAGCCCTTGCCGCCCATCAGCTGGATGGCGTCGGTGCAGACTTCCATAGCGGACTGAGTAGCGAACATCTTGGACATAGCAGCCTCAGTGGAGAAGGGCAGGCCCTGGCTCTGCAGGTAGTTAGCGTGGGAAACCAGCTGACGGGAAGCCTCGATCTTGGTGGCCATGTCAGCGATCATCCACTGAATGCCCTGACGCTTGGAAACGGGAGCGCCGAAGGTGACTCTCTCCTTGACGAAAGCGATAGCTTCGTCCAGAGCACGACGAGCGATACCGACAGCCAGAGCGCCGACGCAAGCACGGGACTTGTCCAGGGTCTTCATAGCGAAGCCGAAGCCCTTGCCCAGGCCAGCCTCACCACCAACCAGGTTGAAAGCGGGAACGCGGACGTTCTCGAACTTCAGGGAGCAGGTGGAGATGGTGCGGAAGCCGCTCTTGTCCTCATACTTGGTGACGGAGAAGCCGGGGGTGCTGGTGGGAACCATGAAAGCGGAGATGCCCTTGGTGCCAGCGGTGGGATCGGTGGAAGCGAACACGCAGACGATGTCAGCCTCGCCGCCGTTGGTGATGAAGCACTTCTCGCCGTTGATGACCCACTCGTCGCCGTCCTTAACAGCAGTGGTCTTCACGTTGGAAGCGTCGGAACCGGACTGGGGCTCGGTCAGAGCGAAAGCGCCATAGCCCTTGCCTTCCAGGATGTGCTTGGAGAAGTACTGAACCTGCTCGGGGGTGCCACCGATCAGGATGGGCTTCAGAGCCAGGTTGGTGGTCTGCATGACGGAAGCGAAGTTGCCATCATAGTAGCCCATCTCTTCGTACATAACCTCGGCAGTAGCCAGGTCGACCTTGTTGCCGCCATATTCCTTGGGGATCTCGAAGGAGTTCAGGCCCAGCTTGAATGCCTTCTCATAAGCCTCGAAGGGGATAGCCTTGGAAGGATCAACAACCTTGTCCCACTCCAGCATGATGGGCTCGATTTCCTTCTTAGCAAACTCGCCGATAACTTCAACCCACTTCTTCTGTTCTTCGTTCAGAACGCGCATGATAATCTACCTCCATAATAAAATAAGATTCACTGACAAAGATCGCCTGCTCTTGGGGAGCAAGCTAAAACACTGTCCTTTTCCAGCAAGCCGAAAAAGGGCAATTGTTCTCGAATAAAATGGTAGGCCTGGGAGAGCAGCGACAGAAGTGGAGAAAAATTTCCTTTGCAAGCATTCTTCTTCCCTTCGCCAGCTCGCCTACATGTTTAATGATACTGCCTTATTTCAACAAAATAAATCGGATTGATTAACTAAATTCTCAGTTTTTATACTGCATTTTTCTAGTACATCCTAATTCTGTCTTCCAGCCCTCAAAACTGGTAATCCTGCTGCGCCAGGGGGCGGATGATCCGGCGATAGGCCCGCCGCAGGTAATAGGCTGCCAAAATCCCGGCCAGAACTTCTGCCACTGGGAAGGCCCACCAGACCATATTCAGTTTCCCCGTCAGGGAGAACACGTAGGCCAGGGGAAGCACCAGCACCAGCTGGCGGAAAACCGAAATGGACATGCTCAAAAGTCCCTTTCCCAGGGCCTGAAACACCGAGGAGGAGACAATGGTAAAGCCCCCAACAAGGAAGCACAGGCTCAGAGTCCGCAGGGCGGGCACGCCAATGGCAAGCATTTCCTCCGAGGCCTGGAAGAGGCCCAGCAGCTGGGTCGGCAGGGCCTGAAAGATCACCACAGCCACCACCATGATGCACACGGCATAGGTAATTGCCAGCCGGATGGTCTGCATGATCCGCTCCGGCTTTCGGGCCCCATAGTTATAGGCGATGATGGGCACCATGCCGTTGTTCATGCCGATAATGGGCAGGAAGGCAAAGCCCTGGAGCTTAAAGTACACGCCGTAGACCGCCGTGGCCGTTTCAGAAAAGGTCACCAGGATCTGGTTCAGGCCAAAGATCAGCAGGGAGGCCACAGTCTGAAGCAGAATGGAGGGCACACCTACACTGTAAATGCGGACAATCACAGGTTTGCTGGGGCGCATGCCAGACAGGGAGAGCTTGATCTCCGGGTTTTTCCGCAGGTTATAGTAGAGCCCCAGGCCCGTGCCCACCAGCTGGCTGATGGCCGTGGCCAGGGCAGCGCCCGCCACGCCCATCCGGGGAAAGCCCAGCAGGCCGAAAATCATAATGGGGTCCAGCACAATGTTCAGGCCGGCGCCCACCATTTGGATCACCATACTGTAAAAGGTCTTTCCCGTGGACTGGAGCAGCCGGGAGAGCAGAACCTGGCCAAAGCAGCCAATGGCCAGGATCATAATAATGGACAGGTAATCCTGGCCCAGGGCAATGATCTCAGGGTCCGTCACCTGGGCAGTAAAGTAGATCCGGGCACCAAAAGCCCCAATCAGGGCAAAGACCACGCTGCTTACCAGCCCCAAAAAAATGGCGTTGCTGGCGGTGCGATTGGCCATGTTGAAGTTTTTCTCCCCCAGGTTCCGGGAGAGCAGGGCGTTAATACCAACCCCCGTGCCTGTGGCCACGGCGATCATCAGATTTTGCATAGGATAGGCCAGCGAGACGGCGGTCAGGGCCGCCTCGCTGATATAGGAGACAAACATGCTGTCCACCACGTTGTACAGGGCCTGGATGAACATGGAGATCATCATGGGCCCCGACATGGTCAGCAGCAGACGGTGGACGGGCATAACGCCCATCTTATTTTCTTGGGCCGGTTGGGGCTCACCGTTCATGGTTCTAACCCTCCCGGGAAGGACATCGCAGCATGCTTGAGAACCTCTACGGCGAAATCCACCCCGTAGACGCTGCTGACGGCCAGATGATAGTGGCGGGCGTCGCCCCACTTATTCTGGGAGAAGTAGTTGTAGAAGGCAGCCCGCTTCTTGTCCTTTTTCCGCACAAAGTCCTGCATGTTGCCGGCTTCCTTTTCATAGACCTTGTTGGCCCGCTGGGCTCGGAACTCCAGCGGGGCGTGAATGAACACGCTCATCAGGTCCTTCCGCTCCCGCAAGACATAGTCAGCACAGCGGCCCACGATGACGCAGGGTCCTTCCTCGGCCACCTGGCGGATGATTTTGCTCTGCACCAGGAAGATCTGGTCATTCATGGGCAGCTGCTGGGCCCCCATATACAGGCCATAGAGGAAGCTGGTGGACTTCATCTGCTCGGTTTTTTTGATGTACTCCTCAGACAAGCCGCTCTCTTTGGCCGCCATGAGGATGAGTTCTTTGTTATAAAAGGGGATGCCCAGCTCCTTGGCCAGCCGCTCGCCAATGGCCCGGCCGCCGGAGCCATACTCTCTGGAAATGGTAATGACAGGTAAACTCATCGCGCGCCTCCTTCAAGATATCAGTTTCAAAAAGCCCACCAGGTCTCTGCCGGAGCGGAGACCGCGTGGGCCTTCTGAAGGATCGTTTGGTGCAAGTAAGCCTATAAGCCGGGTTCTGTTTTGACAGCCATCTATCTAGGCGTACCGTTGCCGGCACGCTCCAGCCACCTCCCTGGGGAGACCGGGCCAGTCACATTCCCCTCCACGGTGTTGCTCCGAATAGAGTTTACAGCACCGGACACTTCCGAGCCGGCGGGTGAGCTCTTACCTCACCTTTCCACCCTTACCTGGCCGGAGCCAGGCGGTATCTCTCTGTTGCACTTGTCCTGAAGTCGCCTTCGGCGGGCGTTACCCGTTATTCTTGCCCTATGGAGCCCGGACTTTCCTCACGGGCGGGCCTTTCGCCCCGCCCCCGCGGCTGTCCAGCTTGCTTGCCTGTCTATTTTACCCAATTCCGCGTCCCTTGTCAATCAGCGTCGGTAGCCCCTGGCGGATTATTTTCTCCGCCGTCGGTTGCGTCCCCTTCTGTCCTTTGGCCCGGGGAGAAGGTTCCCTTTCCCCCGCCTTTTCCCTGGCCTGGGCCCTGGACAGTGCCCGTTTGCTGGTCTGGGGGCGAGTCCGTTCCAACGCCTTCTTCGTCGCCCATGGGGCCCTGGTCAAAGCCCTCTTTCCCGGGGCCACCGCCGCCCATGGCCTCCATTCCGCCGGCGTTCATGGTGCCCATATCAGAAAGGGTGATGGCCGAGGCATCCACCAGCCCGCTGCTGTCGGCCTGCTGGCCGTCGCTGGTGGCGGGGATGGTCCCCTCTAACTGCCCTCGAATACTCTGGGCCCGGAGCAGGCAGAAGGACTTGAGGGCAGCCACCCCTGTCTCAAACTCCTCATAGGTGCAGAACTTGGTGGGGTCCTGGTCCACATAGGGAGCAATGAGGGCCGTTACCCGGTCGATCTCCTCTGCAAAGGCCCCGCTTTCAAACGTCTCTGCAAGGAACTGGGAGAAGAGCTCGTGATACTGCTGGGTGTAGGTCTCATCGGCAAAGATCCAGGCGATCATGGGCCGGTCCTCCGTGCTCCCCCCGGAGACGGGAGAGTCGATGGGATAGTTGACCATGCTGGTGGCGTCTCCGCCCTGCTGAAAGCCGCCAAAAGCCAGGTTATAGTCCCAGGGGATCATGGACAAAACCCCGTCTTCCTCATAGAGGTAGTAGTTGTGGATCATAGAGCCGGTGTAGCTGTCGAAGTTGCAGACGAAGTTATGGACCACAAAGTAGCGCATAACCTCCTCCACGTCGACCACAGACGCAATGTCCTCCCCCTCGTTCAGGGTCTTAAGGGACTGAATGAGACGGGTTTTGTCTGTGTCGGTGATGGCGGTTTTCGCGTTGTCAAAGATGTTGGAATAGCTGTCATAGTCGTCGTCGGTATAAACGAGCTTTACGTCGTCCGATCCCATGGAGAAGCCGCCGCCTCTGTCATCGGGTCGTTCTCCGTCCATGCCACCGTCCATGCCACCGGCCATGCCTTCAGGCAGTTCGCCGTCCATGCTGCCGCCCTTTCCCCAACCGTCCATCTGGGGAAGCTCCCCGCTTTGACCTTCCGTCTGGTCGGGAAGCGCATCGGGTTCCTGGGGCAGGCCCTCTTCTCCACGGTCCGGCAGGACGTCAGGGACGCGCTGCGTGTCTTCCGTCTCTGTAGTCTGCGTCTCCTGGGACTGGCCGTCGGAGAAGCCGAAGTCCTCGGGCATTTCAAAATCCTTCCCGCCGCCCCGGCCGCCGCCCATGTCGCTGCTGTCGGGTTTGTAAAGTTCGCCGGAGCCGGAGCCATAGTTCCGTTCCAAGAAGCTCTCCTCCACCGCCTCCACGGCCAGGTAGAGTCCCCAATCCTCCCCGTTCACGGTCAGGTAGATATAGCTGCACAGGGGGACATCCACCCCGAAGGAGGCCATGAGCTGGTAGGAGAGATAGTCCTTCATGTAAGTGTTGTCCTGGATGATATTATTGAGGCTCAGCTTATCCAGGCCTTGGTAGTTGATGCCGTCCTGGTAGTGGTCAAACTCCACCTTGAAGCTGTAGCGGTCGTTGCCATAGTTTTTCACCTGGGACAGGGAGGTGTTTCCCTTGGCCCGGATGCCGACACTCTGGACGGTCTCCCCGTCGATGGTCACGTCGCACATGACATATTCCTCGTCCTCACAGTCGGCCAAGAAGCCCTCCCAGTCGTCGATGGTGATATCCAGGGTGTGGACCACGGAGGTGTCAAAGAGGCCGGTTTCGTATGCCTTCTCTACGGTCGTCTCCCCCACGGTGGCTCCCGTCATGGCGAACAGGCCCAGCACAGCGGCCAGGATGGCCAGGATGAGAACCCCGCAAACGAGATCCACATGTCTGTTGGTGGACATAAGCCCCCCTCCTTATCCCATGTAGTCGCCGTTGTAGCTGACCAGCACGGCGCTGCTGACCCCGTCGATGTCGGCCAAGGTGTTGATGAACTCGGTCTGTTCGTTTCTCAGGCGGACCTCCAGATTCAGCTCCACGCTTCCCTGCTGGACGGTCTTGCTCTTGACCACACACCGCTGGACCTTAGACTGGAGATACTCCACAGCGGCCTTCTCGCTGGCCTGGCTGTCACACTGGAGCACCGCGATATAGGGCCGGATGTGGGGCTTGCGGTTGGCGAAGAGCAGCAGGATGGCCCCAATGACCAGGCTGCCGATGACCGCCAGGGGGATCATGCCCGCCGCCAAAATGATGCCCACGGCGATGGCCCAAAAGACAAAGGCGATGTCCAGGGGCTCCTTAATGGCCGTGCGGAAGCGGACGATGGACAGGGCGCCCACCATGCCCAGGGACAGGACCACGTTGGAGGTCACCGCTAGGATGGTGATGGTGGTAATCATGGTCAGGGCCAGCAAGGTGACCCCAAAGCCGGAGGAATACATAACCCCGGCATAGGTTTTCTTATAAACCACAAAGATCAGCATGCCCAGGGCGAAAGCCAGCACCAGGGAGATGAGCATATCCGGAATGCTGACGCTGGTCACATTCTCCATAAAGCTGGATTTGAAAATATCGTTAAAGGTTGTCATGGGATGGTTCTCCTTTCTCCGTCAATCATACATGCGGCAGGCGGCGTACTTGGAAAAGGCCCCTGCCGGCCGCTGGGGCAGCTGGACCGCGTCCCGGATAATGTCCGGGAGGAAGGCGTCCCACTTTACCTCCAGAATGGCCGGGGCGTCCTTGGCGGGGATGGTGAGGCAGTAAGGATTCAAAAAATCCACACACCGCAGCCCCGTGCGGATGTCATAGTCCAGGGTCACCCGCACATTGCCCGGGCCATAGACAAAGGGCTCTCGGATGTACTCCACCAGAGTGCGGGGCCGCAGGCCCTGGACCTTCATTTTGCAGTAAAGCTCCTGGATAAGGGGCTGGCCAGTTTCCAGCATCCAGTCCCAGTCCCCTTCCACCAGGGCCTGGACCTGCCAGGGGCGCAGGACCGCTTTGTCCTTGTTCCCTAGGCTGTCATACTTGCTCTTCTTCTCCAGGTGGATCAGAGAGGGGTCTTTGTTGTAGCAGCGGATACGAAACTTTTCCCGGCAGTTAACCCCGTCCAGCTTCTCCCGCAGGGCTTTGTCCCCGGGGCTGTCAAAATAAAGGCTGCGAATATGGTAGCGCCCTTCCACCCCGTGCGGGTCCGGCTTGGCCACCAGCCGAAGCCGCTGGCGGAGAATGGGCAGGTCCCCAGGGGACAGCCGGTGTTTCCACTCATGGCGCAGGTCCATGGACATGCCTCCTTTCGGATGATTTAACCGGAATTTTACCGGAACAACCTTAGATTTAGCTTAGAAAAAACGCTCCCAAGATGAACGATCTTGGAAGCGTCTGTAAACAAAGTATGAAGCCAAGTCAGAGGGTCACCGTAAAGACCATGGTGTCCTCCCCCTCCCTTTGGGCGGTGATGGTCCCTTTCCAGGCCTGGACAATGGCCTGGGCCGCCGAAAGGCCGATGCCATAGCCCCCGGAGGTTTGGGTCCGGGCGGGATCCCCCCGGTAGAACCGGTCAAAAAGCCGGGATAGGTCTCCCGGCGGGATCTGGGCCGGCCGGTTTTTCACCTGCACCTTGGCCCGGGTCCCCTCCCGCCGGAGGGCGACGGCAATCTCCCCGTTGGCGGCGGTGTATTTGACGGCGTTGTCCAGCAGAATGGACAGCAGCTGGGTCATCTGCTCCCGGCTGGTCTGAAGGGTAAGGCCCGGGGCAATCTCCTCCTCTATCAGAATTCCCCGCAGGGCGGCGGTCTCTTGAAAGGCCTGGCACCCCTCCTGCACCAGTTGGCTGAGATCCACAAGCTGGGCAGCCGGCAGCTGGGCCTCGTCCATCCGGGCCAGGGTCAGCAGGTTTTCCATGAGGCCCGTCAGCCGGGCGGTTTGGGCCCGGATATTCTTGCTCCACTTGCTCTGGCCCTGGTGGAGCTCCATGGCCTCGGTGTTGGCCTGGATGATGGCCAGGGGGGTCTTGATCTCGTGGCCGGCGTTGGTGACAAATTGGCGCTGCTTCTCAAAGCTCCGGGCGATGGGCGCAATGGCCCGGCGAGAGAGAAGAATCACCAGCAGCAGGCTCCCCAGCCAGCACAGCACCCCGATCCCCCCGGAAATGGCCAGCACAGCCAGCAGGTCCCGGCGGTCGGCAGAGACATCCAGAAAGAGCAAAACCTCTCCCCGGCCATCCCGGGTGGCAGTGCGGCAAAACCGGAAGCGGTCCAGGGTCCCCTGGTCCTTTCCCTGGCACTGGGCGGCGTAGTCCACCGCCGCTTCCTCCGTAACTGTGGCGATCTGGCTGATATTCACCCACACCACCTGGCCCTGGCTGTCATAAAAAACCTGGAAGAACCGGGCTGCCCCTTTGTCATCGTCCCCCAGGTCCGGCAGGAACCCCTTGGGCCCCCGGATCTCTTGGGGAAATGCCGGCTGCCCGGGCGGGGCCTCTTCCTGGGCCAGGAGCTGGAGC